>NZ_LKGW01000104.1:0-27500 GCF_001467335.1 Pseudomonas sp. ICMP 10191
ACCCTCGACAAACTGCGCGGCGAAACCCAGTACGAATACGAAGCCAACGGCCAGTTGCTAGCGCGCAACACCGGCCGAGTGGTCGATGGAGAAGAGTTCCGCTACGACGCTGCGGCCAACCGCCTCAACTTCAACACCAGCCGCTTCGATCACGTCAAAGACAACCGCCTCAAACAGTGGGCGAACCACGAGTACAAATACGACGCCTGGGGCAACCTGATCGAAAAAGTCGTCGGCATCGTGCGCTGGCAGACCTTCACCTACGACTGCGAAAACCGCCTGGTCAAAACCGAGACCATGGCTGACACGCAGGTGGAAAGCACCAGCAGCTACCAGTACGACAGCCTTGGCCGAAGAGTCGCCAAACAGTCCGAGATCAAAGGCCGCACCGACCACAAACGCTTCCTCTGGCAAGGCCTGCGGATGCTGCGCGAAGAAAGTCCCGGCCAGAGCAGTCTGTATATCTACGAGCCCGGCAGCTATGCACCGTTGGCGCGTGTTGACGAGAAAGAAGGCGAAGTCGAGAACAAGGTCTACTACTTCCACACCGACCAGATTGGTACACCGCTGGAAATGACCGATGCCGAAGGGCAGATCGTCTGGCAGGCGAATAAGCTGGTGGTGAACGAGGTTGAGCAGAACCTGCGGTTTCAGGGGCAGTATTTTGATGTCGAGACGGGGCTGCATTACAACACGTTTCGGTATTACGACCCGGAGATTGGGCGGTTTATAACGCAGGATCCGATTAGTATTATCGGTGGCGCAAATTTATATCAGTATGCTCACAACCCCCTAAGCTGGCTTGACCCTCTAGGCTGGGCAGGCAATCCTGCAAATGCTACACACATTACTTATGAAGGTATAAAAAATGGTAAACCCTACGTAGGTTATGCAAGCAAGCCAGGGCTAGGGCACTCGGCTGAAGACGTGCTTAAATATAGGTATCCGAATACGTCTGGATTTAATCAAGCGCCCAGACCAATTTTCGTTGGTGATGGTCAGGCTGGGAAAAATACTGCACGGGGCTTAGAACAAAGGGTTTTTGAAGATAGAGGCGGACTGGAAAAAACCTCTAACCGACAAAACCCCGTTGGAATGAAGAACCCAAACAGAAATAATTACTTGACTGCAGCAGATGAGTATCGTGCAAAAGCAGCAGGTGCAAAACTTAAAACCGGAGCATCGGGATGTTGAAAAGCATAAAGTGGTCAGAAGACGCAGTACTCGTTGTCAAGGTCGACGATGTTACATATACATTAGCCCAAATGAGAAAAAATGGACTGATGGAGTTTTTTGATGTGTTTAGGTCAAATGACAGCTGGAAAGACGTTGACCTTAACAAATGCAAGTTACTATTTTGTATTTTTGTAGCTGAGAAACGTATAAAGAACATATTCGTAAGGATCCTCAATGATAATGAGGTTATAAAAAACTCTAGACCTATAATAAAAGAAATGCTTTCTTTTGAATGGGTTTCAGAAAATGTTTACACATCAAATCTTATAGAGTTGAGTGATAGCTATTCCAGCGTTGGCGGACGAGTGATCAAGACTGCTCTTTCAGACAAAAGCGATATTGAAACTATTAACGCACATGAATTTTGTGGCGTTTTCGGGGATCCTAAAAAGCTCCTAGATAGGATTAAGTTTTTTAAAGATACGGGGATAAACTGGGATGAACAAAAAAAGTTTATTTATCCGTCCATAGAAAGACCCACTGGCTTCCCTATAGAGTAGCTTCTAGGACTAAATATGAATTCACTTCAGCTGGAATCTTTAAGACTGAAGCTTTTAGAAGTTTCAGCCCTAGACTTTCAAGCTCTGACACTACCAGCAATGGAAAAGCTTTTTGGCCGACTTTCCGAGATAGCTGAAGACGCAAGCGACTTTCAAAAAATGTTAATTTTAAAAAATAGCATTTTGGAGATAAATGAGTTAGCTGAAAAAATAGACACAGAAGATAGAGAGATTTTTTTGGATTTTTTCTATAGTGCAGCGACAATTGCGGGATTTTCAAATAAAGGAAATTTTGCTGAACAATGGAGAGGGGACTGGTAAGGCATAAGCTTTATTTATATCGAGAAAAAATCTTACGACGCTAAATTAGACTTTTAGCACAAACCGCTTAAAATGGCCGATGCTGAAGGTCAGGTCGTCTGGCAGGCGAAGTATCGGTCCTGGGGAGATGATAGTTTTTGGTGAACGAGGTTGAGCAGGACCTACGGTAGGTAGTATGTGAAACAGCCTCAAACAGTGGGAGCGCCACGAATACAATTACGACCCCTGGGGCAACCTGATCGAGAAAACCGTCGGCATCGTGCGCTGGCAGACCATCACCTACGACTGCGAAAACCGCCTGGTCAAAACCGAGACCATGGCCGACACGCAGGTGGAAAGCACCAGCAGCTACCAGTACGACAGTCTGGGCAGGCGTGTCGCCAAACAGTCCGAGATCAAAGGCTACACCGAACACAAACGCTTCCTCTGGCAAGGCTTGCGGATGCTGCGTGAGGAAAGTCCGGGCCAGAGCAGCCTGTACCTTTACGAGCCCGGCAGCTATGTGCATCTGGCCCGTGTGGACGAGAAAGAAGGCGAAGTCGAGAACAAGGTCTACTACTTCCACACCGACCAGATCGGTACACCGCTGGAAATGACCGACGCCGAAGGGCAGATCGTCTGGCAGGCCAAATACCGGGCGTGGGGCGCGGTGGAAAAGCTGGTGGTGAACGAGGTTGAGCAGAACCTGCGGTTTCAGGGGGCAGTATTTTGATGTCGAGACGGGACTGCACTACAACACGTTTCGGTATTATGACCCGGAGATTGGGCGGTTTATAACGCAGGATCCGATTGGGTTGGATGGGGGGATAACCTTTACAAATATGTTCCAAATCCCACAGCATGGGTTGATCCATGGGGCTGGGCTTGCAATCGTCCGGGGGGCTATAAATCAGGTGATGTCGATACCCATGAAAATTTATCACCGGGCGTAAACAGAGCGCCTGGTAATAAAAACATCCCAAGTGATAAATCAGTTCAGTCACACCACTTTATTCAGGATGAGTGGGCAAAGAGGAATGTAGCAGGATATAAGCGTAACGCAGCGCCAGCAGTTTTATTAAAAGCTCTTCTGGAGAATCACACGCTATTGTTTCATCACTTCAACGAACCAGACGCAGATTGGGCGGATTTAACGGCACCATTAAGGAAGAGTTTGGAACCGCATACAAAGAGCTAATAGACTCCGGAGTTAGTCCTAGCGTAGCAAAGAAAGCTGCGAGCAGATCATATAAATACTTCGACTCCCTGGGAGCATTTGACTAATGATATCCTTCACTGAAAAGAACAGCCCTGCCAACGTAAATGAAATAGAATCCATCTGCAAAGAGTTAGGAATCTCAGAAAAAAACTGGTTGAGAACATTTTGGTCTGAATGCAATGGGGCGGTGTTAGAAGATCAAATCGTAATTTATCCTACTGATCAAATTGTCGAGCGTAACAAAACATATGAAATAGATATAAATTTCTCCGAGTACATTTTGATTGGAGATGACTCTGGAGGCGGATTAATATTAATCCCCAAAAAAGGCTTGGAAAAATTCTACTTTATAGGGGCTGGAGAGCCCTTTATTAATGACGCTGAAGTCTTTGACTCCATTGAAAAGCTAACTGCCTACGTGATGGCTTATGCAGATAGTGATAGTGATAGTGATAGTGATAGTGATAGTGATAGTGATAACATAGTTTCAGTCGCAGAGACCAAGCCAAAAGCATCTGACGTACTGAAAATTAAAAAAGATTTTAATTTAGACTATTCAATAGCACTGCTAACTAAAAAACTAGAAAAAAGAGAAGAGATCATCTCGGAAAATGTGAAACTTATTAAGTATAAATCCGCATTAGACTTACACAGGCAATTTGTTAGATTCTCATCAAAACCCTGATCTCAAAAGCTAGCACTAACATGCGGACTCAAAATAAATTTTTATTGATTTTTCACACTTAATCCATAAAAGTAAAAATTACATAAATACCGACTAGCTCACCTTATTTTGAATAAGCAATGCTAGCGATCTTTAAAAACTTAGATTTATTCCTTCTTAAAGATATCGTTTTATTTTTAATCGTAGCTTGGCAGTGGCTTTAATAAGACAGTTTAATCCCAAACACCAACTGATCAGAGATCATGAGTATTGGGGCTATCGCCCCAAAGGCAAACTCACGAGCTGCTTCGGCTACGAGAGCATGGGCCGCAAGGCGTGGCAGTACGCCACAATCCTACCTGCGGAAAAGCTGTCACAGATCCACAACCCGCTCATAAAGCCAGAGCGCTACGTCGAACACGCTTACAACCCGATTCGCCGCCGCTACGAATACGATCCGGCTGGCGAGCTGAGCCGCACCCTCGACAAGCTGCGCGGCGAAACCCAGTATGAATACGAAGCCAACGGCCAATTGCTGGCGCGCAATACTGGCCGCTTTGACTAAGTCACACGTCAAATGCAACCATCTAAAATAGTGGGACGACTGGTCATACACTTAAATATTTGATGTATGATCTTTCAGACCAAGCCATTAAATTTTTTATATTTTCGCTTTAAAAACTTGAGTTAACCACATGATCGAACCACAACCCAACGCAATAAAAAAGGGACTTTACGGGTCTTTCTTCCTGATTGCCTTATTTGGCACAATGTCGACGTTTAAATCGGATTTTTTCTGGCTGGTATGCCTCGGTTTTTTTACCCTGCTCATGCGAACAATATATTTGATTTACCTGAGCGAAAGCTTCACTGCAATCTCAGTTCATTCTTTCACAGGCCTTTTCTCTTCATTTCTACTCATGAATACAAGCGTTATTTATTTTATAGCAAAATCTGAATACGACGCGTCAACGACAGATGCTTTATCGTGGGCGATGATTCCGGCCCTATTAATGCTTGTTTCATTTTTATTTATTTACTTCACAAAATCGAGATCAGGTCAGCTGTCTTTTGAGACCAGAGATAACAAGGTCTATATGGTGCACGGTTATGTCAGCACGAGAAACGGAAACTTACTAAGCGGAGGCGTCATTGTAGCCGGAATCGCTGCAATGATCGTGTGGCCTATAGAACTGATCATTATGGTCAGTATCTGGATAGCACTGAGCAATCTTTACCTTCTTTACTGGAACAGGGACGCCATCCGAATACTGAAAAAAATCCTGGCGCTGGAAAAGAAGCACAATCGGTCTTACACGTTCGAGTACATCGAACAGCTTCGTGAAGCACGCAGTCGCTGGTGGCTGGGTAGGTTTTTGAAATGGGTAATATCATTCATCAAATGAAGTCAGGTAACAGACCATCAGCGAAGAAGACAACTAACCGCCACACCCAACCAGGGAAGAAAAATGGGTAAACAATCTCGCAGCAAGCGGGCCTCGCCGGAGCCTACGGTGATTTACCGCAGTCACGTTGCCGCTTTCCGCTCGCGTTATCTGCTGTCCTTTCTGACTCCGATCTTCATGGGCATATTTTCCCTCGCCATTACCGCAGGCACGGTGGTCGATGCGTACTTTCCAAATGAGCCGGAGAGAACGGGCCAGTCAATGATGCTCATGATGGGCGTATCACTGGTCTTGAGTTTCGGCGGCATCATGATGAGTCGCGGGCATGCCTGTGGAATGTGGATATTGGCGGCCATTCTGGTGAGCTGCTTTTTCGCCGTGTTGCCCACTGCCCCTGCGCACTGGCGGCGTTTCGAGTTGATGCTTTACGTGCTGGGGCTGCTTTTCCCGTTGCTGGGCCTTTTATCGCTCAACAGCGAGCGCGGCCGGGAGTTACGCATGCAATGGAGGATTATTCGATCCGAACGCAAGGAGATCCGTCAGGAGATGCGGCGGCGCAAGGATCTCGAGGTGCATCGTGAAAACCTGCGCAAGAGAAAGGCGCTACGCAAATAGCCCGGGCTCAACGAGGACTTTATTGCGCCCAACAAAAAACCCGCCGAAGCGGGTTTTTCCAAGACCATCCCGACTCCCTGTCGGCTGCCTCCGAGGCGATGGTCGATCATCCTTGATCCGGGTGAACTCCTGTTCACCACTTGATGGATCCAATACTACGGAGGAAGGACCAGATAGGAAATGGCCAAATCCCTCCACCGCGTGTAAGCGTTTGGCTATACCTTGTCGAGGCGGCATGAAGGGCTCGGGGCGCAATTGCGTAGTACGCCACCTGGAAACTTCATACAATCGCTCGCTGATTACAAAAGCAGCAATATCAGAGACACAGGATTTCCCGGAAGAAAACGTCACCCCACGGAACACAAGGAGTAGCACCATGAGCACGACAGATCAGACCCAAAGCACTGGCCAGCACAGCGCCAAGTGGCAAGAGCGCTTCAGTTTTTTCGAGACGTATGGTGCGCCGAACGATCCACGCTTCAAGCCGGCAGTGAACGCGCTGCCTGACTTCAAGAAGAAGTTGCTTGTCTGCACCAACATCATCGCGTTTTTCTTCGGTCCGATTTACTTCTTCGTGCTGGGTCTGTGGAAGAAAAATCTGGCGCTGATCGGCGTCATTATCGCGGTCAACATCGTTATAGCTCTGCTCTTCGGGATCCTCGGAATGGAGGTTCCGGCAGCATTGGGCACCGGCTTGAACGTCGTGTTTTCCCTGATGTACGCCCTGACGGCCAACTACTCCTACTACCTCAAGGAAGTGAAAGGCGAGCAAGGCTGGAACCCGTTCAAAGGCATGCGTCTCTGACCTGCAGATGTAGTCAGCTGAGCACCCGCACCGCTCAATGAGCGTGCGGGTTGGCTGTGGATAACTCCCCTCGGGCTTTATGCCTGCCCTTCCACCAACCTCAACTCCCCATCCACATACAGCACTTCACGCCCCACCCACGCCAGATCAACCTGCGGCAGCACGGCCGAGGGTTTGCGCAGTTCACGCAGCAAGGTCGAGCCGTGCGAGAGACGTCCGCCCATGCGCGCAATCACCGCGCGGGCGTTCTGGTAGTGCGCGTGGCGTCCGGGGTCGAGGGTGTCTTCCAGCAGGATGTCCTCGCCCAGAATGCCTTGCACCTGGCCAGGATAGATCATGAAACCGGTGGCCTGCTCGGTGCCTTCGCGGCCGTCCTGCCAGAAGCTGCCGGCACGGCTGCGAATGTCTGGATGGGGCGCAAACCAGTGTTCCCGGTCGGCGCTGGGCATGGCGTGATGCAGGCGGAAGAACAGGCGCATCAGGTTGTCGCGATACCACTCGCGTACTTGCAGGTAGTAGCCGCGCATGCCCGGCAGGCCTGCGCGGTGGGCGATGCGAATGAAACCCGGCCAGGTCGGGAAGGCTTGTAAAGGCAGGTCAGTGGCTGCCGGGCGTGGAGTCGCGGGGTCGGTTTCCCAGGGCAGCCGGTGCGGGCAGTGCTCCAGGTCGTCGTAAGCGGTCGGTGGACGTCCCAGCAGGTCTCCGCCGCTGCTGGCCAGCGAGGTGGCGATGCACAGGTTGCCTTGCACGACGAATACGTAGAAACGGGTGAACCAGTCAGCCAATTGCTGACCGTCAGCACCTTGGGCCGTCAGGGCATGCAGCTCTCGGTCGAAACGGTGCAGTTGCTTTTCCAGGGTCAACAAGTGGCCACGCGCGACACGTTGCATCCGCAGAAACACCGGCAATGAGCGCAGCAGACGCAGTGGTCGCCACGGTAGATGCGGGGTCGCGCCACCGACCTCATCGGCGTAACTGCTGGAGGCGATGCCCCAATCAGCTAGGCGTGCGAGAAACAGGTCGTTGTTGATGTAGGAAGCTGCGCCAAACAGTGCGGTAAATGGCTCGTTGTCCTGCAACACGCGTGATTCCCAACGCGCCATGATCGCCGGGATGCTGCCTGCGGCACGCCGCTGTGCGTACTCGACCAGCCTGCTGGGCTGGGGCGGCAGGATCTCCGCAATATTGGCGGCGGTCAGGTGGCGGCGCCAGCCGTAGTCACTGATCGGGCGGTACTGCAGCAGCCACAGCTGGCGGCCATCCCAGGCCCACTCGACGTCGCCCGGCACGTAGTGGAATACGCGCAGAATGCCCTGCAGGAAGTCCCAGAGCGCCTCCTCAGTCAAACCTTGGGATGGCTTGAAGTCGCCGCTGCTCCAGGCCGCGCCGAGGCGGGAAATGATTGCTCGCTCAGGACTTGCCTGACCGTCGGCCAGCGACTCCAGATGCCCTTGCACCCACTCCAGCTCGACCGACAGGTGACGCACGAAAGCGATCCCGGAAAGCACCGGCGTAATGAAGCGCTGTACCACCACCTCTTCGACGCCAGCGTTGTGCAGCTCTGCAACGCGCACGGGTACGTTGTGGCTGGGCTCGCGAAGAAAAGTGGTACTCAGACCAGCATTGGCCGCATCGGCCTGATCCTCACCGAAGCTGGATGAGCGCACGGCCCATATAGCGTCAGGCTGACGGGCCAGAAACCCGGGCAAGGCCGAGTCATCGCCCTGCACCAGAGACAGTGCATCGGGCACCGGTTGCCCGGCGATGGCCGCCAGACGCAGACGGCCGCCTTTGGTGTGCGCAACGAAGCCGCGCTCGCCCGACTCCAGCCACTGCGCAAACTCGGCCGGCGCGTCGATCCACGGGTAGTGACCCCAGCCCGGTTTCAGGCTGATGCTCAGGTCGGCACGCGCCAGAATGGCCGACCACGCTGCCGCCTGCTCGATACCCAGGACCTCGTCCTGATCGCCCCAGACCAGCTCTATGGGATCTTGCACCCACTCCAGCAGCGGCAGCGCGGTGTCGGCACGCAACAGATCCCAATACGGCACGAAAGCACGGCAGCGGGCGTAACCGGAGCCCATGCGCTGGTAGTGCTCGGCTGGCCAGGTCTGCCTGGAAAACTTGTGCGCAAACAGCGTGGGCTTGTTGGCCAGCAGCCAGTGAATGGCCTTGCGAATGGGCAGCGGCGACATCAGCGCAGGCAAGCGCCGCTGCCACAGAAAAGCCCCCACCGGGGCCAGCAGCATGCTTCTGCAGAAGTGTCCGGGCTGGCGCTGCAAGGCATGCATGACCAGCAAGGCATTGACACCCACAGCGACGATGGCGCTGCCCTTCACGGTCGCCGCCAACAGCGCATCGGCATAGGCGGCGAGGTCTTCGCAGGGTGGCTGAGGATTATTGCCGAAGCCTGGCAGTTCCAGCGGCACGGCTTGATGCCGCTGAAAATGCGGCAGCGCGTCGTTCCACCATTCGGCACTGCTGCCGTTGCCCGCCAGCAGATACAGCAGCGGCAAGTCAGACATGACGAGGGTCCTTCGACGCGTGAACAACCGAAGTGCGGCGGTCATGGCGATACAGCCAGATGAGCGGCGGCAACAACGCCAGCAACGCCGCCAGATCGAGCCACACGTGCGACCAGACGCCCCCACGCACGGAAATCAGGATGTCCTGAGGCGCCCACAGCAGCAGGCCCGCAATCAGCCAGCCCCAGGGCATGGCGCTTTTCAGGCGGTTGCCCAGGTGCACCAGCGCCAGCATGTACACGGAATACGTTTGCAAGGTTGCGCCAAACAGCGCCATCCACCAAACCTGTTGCGCGCGAGCAGCGGCGGGAACCGCATCGGTCCAGAAGGCCTGCTCAAGCGTAGTCAGGTAGCCGTCGAGCAAGCCGGAAAAGCCTGCCCAAGTGAACACCAGACTGCCCAGCACATGCGCAACTGCGACGGCATACAGCCAGATCACCAGCGTACGGCGCAGGGTGTCAGAAGGGAGCGGCATACCAGGTCCTTGAGTCGTCCTTGTGAGGTGGCGAGTTTAGCGATTTATCGACGGGCTTAATACGAGCATGGCCAAACGGCTCAGATCTCCCACTGTTGAACAGCTGTTATTAATGTCAGTAGACAGCTTTTCTGTTGAGGCCTAATTTTAGGATTTCAGTAGTCAGTAAAAATCGCAAGCGAGGAGATGATGATCATGGAAGAGGTAATGACACGTGTAAAAGAATTGGTGGCCGAGCATTTGGAAGCAGCGGTAGTAGAGGTAAAACCGACATCTGACATAACCAAGGATTTCAAGGGTAGCAGTTTAGAACTTGTCGAGCTCAGCATGGCTCTACAAGAAGAATTCAACATCGATATCCCGGATGAAGAAATTGAAAAATTCAAAACGGTACAAAACATAGTTGACTACATCTCAAAAAACAAAAAATAGACACGAGTAGGCTAAAAGCCCACAACACCTGCTGAGCCCCCAACACCAGTTGCAGGCCCTTTGCCTCCAGTCAAAACTACCAGTAGCCACCGCCCTGCTTTGCCCTTCAATGTACGGCTCCGCTCCGTAGGCCATCTGCCGGGCGAGCCTTGCGGTCTGGAGTAGCGGTGATGGATGCGCTGAATGTCATCAATATCGGCACTGACGGAATCAACTCGTTGTTCAATGTCGTTCTGCAGTACGGGACGACTGTTGTTCTGAGGCTGGTGATCGCAGCCTTGTTGTGGATAGTGGGTCGCTGGCTGATCGGCGTGCTGGTCAGGATGGCACAGCGTTCGCTGACGCGGCAGCGGTTTGATCCGACGGTCCTGCGCTATGTCGGCTCGTTCATCACGGTGACGCTGAATATCATTCTGGTGATCGCCATTCTGAGCTATTGCGGCATCGAGACCACCAGCTTTGCGGCGCTGCTGGCGGCCGTGGCGCTGGCGATCGGCATGGCCTGGTCGGGTTTGCTGGCCAATCTGGCCGCGGGTGGTTTCATCATCGTGCTGCGGCCCTTCAAGGTCGGCGATCTGATTTCGGCGGCGGGCGTGACCGGGACCGTGGTCGAAATCGGCTTGTTCGTCACGTCGATCAACACTCCGGAAAACGTGCTGAATCTGGTGGGCAACAACAAGATCTTCTCTGACACGATCGTCAATTTTTCCAGCAATGCTTTTCGCAGCGTCGAACTGACCGCAACATTGCCGGGCACCGCCGACGAGCAGAAGATCATCCCGCGCCTCAAGGATCAGATCGCCCGCCTGCCCAATGTACTGAGCAGCCCCGCTGTCGATGTGCACCTGTCCTCCACAACGGCCGACTCCATCACCCTGTCGGTACGGCCCTATTGCCACAATGATCATTATGATTCGGTGCATCGCCAGACGCTCGCCCTCATCAGAGCGTTGATGCTGCACCTGTCCTGAGCGGCACGCATAGGCAAAATTCATCGCCCTTCAAGCTCACCCGAACCTGTTGGCAGCCGATCAATAAGGATCGGTCCATATTCCGCGTGGCCTCTGCTTTTTATCTTTACGGGTTTAACCATGAGCCTTTTATCTCGTTTTCGGGCCGGCACATCGCGGACCGAAGGCGCCATCAGTGTCATTACGTCCGCCCGGGAATTGAACGCCAAGCTGTCTGCGCTGAGCTTCGATCCGGTCTATCTGACCGGTTTCGTTTCACCGCACGTCGACTTCGATCAGGTGGCCAAGTCTGTCGCTACGCGCTTTCCCAACGCGAAGATCAGCCTGTGCACAACGTCAGGCGAACTGTGCTCGGGCAATGATTCGCTGTACTGCGCGGCGGATAACCAGTGGGACCGGATCGTCCTCGCGCTGTTTGACTCAAGCGTCATCAAGAGTGCGGAGGTGGTGCACATTCCGCTGCACAGCGAAGACATTCGCGGTGCGGGCAAGCGGCTGTCGATGCGTGAGCGCATTGCGCGCCTGACCGACTCGATCAAGCGCACGCAGATCAACACCCCCATCGACCACCGCGATACGCTGGCCTACGTCACGTTCGACGGGCTGTCGGCGTCGGAGTCGTTTTTTATGGAAGCGCTGTATGAGTCCGGGCGCTTTCCGTGCCTGTTCGTGGGCGGTTCTGCGGGGGGCAAAGGCGACTTCAAGAAGACCTTGATTCACGACGGCAAACGCAGCTACGAAAACCATGCTCAGGTGGTGTTTCTCAAGAGCGCGAAAAACGTGCGCTTCGGCGTCTTCAAGAGCCAGAACTTCGCGCCGACGCCACTGAGCCTGAGTGTGCTGACGGCCTCCCTGGAAGATCGTTACATCAGCCAAGTGGTCAACCCCAGAGGCGAGATCACTACGATGGTTGCGGCGCTGTGTGACGCGCTGAAGTGCGAGCGGCATGAGCTGGAAGGCAAGCTGGCGCAGTACTCGTTCGCCATCCGGGTAGGCGAAGAGCTGTTCGTGCGCTCGATTGCGCGCATCGATTATGAAAGCGAGCGGGTTCACCTGTTCTGCGACGTGGCACCCGGCGAAGAGCTGGTGATGGTCAAACGAACGTCCATGATCGACACCACGCGCAAGGACTTCGCGCGTTTTCTGCAGGGCAAGTCCGGAAAGCCGCTGCTCGGCCTGTTGAGCGACTGCATCCTGCGGCGCCTGAACAACGGCAGTGAACTGGGCCGGATGAACGATGTGTTCGGTGCGACGCCGGTGGTGGGCTTCTCGACCTTTGGCGAGATTCTCGGGTTGAACCTCAACCAGACGCTCACCGCCGTGTTCTTCTTCAAGGTGCCCGAAGGGCAGCCGTTCCGCGACGACTACATCGATAACTTCATCGCCTATTACGGCGAGTTCAAGGCGTTCTTTCTGCGTCGGCAGATCAAGAAGCTGGCCGGTCTGAGCCATGTGGTGGTCAAGCAGATCGATCAGTTCAAGCAGCGTAACTTCGTACAAACCATTGACCCGAGCGGTCTGGACGAGCAGATCCGTCCGGTGTTCGGTGGCCTGAGCGACCTGGGCGATGTGCTGGTCAAGGCCCATCAGGATCAGGAAGAAATCGCCGCTCAATTACGCCATTACTCTGGCGAGCTGCATGTTTCGATGGATGAGCTGTCGCAGACCATCACCCAGCAGGAAACGGTTATCGACAAAGCGGGCAACACCGTCAAAAGCCTGGTCAGTCAGGCTGACGAGGTGGTGCTCGGCTCGCGGGAGCTGGCCAAGTCCAGCCTGCGCATTCAGTCGGTGGTGCAGATGATCCAGCAGATCGCCGGGCAGACCAACCTGCTGGCGCTGAACGCTGCCATCGAGGCTGCGCGGGCGGGCGAAATGGGACGTGGCTTTGCAGTGGTGGCCGATGAGGTGCGCCAGCTTGCGCAGAAGACGTCGCAGAACGCCAACGACATCGGCACCGATATCGAGCGTCTGGCCGAGGAAATTCGCAAGGTGGCGCAGCACATCGAGGAGCAGTCCCTTGAGGTTGGAACGCTGACGGGGCTGCTGTCGGAACTGGAAGGCTCCAGCGATATGACGGCGGGCACCTCGCAGCGTACCCGGCAACTGGCGGATACCCTGCGCGGGCTGACTCAGTAGCGACGCCTGGTGTCAGGACGGCACATCGCCCGTCCTGACGGCAGACCGTGTCGCAGGCGGCTTACTGGTTACCCAGCACGCCGACCTTGCCCATGACGTTGCTCATGAACTGCTGCACGGTCATTTTCTGGCCATTGAAGTCGACCATCTGGTTGGCGTAATGCAGGTCGGAGACGATGTTGTCGCCGTCGACCTTGGCCAGTTGCATCATCTCGGCCATGGCGCTGGCCATGTCGCCGGCGGCCTTGGCCTGATCAGCGATGACCTTGAGGTCGGTCTGGCCTTCACGAATGGCTTGCTGGGTCGCGAGATCGCGAATCATCGGCTTGGACAGGACGACCCTGGCGTTGACTTCGCCCAGGCTCTTCATGAGCAGCGCATCGGAAGGCTGATCGAGCGGGCCTGGATCGGCCAGGTCCACGGCGATACGCATGTGGCTTTCACCGTTGCTGGTCTTGAGCGAGAGTTTTTCCAGCTCGATGTGCGGTTTGGCCGCCAGCAGCGTTTTCATCTGGGTGTTCATCAGTTCCTGATCAGCCGTGTTCAGCTCCAGGCGGAACGGACGCTTCTCCAGCGCGGCCTGTTGCTGTTGAGGCAGGATTTTATCCTGATACAACTGATACAGCGCCTGAGTCGCCAGCACATCGAAATTGGCGATCTTGAAGCCCATGTGCGCAGAACCGACGTCCTTGCCAGCGTAGGCAATCATGCCGGCATCGTAATTGATCTGCGCTGCAAGGTTACCGGCATCTTCCTGCGCCAGGTTGGTGTTGGTGAAATCCCGGATCTGCACCTGTGGCTTGCCCACCACCTGGAAACCCGCGTTCTGGATTTTCATGTTGGTATGGCCCAGATAGAAACCGGACTTGCCTTTGGTGCCGCCCGTGTCGAAGGTCATGCCTTTGATCTCGATGCTGACCGGACCGTCAGGCGACGCGACATTGAGTTGCAGATTGTCCATGTTGCCCGCAAGGCTGAATTTTTCCGCGTCGGCCGACGACTCGGCGTTCAGGTCCAGACCTGAAAAACGGAACGTGCCGTCGACGTCGGTCATTTCCAGCGGGGCCATCTGCAGCGTGCCTTTGGTGGCGCGGTCATAGCCGATGCTGGCCTGGCCCGTGAGCGGTGGAACGTCCTTGCTCATGGCAAACCATTTTTCGGCGCTGGGGCTTTTTTCCATCTGGAAATTGCTCAGGGCCATGACCGGCAGCAGGTTCAGGGTCTTCAGATGCGACAGCGGAATGGGGCCGTGCTCAATATGGTCGACGAACAGAAACTGGCCGCCTTGGGTGCTATCGGACAGGTTCTGGATGTCGACGCGATAGTGCGCCGTGCTGCTGAAGAAGTGCTTGTCGAGCGAGAGCATTTCCAGTTTGACGCTGGTGTCCGTGCCCTTGAACGACTTCGCCAGTTCCTGATTGGCCTTGCTGATCGAGTCGTTCAGCGCGCCTTCCAGCTGATTGCCGGTGTACCAGGCACCGGCCGTAGCCAGTGCGCCCGCTACGACGATGACGCCAATCGCTATACCTGCTGATTTATTCATAGTGACGTGAAGATATCCGTTCTGATGATGGGAAAGTCGTACCGGGACCGGCAGCGCCGATTGAAAGCCGCGAGAGACTATCATCGGCAGATCCCGACAGCCCAGCCTTCATGGCCATTTCTGTGGGCGCGTAGCCGTTCTGTAAGCGCGTTGGACATGGCCTTGTGCCTTTTGTTGCGCACGCCAATCCCGCGGAAAGGTTTTGAAACAGACCCTAGCCACAGCCTTCCCGGAAACGTTAGGCTGAAACGAATTTGGGAACAGGACGTGATCACATGAGCGAGCAGCAAACACAACGAGGCCCGATCAAGGCCGTCATTTTCGACATGGATGGCCTGTTGCTGGACACCGAGGGGGTTTACACCGAAGTCACCCACTTGATTGCCAGTCGCCACGGTCGCACCTTCGACTGGTCCGTCAAGCAGCACACCATTGGCCGCGGTGCCCGGGACTTCTCGGACTACGTGATCAAGGCGCTGGAGCTGCCGATGTCGATCGACGAGTTTCTCGAAACCCGTGAACCTATGCTCGAAGAGCGTTTCCCCAAAGCGCCGGCAATGCCCGGAGCCGAGGCGCTGGTCCGGCATCTGGCAGCCCACAATATTCCCATCGCCGTGGGCACCAGCTCGTCTGTGCATTACTTCGAGGCCAAGACTACCCTGCACCGCGCATGGTTCGAGCTGTTCGACACCGTCGTCACCGCCGACGATCCGGAAGTAGGCGCCGCAAAGCCGGCCCCGGACATCTTTCTGGTCGCCGCCCGCCGTCTCGGCGTCTCGCCCGCCGATTGCCTGGTCTTCGAAGACTCGCCGTTCGGTGTGACCGCCGCCAAGGCTGCCGGGATGTACGCCGTGGCTGTGCCGGACTCGCACATGCCGGTCGAGCAATACGAGCATGCGGACCTGCTGCTGGGCTCGCTGGCCGACTTCCCGCTCAAGGCGTGGGGGTTACCTGAGCTCGCCTGAATGACATGGAGATGCTGAGCATGAATTATCGAACCCTTGGCCAGTCCGGCCTCAAGGTTTCCACACTGACACTCGGCTCGATGATGTTCGGCGAGCAGACCGGCGTCGAAGAGTCGCTGCGCATCATCGACAAGGCCAGGGATCAGGGCATCAATTTCATCGACACGGCGGATGTCTACAACGCCGGGCGTTCGGAGGAAATCGTCGGCCGGGCCATCGCGGCACAGCGCAGTGACTGGGTGCTGGCCACCAAGGTCGCCATCGGCCCGGCCGACGGCGTGCCCAACCGGGCCGGTCTGAACCGCAAGCATATTTTCAACGCCATCGAGAACAGCCTGCGGCGGCTCGATACCGACTATGTGGATATCTATTACCTGCACAAGGAAGATCACGACACGCCGCTGGAAGTGACGGTGTCGGCGATTGGCGATCTGATCCGGCAGGGCAAGATCCGTTACTGGGGCGTGTCGAACTTCCGCGGCTGGCGAATTGCCGAAATCGTCAACGTCGCGCAACGCCTGGGTGTGGACAGGCCGGTCATCAGCCAGCCGCTGTACAACATCGTCAATCGCCAGGCTGAGGTCGAGCAGATCACTGCGGCCGCGTACCACGGCTTGGGCGTCGTGCCCTACAGCCCGCTCGCACGCGGTGTGCTCAGCGGCAAATACGCTCCGGACATCGCCCCCGACAGCGAGAGCCGCGCCGGGCGCCAGGACAAGCGGCTGCTGGAAACCGAATGGCGTATGGAGTCGTTGCGTATCGCGCAGCGAGTTCAGGCGTATGTGCAGGACAAAGGGGTCGGCATTGTCGAGTTCGCCATTGCCTGGGTGCTCAACAACCAGGCCGTGACCTCAGCCATCGTCGGCCCAAGAACCGAGCAGCAGTGGGACGGTTATACCAAAGCACTCACGGTGGATATCACCGCTGAAGACGAAGCGTTCATCGATTCGCTGGTGACACCCGGCCATGCGTCGACGCCCGGCTTCAATGACGTTCAGCACTTCGTCTCCGGCCGCCTGACGCGCTGAGAGGATCACGCCTGCGGCCTTATGCCGCGAGCGAAGCCCTGATGCGCTCTGGAACGGTCGTTTCAGAGCGCACCGTCATAAAAACAACATGTGAAACTCCTGTTACCTGTGAACGCGCGCTCGGTACGCAGAGCCGATGAGCGCTAAGATAGGCGCGTACTTATCGAGTTCACCGGACTGCAGCGCGATCCGGCGTTCGCCGTTAAACAGGATGATGTTTGTATTTTCGCGACGTACCGGCAAGTCTTGGCTAGTCTGTCGGCAACAAAGCGATTAATTGGACGCTGTCCAGCCAGGGTTGATGAAGAAGTAGGCCAATGCGCAAATCAGATAGAGAAGCCTTTCTGGGCTCCGTACTGGGCAATGAGCAGCCTCCGGCGCACCTTGCCAGAACCGTGATTGAAGAAAAGCTGCGAAACGCCATTATCGATGGCAGCTTGCCAAGTGGCACGGCATTGCGCCAACAGGAACTGGCGACGCTGTTTGGCGTCAGCCGCATGCCTGTACGCGAGGCACTGCGCCAGCTCGAGGCGCAGTCGCTGTTGCGTGTCGAAACGCACAAGGGTGCGGTGGTCGCACCGTTGATCACCGAAGACGCGGTGGATGCCTATGCCTTGCGCATCCTGCTGGAATCCGAAGCGTTGCGCCTGTCTATCCCGTTGCTGGACGCCGATGATCTGGCGGCGGCGAAGGGCTATATCGAGCAGCTTGAAGTCGAGACGGATTTCGGCCAGATCGGCAGACTCAATCGGATGTTTCACCTGTCGCTGTATGCCAAGACCCACAACAAACGTCTCATGCGTCTGGTTGAAGAAGGCCTGAACGAAGAGGAACGCTTCCTGCGTTTCAATCTTTCCGACATGGGCCTGGGCAAGCTTTCTCAGGATGACCATTGGCAGCTGTTGCGGCTTGCCGAGCAGAAAGCGATCGAACCCTGTGTCGAAGCGCTGCAGTATCACCTCAACCGAGGTGTTCAGGCCGTCACTCAATACCTGAACAGCAAAAAGGCCACCAAGGCCAAGTCGACCCGCGCAATAAAGAAAAATCCCGCCTGAATTATCAAGGCGGTCTGTCCGGCAGGCGATGACACAACGTCTGCGGATGGCCGCTTGTACCTCCCGCCCTCCTCTCCACATCTCGTCAGCGTATCGCCAGGCTCAAACCGGGCATGGCGTTTTTATCGCTATTTTCCTGATCTGCCAGATGGCACAACGCCGGAATGAGGCAAACTCGGCCGAGGCGCTGAGGACACCAACCGGAGGGTGTTCCCTGGCTACGGCTGAACGGCTCGCGCAGGATCGGAGCGGTTCTCTGTTCATCTGAACTCAATGGATAAGGAGTTGTTGAACGGGGCAAACAGACATTGGAAGTCATTTCCAACTTCGCCCATTAAAAAAATCCAGAACCCTGATTATTCAGCATACCGGCAACGCTGAGCGAGGCATTCGCTCATTATTAATAATTCTGACGTTATCCGTCGGGAGGGTTGTCTGCGCGCCTGTAAAACGTATCCAGAGCGTTTTATATGGCAACTTACATGCTAAAAAAACAGTCCGTTAAATATTATTAAAAAATGATTGCACCCCCTGATAAATTTGTTTTAAGTTTTCTTCGCCGTCGGTGCTATTGATGGCTTACCGGGGTGCGCCCTCGCTGTACAAGGGCTAGCGCTCGAAACGTGGACACTGCATTTTGCCTGGATGTGAAATAACCGTTGCATGTTTGCGGCGAATGGGCCCTCACACTTAAGGCCTGCGCTTGCCTTGCTCCCACGTATTTCATTGTGTTCCATCGCTGCACAGCCGACACTTTTATATCGCAAATAACTGCATTGCTACTTACCGTTCTCTTTCAATAGGACCGTCATCATGCCTTGTGAAAAAACACTGCTTGCACACAAGAAAGTTGAACTTGGCCGTCATCCAATCTTTGCAGAAATCACCACATTGGATGTACTCCGGCGTTTTATGGAGACCCACGTATTCGCGGTCTGGGATTTCATGTCGCTGACCAAGCGTCTGCAACAGGAGCTGACCTGCACCCAATTGCCGTGGCTGCCGCCGACAGATGCTTCCGCTGCCCGCCTGATCAACGAGATTGTCCTGGGTGAGGAATCGGATAACCGACTGGGCGCGGGTCACTACAGCCACTTCGAGCTCTATCTGGATGCGATGCGCGAGATCGGCGCAAGTACGGTGCAGATCGAGCGCTTCATCGAACTGCAGAGACAGGGCCTGCGTTACACAACTGCACTGCAGCAAGTCGACGCGGGGCAGGCAGCAACAGCATTCGTGACACACACGCTCGACATCGCCCTGCATGCGCCAGCACACAGCGTTGCGGCGGCCTTTCTGCATGGGCGCGAGAGTGTCATCCCGCAGATGTTCCAGACCATTCTCGATGACTGGGGCATCACCGCCGACCAAGCCCCTACCTTCCGCTACTACCTGGAACGCCACATCGAAGTGGACGCCGAGGACCACGGTCCGGCAGCAGAGCAGTTGCTGGCTCGTCTGGTCGCTGGCGACGCGCAACGCGAACGAGAGGTTTATCAGACCGCCATCGCCGCTGTGGAAAGCAGGATCCGGCTATGGGACACGCTGCGCCTGAGCATGCGAACGCCGCTGGTGCAGGCCAGCGCGTAAGTCCCGCTCGCAACACCCTGAAGCCTTTACAAGGAAGCCATCATGAAAGCAGAAGACTACATGTCGTTCATCGATGCGTGGGAAGGTCGCGCCACCATTCGTACTCGTCCACGCAGGATCGTCGAGAACGATGAAAAACTGATCTACCCCCTCAGCCGTCAGCCGCTGGTGCTCAGTGACACATTCATCCGCGAGTGCGCGCATTTGCGCGATTACGCCTTGGTACAGAGCCTCTACAAGTTCATCAACGATGTGGTGATCTTCGAGACCGAGATCGTCGACAGGACCGCACGCAGCATCGCCAAGGACCACTTTACGATTCGCTTCCCGTTCGCCTGTCGCTATGACGCGATGACGGTGGTGGTCGATGAGGACTATCACGCACTGGTCGCCATGGACTTCATGCAACAGACCATCGCCCTGACGGGCATAGCGCCTATCCCGTTGCCGGACGAGATTGAACTCAGCCGGGCCATTCCCGCCGCACTGGCTCTGGCCCCGGAGCATCTGCGCAGCGCATTGGAGCTGATCTGTGTCGCCATCGCGGAGAACACCGTGACCAATGACGTGGCGGCGTTTGCCAAGGACGAATCGGTCAAGCAATCGGTCAAGGGCCTGATGGCCGACCACCTGCTGGACGAGGGGCGTCACTCGGGCTTCTGGGCGCGGCTGGTACGCATCTACTGGCACACCGCTCCCCAACAGGACCGGGAATCCATCGCCCGCATCATGCCGGTGTTCATCGCTCAATACCTGACCAACGATCTTCAGAATGGCTTCGACTTCACCCTGATCGACCACCTGCAGGTGCCGGACACCGTCAAGCAGGCGCTCAGGGACGAAACCAGGGCTGTGAGTTTCCCAGTCAACCGCCATCACCCACTGGTGGCTAACATCGTGCGTTTCTTCAAGAACAGCTCGATGCTGGACGATCCTTGTGTGCAGCGGGCGCTGGTGGACTATCTGCCGACTCGGGGGACACTGCAATGAAGCGCCTGGAGATTGTGCTCATGGGTCACAGCCTGACCCTGACTGAACTGAATACCGAGCTGCAGGACCACGGGCATGGCGTGCGGCATCTGTCCGATCAGCAGGCGCTGGACGCGCTGAAGATGCCTGATGGCTGCGTGCTGATCGAAGACGGCAGCCTGGACCTGACAAAGGAACAACTGAGTGCGTTCGGCCACTTCACGCATCTGAGCCTGCGGTTCGGTATCAGCGGGGAACTGGAGTACGGGTTACCCCGGCTGGAGCTGCTGTGCTGGCATGGCGCTGCCGAAGCTCGACGCTTGATCGTTCATGAATGGCTGCCGGTCGAGGAATCAGGCAACGGGCGCGTACTGCGCGATGCGGCTGTCGCAGCCATGGTGGATCTGGCGGCGTTACAGATCAGCCGGCTATCCAGAGACGACGACTATTTCAACGGTCTGACAAGCGTCACACCCGCCCAGAGTGATCGACAGTATGGCTTGCAGGCGGTTGATCAATTGCTGTTCGAGCATCGTCTGAATCAGACAGATCAACCGCACCTGCTGAAACGGGCCGAAACACCCATCACCGAGCGGCTGGAGCAGGCGCTGCTGACGTTTGCCGAACGCCCGGCACTGTCCATTCGCAACCAGACGCTCAGCTATCGGCAACTGCACGCGCACAGTCTCGCTATCCAGCGCTTGCTGCAGCCGTTGCTGGTGCACGCAAAAGCCGGCGCACCTCCGGTGATTGGTATCTGCCTGAGCAAGTCAGCCGAGCTGTACGCGGGCATCCTCGCGATTCTGGGTTGCGGTGCGGTGTACCTGCCGCTTGATCCCGGCCAGCCTGTGCAGCGTCAGCAGTACATTCTGGAAAACTCGGGGGCGATGCTGTTGCTGCACGATGGCTCGCATCCACTGGCCGCTGCGGAGTTTCCGGCGCTGGATATCGCGGCGGTGCATGTCGAGGACGTAGCTTCAGCGCATACAGGCGCCGCTGCCGATCAGGATGCGCCCTGCATGGCGCTGTACACGTCGGGTACCACCGGGCAGCCGAAAGGCGTATTGCTCAGCCAGCGCAATCTCAGCCACTTCACCGCCTGGTATGCCGAGCATGTGAGCCTGAACGAACATAGCCGGGTGCTGCAGTTCTCGACGCTGAGTTTCGACTCGTCGATCATCGACATTTTCCCCACCTGGCTCAGTGGCGCCGAACTGGTGGTCCCCGATGAGGATCAGCGGCGTGATCCGTTGCAGCTGGTCCGCGTGCTGCAACAAGGCATCACCCATGCATTCCTGCCGCCGGCGCTGTTGAGCATCCTGCCGCTGGATCAGCCGCTGGGGCTTGAGCATGTCATGACCGGAGGCGACGTCTGCGAGCCGCATGTGATTGTGCAACTCACCGGGCAATGTCATTTCCACAACCTGTACGGCCCCACCGAAGCCACGGTGTTGGTCACCGCCTGCGAGTTCGGGCCGTCCAGCAGCAACCGCCATCTGGGCCGACCGATCGCCAACAGCCAGGCGTGGATTCTGGACGAGCAGTTGCAGCCCGTGGCCGAGCAGACTCAGGGGGAGCTGTACATCGTCGGACCCGGTGTGTGCCTGGGCTATGTCAACAACCCAAAGCTTACCGCCGAGCGTTATGTGTGGCTGACGAAACCGGATGGGCAGCTAATGCGCGCCTATCGCACCGGCGATATCGCCAAGTGGACGGCTGACGGCATCGTCCTCAGCGGACGTCGTGATAATCAGGTAAAGATTCGCGGCTTTCGGGTCGAGCCCGAGGAGATCGAGCATTGCCTGCGCGACAGCGGACTGTATCGACAGGTTGCCGTGGTGATCGACAACCAACGGCGAATTCTGGCGTTTCTCGCTCAACCGTATATTGAGCATGACGAACAGGCGCTAAAGGCCCATGTACAACGTCTGCTGCCTGATTACATGCACCCCGCCGTCTACACGATGTTGCCCGGCATGCCATTCGCCAGCAACGGCAAGGTAGATCGTAAAGCGCTTCTGGAAATACCGCTGAGCTTTACCGGGCAGCACACTCGCCGTCTGCCCGAGACTACGCAGGAGCAGGCACTGCTCGAGCTATGGGGCGAGCTGCTGGAGCTGCTGCCAGACGACATCTCGACTGATGAAAGCTTTTTCAATCTCGGAGGCCACTCGATCCTCCTGTCGCGCCTGTTGCTGGGGGTTCGTGAACGCTTTGGGCGCAGCATTCCTATCAATCGTTTTATCGAAGCACCGACAGTACTGACGCTGGCCAGCCTGATCGACAGCGACGGCACTTCGGCGGGTGTCCTCAGCGCTCAGGCGCTGCGGGATGCCAACCCGGACTTTCAACTGGCTACATTGCCCGTCAGCAGGCTGGGTGATGTTCATAAGGTGATTGTCACGGGTGCCAATGGCTTTCTGGGTGTGCATATCGTCCAAGCGCTGCTCAGTTGGGGAGCGACAGAGATCGCCTGCCTGGTGCGGGAGACTTCTGGACAAAGCGCACAGCAGCGTTTCGAACATGCCCTGCGGGAAAACCGTCTGGATCACCTGGACCTGAGCCGCGTAAAGGTCTACCCCGCGGACCTGACGAAGCCAAGGCTGGGGCTCAGTGAAGCGGTGTATGAACGACTGGATCTCAAGTTTGGTGCGTTGGTGCACAACGCTGCCAATGTGAACCATGTCCAGGATTACGAAACCCTGGTCAAAGACAATGTGGCCCCGGTCTTTGAATGCCTGAAGCTGTGTGAGGGGCGCAGTAAAAAGATCTTCAATTTCGTTTCGACGCTGTCTGCCTGCAGTGCCATCGATGCCGCTGGCAATGTGCTTGAACGACCCGCTGCCGCGACCCCGCCGATCTACATCAAGAACGGCTACAACCTCTCCAAGTGGGTGGCTGAGCGCATCCTGCAATGTGCCCGGGACCAAGGTGCCTGGGTGAACATCTATCGCCCCGGCAACATCGCCTTCAACAGCGTGACCGGCGTGTGTCAGCCACAGAAAAACCGCCTGATGCTGATGCTCAAGGGTTCGCTGCAATTGGGTCAGGTTCCGGCGTTCGCCATCAACTTCGACCTGATGCCGGTGGACTTTCTGGCGCGCTTCATCGGCTTCCATGCCAGCCGTTATCAGCCAGAACATGCGGTATTCAATCTGCATAACCCCGAGCCCTTGAGCTGGAGCGACTACGTGCACGCCTTTCGCGAGGCCGGGCGTCAGTTCGAGCTGGTCAGCGTCGAGCAATGGCAGGCGCAACTCCGGCGCGTCGACAGCCAGAACGCGCTGTTTGGCGTGCTGGGGTTTTACCTCGATGGGTTTGAAGAAGACATCGGCGATATCTCGATGATCGAGCACCGCAACACCCTGAACGGCATTCGTCGCATGGGCGAGCAATACCCGCAAAAGACTCCGGCGTTGCTGCGCAGGGGCTGCGATTACCTGAAAGAAATCGACTTCATCTGAGCCACTACCCACTGAGATAAATGGAGAACGACATGAACACATTTCACAGCAATCTGAAACCCGACACACTCATCAAGAACCCGGTGACGTGCCGAGTGGTGTCCGCCGTGGAAGTCCCAGGTGATGCGGCCAGCGTGTGGGCTGTTGTCGGCAATTTCGGTGGCTTCCAGGCATTCATACCGGCACTGGAGAGCATTGAGGTCACCGGTGAAGGTCCGGGCTCGGTTCGCAGCAAGCTGTTCAAGGATGGCAACGTGGCCATCGAACAACTGAACTCCAGGGACGATCAAGCGCTTTATATGACCTGGTCACTGATCCACACCAGCTTGCCAGTCAGCAATCTGTGGGCAGCAATGACTGTTGACGCTACCGGCGACGGCGATACCTGCCTCGCCAGCTGGACGATTGTTGCCGACCCTGTTGAGGGAGGGCCTGAGGGGGATGCATTTGAGGCGTTTCTTCAGGGGTTTGCAGATGGCGCAATGAGTAACGTGCGCAGCCTGTTTGGCTGACTGATGCTGCACCACAACAGCCCGCTCGGAGCGAATGCCTGAGCGGGCTTTTTTATTTGATAACCCATAACGACAAAACCCCTCATCGCGTAAGCGATGAGGGGTTTCGGAATTCAATCTTGACGATGACCTACTCTCACATGGGGAAACCCCACACTACCATCGGCGATACATCGTTTCACTGCTGAGTTCGGGATGGGATCAGGTGGTTCCAATGCTCTATGGTCGTCAAGAAATTCTGTTGCCGATCCGTTAGCAGTTAACGTTCCAGCGAATTTTGGTGACTTCTACTTAAACAAAAACCCTCAACGCGTAAGCGATGAGGGTTTCTGGAATTCAATCTTGACGATGACCTACTCTCACATGGGGAAACCCCACACTACCATCGGCGATACATCGTTTCACTACTGAGTTCGGGATGGGATCAGGTGGTTCCAATGCTCTATGGTCGTCAAGAAATTCGGGTACCGAATCGTGCCGTACGGCGCGCTTCAGCAAATCGGGTATGTGATAGTCGATTCAGGTGTCGTTCGTGACGCAAACTTTCGGTTCATGTCATCTTCACAGTCACCGCAATCTGGTCATTCGACGCAAATTGCTTGGGTGTTATATGGTCAAGCCTCACGGGCAATTAGTATTGGTTAGCTCAACGCCTCACAGCGCTTACACACCCAACCTATCAACGTCGTAGTCTTCGACGGCCCTTTAGGGAACTCAAGGTTCCAGTGAGATCTCATCTTGAGGCAAGTTTCCCGCTTAGATGCTTTCAGCGGTTATCTTTTCCGAACATAGCTACCCGGCAATGCCACTGGCGTGACAACCGGAACACCAGAGGTTCGTCCACTCCGGTCCTCTCGTACTAGGAGCAGCCCCTCTCAAATCTCAAACGTCCACGGCAGATAGGGACCGAACTGTCTCACGACGTTCTAAACCCAGCTCGCGTACCACTTTAAATGGCGAACAGCCATACCCTTGGGACCGGCTTCAGCCCCAGGATGTGATGAGCCGACATCGAGGTGCCAAACACCGCCGTCGATATGAACTCTTGGGCGGTATCAGCCTGTTATCCCCGGAGTACCTTTTATCCGTTGAGCGATGGCCCTTCCATACAGAACCACCGGATCACTAAGACCTACTTTCGTACCTGCTCGACGTGTCTGTCTCGCAGTCAAGCGCGCTTTTGCCTTTATACTCTACGACCGATTTCCGACCGGTCTGAGCGCACCTTCGTACTCCTCCGTTACTCTTTAGGAGGAGACCGCCCCAGTCAAACTACCCACCATACACTGTCCTCGATCCGGATAACGGACCTGAGTTAGAACCTCAAAGTTGCCAGGGTGGTATTTCAAGGTTGGCTCCACGCAGACTGGCGTCCACGCTTCAAAGCCTCCCACCTATCCTACACAAGCAAATTCAAAGTCCAGTGCAAAGCTATAGTAAAGGTTCACGGGGTCTTTCCGTCTAGCCGCGGATACACTGCATCTTCACAGCGATTTCAATTTCACTGAGTCTCGGGTGGAGACAGCGCCGCCATCGTTACGCCATTCGTGCAGGTCGGAACTTACCCGACAAGGAATTTCGCTACCTTAGGACCGTTATAGTTACGGCCGCCGTTTACCGGGGCTTCGATCAAGAGCTTCGCTTGCGCTAACCCCATCAATTAACCTTCCGGCACCGGGCAGGCGTCACACCCTATACGTCCACTTTCGTGTTTGCAGAGTGCTGTGTTTTTAATAAACAGTCGCAGCGGCCTGGTATCTTCGACCGGCATGAGCTTACGCAGTAAATGCTTCACCCTCACCGGCGCACCTTCTCCCGAAGTTACGGTGCCATTTTGCCTAGTTCCTTCACCCGAGTTCTCTCAAGCGCCTTGGTATTCTCTACCCAACCACCTGTGTCGGTTTGGGGTACGGTTCCTGGTTACCTGAAGCTTAGAAGCTTTTCTTGGAAGCATGGCATCAACCACTTCGTGTTCTAAAGAACACTCGTCATCAGCTCTCGGCCTTAAGATCCCGGATTTACCTAAGATCTCAGCCTACCACCTTAAACCTGGACAACCAACGCCAGGCTGGCCTAGCCTTCTCCGTCCCTCCATCGCAATAACCAGAAGTACAGGAATATTAACCTGTTTTCCATCGACTACGCTTTTCAGCCTCGCCTTAGGGACCGACTAACCCTGCGTCGATTAACGTTGCGCAGGAAACCTTGGTCTTTCGGCGTGGGTGTTTTTCACACCCATTGTCGTTACTCATGTCAGCATTCGCACTTCTGATACCTCCAGCAAGCTTCTCAACTCACCTTCACAGGCTTACAGAACGCTCCTCTACCGCATCATCAAAAGATGATACCCGTAGCTTCGGTGCATGGTTTGAGCCCCGTTACATCTTCCGCGCAGGCCGACTCGACTAGTGAGCTATTACGCTTTCTTTAAAGTCCCACTTAACCATGACTTTGGGACCTTAGCTGACGGTCTGGGTTGTTTCCCTTTTCACGACGGACGTTAGCACCCGCCGTGTGTCTCCCATGCTCGGCACTTGTAGGTATTCGGAGTTTGCATCGGTTTGGTAAGTCGGGATGACCCCCTAGCCGAAACAGTGCTCTACCCCCTACAGTGATACATGAGGCGCTACCTAAATAGCTTTCGAGGAGAACCAGCTATCTCCGAGCTTGATTAGCCTTTCACTCCGATCCACAGGTCATCCGCTAACTTTTCAACGGTAGTCGGTTCGGTCCTCCAGTTAGTGTTACCCAACCTTCAACCTGCCCATGGATAGATCGCCCGGTTTCGGGTCTATTCCCAGCGACTAGACGCCCTATTAAGACTCGCTTTCGCTACGCCTCCCCTATTCGGTTAAGCTCGCCACTGAAAATAAGTCGCTGACCCATTATACAAAAGGTACGCAGTCACCCAACAAAGTGGGCTCCCACTGCTTGTACGCATACGGTTTCAGGATCTATTTCACTCCGCTCTCCGCGGTTCTTTTCGCCTTTCCCTCACGGTACTGGTTCACTATCGGTCAGTCAGTAGTATTTAGCCTTGGAGGATGGTCCCCCCATATTCAGACAAGGTTTCTCGTGCCCCGTCCT
>NZ_LKGW01000104.1:32500-106702 GCF_001467335.1 Pseudomonas sp. ICMP 10191
AAGCTCAGCGAAGTCGAGTCCATTAGCCTGTCGAAGACGGCAACGGGCTACGCGTTCAATCGCGAAATCAGCAAGCCCAACGTGCGTAACGTCTACGTCCACGGGGTGATCAACAGCTCCCTGTCGCAGTCCGCGCAACGTGCCGGCCTGACTCATAGCATGACGATGGACATGGCCAACATCTTCGGCTACGACATCGACTTCGCGCAGGACATCCGCAAGGGTGATGAATTCGATGTGGTATACGAACAGAAAGTGGTCAACGGCAAGAGCGTAGGTACAGGGAATATCCTGTCCGCCCGCTTCACTAACCGGGGCAAGACCTACACCGCCGTTCGTTACACTAATAAGCAAGGTAATACCAATTACTACACGGCTGATGGCAACAGCATGCGCAAGGCCTTCATCCGTACCCCGGTAGACTTCGCCCGCATCAGCTCGATGTTCTCGATGGGCCGCAAGCACCCGATCCTCAACAAGATCCGCGCCCATAAAGGCGTCGATTACGCAGCGCCACGCGGTACGCCGATCAAGGCAACCGGCGATGGCAAGGTGCTGCTCGCCGGCCGCCGTGGCGGATACGGCAATACCGTTATCATTCAGCACGGTGACACCTACCGCACGCTGTACGGCCACATGCAGGGCTTCGCCAAAGGCATACAGACCGGCGGCACTGTCAAGCAAGGTCAGGTTATCGGCTATATTGGAACTACCGGCCTGTCCACAGGCCCACACTTGCACTATGAGTTTCAGGTCAATGGCGTTCACGTAGATCCACTGGGCCAGAAGCTCCCAATGGCGGACCCGATCGCCAAATCCGAAAAACAGCGGTTCATGCAGCAAAGCCAGCCGTTGATGGCACGCATGGACCAGGAAAAAGCCACCACGCTGGCCTCGAATAAAAGGTAATCCATGGACTTCTTCTATATAGGTGTGATGTCCGGCAGCAGTCTCGATGGGATTGATATCGCCCTTTTGAAGCAGGATGACCGATCAAGGCTTCTGGCCACTCACTACATCCCCATGCCGGAAGACCTGCATGCCGAGCTGCTGGGGCTTTGCTCCAGCGGCGCTGATGAGCTTGCGCGTGCTGCAATTGCAGAGCAAAAGTGGTGCAGGCTGGTCGCACAGGGCGTGCATACCTTGCTAAAAGATCAAAACATGGTGCCCGCTCAGATTCGCGCCATCGGCAGCCACGGCCAGACTATTCGCCATGAGCCCGCGCGCGGCTACAGCATTCAGATCGGCAACCCTGCGCTGCTGGCAGAGCTGACTGAAATTACCGTGGTCAGCGACTTCCGCCGCCGCGATATCGCAGCAGGCGGCCAGGGCGCCCCTCTGGTACCGGCTTTCCACGAAGCGCTGTTCGACGACAACAAGGATCATCGCGCCGTATTGAACATCGGCGGGTTCAGTAACCTGAGCCTGATCGAGTCCGATCGCCCGGTCGAAGGCTTCGACTGCGGACCCGGTAACGTCCTGCTCGATGCGTGGATACAATCACAGCGCCACGAGAGCTACGACAAGGATGGCGCATGGTCGGCGAGCGGCAAGGTTGATTCTGCGCTGCTCAAGAAACTGCTCAGCGATCAGTTTTTCCTGACCAAGGGCCCCAAGAGTACAGGCCGGGAAGTATTCAACCTGGGCTGGGTTCACCACCATCTGTTCCAGTTGCCAACCCTGGCGCCCGAGGATGTGCAGGCCACTCTGCTGGAACTGACGGCGTTGACGATCACCGAATCCCTGCAATCGGCGCAAGCGATTACCCGGGAGCTTCTGGTCTGTGGGGGCGGTGCGCATAACAAGGCGCTGATGAAACGCCTCGCAGAACTGCTGCCCGGCACCGAGGTCAGCAGTACCGAGAAGTTCGGCGTAGACCCTGACTGGGTTGAGGCGATGGCGTTTGCCTGGCTGGCTCATTGTTGCCTCGAAGGCGTTCCGGCCAACCGTCCGACGGTGACCGGCGCCAAAGGCAGACGCGTTCTGGGCGCCATCTACCCCGCCTGACGCGATGCCACAATGCAAAACGCCGCTCAATGAGCGGCGTTTTTGTTTACAGCAAGCTTCAATCAGATCGAAAACGAAGAGCCACAACCACAGGTCGTGGAGGCATTCGGGTTCTTGATCACGAAGCGCGACCCTTCAAGCCCTTCCTGATAATCGACTTCTGCGCCGGCCAGGTACTGAAAGCTCATTGGATCGACAACCAGGCTTACGCCCTCGCGCTCGACGATGGTGTCATCGTCTGCCACATCTTCATCGAAAGTAAAACCGTACTGAAAACCTGAGCAACCGCCACCTGTAACGAATACACGCAGTTTGAGACGATCATTGCCCTCTTCGTCGACCAGGGTTTTCACCTTGTGCGCTGCATTTGGAGTGAACTCCAAAGCGGTAGGCGTGAAGGATTCGACACTCATGTCAGATATCTCCCGGCGTTAGCCGTCGTAATGCGTAATGACGGCATTATCCGCTTCTCCTAGAAAATCGGTCAACTATTTGCTGGACGGCGGCAGCCCTTACGGCATCATGCCCGCATGAGACAACCCGGCGCGCTCATCAAGGCCGAACAGGATGTTCATGTTCTGCACTGCCTGACCGGACGCACCTTTGACCAGGTTATCGATCACCGAAAGCACGACGACCAGATCGCCGCCCTGCGGACGATGCACTGCGATGCGACACACGTTGGCGCCACGCACGCTGCGGGTTTCGGGATGACTGCCTGCTGGCATCACATCCACGAATGGCTCATCGGCGTAGCGCTTCTCGAACAGTGCCTGCAGGTCCACCGAGCGATCAGTGACCGTTGCATAGAGCGTTGAGTGAATGCCGCGAATCATCGGCACCAGATGTGGCACGAACGTCAGGCCGATATCCCCACCCGCTGCGCGACGCAGCCCCTGGGTAATTTCAGGCAGGTGACGGTGGCCCTTCACGGCGTAGGCCTTGAAGCTTTCATTGGCTTCCGAGTACAGCGAACCGATGTTCAGACCACGTCCAGCGCCGCTCACGCCAGATTTGCAGTCGGCAATCAGACGAGTGTTATCGGCAATACCGGCTTCAAGCAGCGGCAGGAAACCCAACTGGGTAGCGGTCGGATAGCAACCCGGTACGGCGATGAGTCGCGCGTTCCTGATCTGTTCGCGATTGACTTCCGGCAGCCCGTACACCGCGTCTTCCAACAGTTGCGGAGCACCATGAGGCTGGCCGTACCACTTGGCCCACTCGACCGGGTCCTGCAGACGGAAGTCGGCAGACAGGTCGATCACCTTGGTGCCTGCCGCGAGCAGTTCACCGGCCAGGGCATGAGCGACACCGTGGGGCGTGGCGAAGAACACAACGTCACAGGCACCCAGGGTTTTCACGTCAGGCACGCTGAACGCAAGGCCGTCATAGTGCCCGCGCAGGTTCGGATACATCTCGGCGACTGGCATGCCGGCCTCCGAGCGCGAGGTAATGACCACTACTTCTGCCTGCGGATGCTGTGCCAACAGACGCAGCAGCTCGACCCCGGTGTAACCCGTGCCGCCGACGATACCGACCTTGACCATAACCTGCCCTCAACGAAACAACTGGAAAGCGGTCGATAATAGGAGCCTATCGCCTCTGCGACAACCGACAACGTGACGTATGGGCGCACAAGACACTACTATTCGGCCACCGTGAACCTGGGAATAATCAAAAATGCTCTATCTATGGATAAAGGCGCTTCATGTCATTTCAATGGTCTGCTGGTTTGCAGCCCTGTTCTATCTGCCAAGACTGTTCGTCTATCACTCAATGAGTGAGGACACAGTCAGCCGCGAGCGTTTCATCGTCATGGAGCGCAAGCTGTACCGTGGCATCATGACCCCGGCAATGATCGCAACCCTGGTCTTCGGCGGCTGGCTGATCAGCTTCGACCCCAGCGGTTATTTCAGTCAGGGCTGGATGCACGCCAAGCTCGCACTGGTTGTCCTGCTGATCGGCTATCACCACGTCTGCGGCGCACAGATGAAACGCTTTGCCCGTGGTGAAAATGGCCGCAGCCATGTGTTTTATCGCTGGTTCAATGAAATCCCGGTACTGATTCTGATCGCCATCGTCATTCTGGTTATCGTCAAACCCTTCTGATTCCAGGAGTCACCCGGCCTCATCAGTAACGCGGCAGGGCGCCCTGTCTCAGACAGGCGCCCGGCATTGTTTTCCATTTAAAGACAAGGAAGCCCCGTATGGCCGATTCACACTTCAAGATCGTATTTGAAGGGCAGGTGCGTGAAGGCGTCGAGCTCGACACCGCAAAGGCCAACCTGGCGGGGCTGTTCAAAAGCGAACCGTCTGCAGTGCAGAAACTGTTCAGTGGTCAACCCGTTGCGCTCAAGCGCGGGCTTGCTTACGAGGACGCGGAACGCTACCTGAAGGCGCTGAACGATGCAGGCGTCGAAGCGCGTATCGAACCCGACATTGAAATCAGCCTGAGTCTGGATGAAGTGGTCAGCCAGCCCTCCCCCAAACCCGCGCATCTGGACATATCACCCTACGCACCGCCCAAGGCACAGGTTGGCGCTGATCAGCCCGGCCATTCGACGCTGAAGGTGCTGAGTATCAACGGGCGTATCGGGCGCTTGCGCTATCTGGCGTGGAGCATGGTCTTGAGCGCCGCGACGCTGGTGCTGGTAGGTGTGTGCCTGCTGGTCATGAACGGTTCGCTGGTCGCCGGTGGCCTGCTGATGGCGGTGGTGCTCGTCGTGTTCGCGGTCATCGGCGCACAGATCGGCGTTCAGCGGCTGCACGATCTGGGTTGGTCAGGCTGGCTTCTGCTGCTGACCATGGTGCCGTTCGTAGGCAGCGTCTTCCCGTTCCTGATGATCCTGCTGCCCGGAACAAAAGGTCCCAACGCTTTCGGCCCACCGCCGCCACCGAACTCCAGAGGTGTGAAGACACTGGCGATTCTTTGGGTGTTACTCATCCCCATAGTCGTGATGGTGCTCACCGCTGGCGGCGCAGGCATGCTGCGCGATGAGCTGGAATTGCAGACCGATGAATACGAGCAATCCCTCCCCTATGACGACGAAGAAAGCCGCGACAGTGCCTTGACCGCGCCAGCGGATGTCAACATAGAGCCCGAAGAACAAAGCGACAAGTAATAGACTGCCCCACGGTTCGGCAGACTGCCGGTCGCAACACGCTCAATGGAGAACTGCATGACCCGTTACGCCCTGATCACCGGCGCGTCCAGCGGCATAGGCCTGGCGATGGCCGAAGCGCTGGCACGTCGCGGTCGCAACCTGATCCTGGTCGCCCGCCAGCGCGACCTGCTGGAAACAATTGCACTGGAGTTGACTCAGCGTTTTGGCGTGGAAGTGCTGTTTCGAGCATGCGATCTGGGCGAGCCACTGAGGCTCTCGGGCTTTCTGCTGGAGCTGGAAGACGGTGCCCACCAGATCGATCTGCTGGTCAACGCTGCGGGCATCGGCACATGCGGACCTTTTCTGGCTCAGGACTGGAGTGCCGAGCAGGACCTGATCGATCTGAACATCCTGGCCCTGACGCGCCTGTGCCACACGGTCGGCAACCTGATGGCCATTCAGGGCGGCGGCCAGATACTCAACATCGCCTCGGTGGCGGCGTTTCAGCCTGGGCCATGGATGAGCACTTACTACGCGAGCAAGGCGTATGTGCTGCATTTTTCCGAAGGGCTGCGCGAGGAAGTGAAGAAGGCCGGGGTGAAGGTCTCGGTGCTGTGCCCCGGTCCGACCAGGACGGCTTTTTTTCGCACCGCGCAGTTGCAGGTCAATGTGGATAACCTGATGAGCCCGGAAGAAGTGGCGCTGTATACCGTTCGCGCGCTGGCAAAAAACCGTGCGGTGATCACTCCCGGTTTCGGTAACCGGTTGTGGACGCTCGGCCCGCGCCTGGTTTCACGCTGGCTGGCTCGCCAGATCAGCGGCTATATCAACAAGAAATACTGCCCGCGCTGAGCGACAAACGGCTGGGCGAGCCGCGTCCCGCTCAGTACACTCGGACGCGCTGAAGCACAGCGATACCCTGTGACGACCATCAACCGACAAGGAGCAAACGGCTGTGGACACTTTGTTTACCAAGATCATCAATCGGGAAATCCCGGCGAAGATCATCTATGAGGATGATCAGGTACTGGCCTTTCACGACATCGCCCCACAGGCACCCGTGCATTTTCTGGTTATCCCGAAAAAGCCTATCCGCACCCTGAACGATCTGACCGAGGAAGACAAAGGCCTGGCCGGGCATATTCTGTTCACGGCGCAGCGTCTGGCCCTCGAACTGGGCTGCGAAGAAGGCTTCCGCGTGGTGATGAACTGCAATGAGCTGGGCGGGCAGACCGTCTACCACATTCACATGCACGTACTCGGTCAGCGTCAGATGAACTGGCCACCGGGCTGAGCCAGCGTTTTCGGGCTTTCCGGCCGACCAGCGGGTGGGATCAGCGCTGGTCGGACCACACAAGCCCTGCCCGCTCCGGCCGATTGGGGTAAACTGCCCGCATGATCTTCCGGAGGTGCCCATGGCTACCGAACGTCAATACTCCCCCCTCGACCGTCTGTTACTGCAAGCCGACAGCGCGATGCGCACCTTGCTGCCGTCCAGCGCGCACTCGCAGCGCCCTTCCCCAGCCGTCGTTCAGCCCGAACACAAGATGAGCGAAGTCGACACGCGCCACGTCGCGGGTCTGATGCGCATCAACCATACCGGCGAAGTCTGCGCCCAGGCGCTTTATCAAGGCCAGGCCCTGACGGCAAAGCTGCCCAAGGTGCGCAAGGCGATGGAGCATGCGGCTGAAGAAGAAATCGATCATCTGGTCTGGTGCGAACAGCGCATCCATCAGCTTGGCAGCCATACCAGTGTGCTGAACCCGCTGTTCTACAGCCTGTCCTTCGGGATGGGCGCAATAGCCGGTGTTATCAGCGACCGGGTCAGCCTGGGTTTTGTCGCGGCGACTGAAGATCAGGTCTGCAAGCACCTGGCTGAACATCTGGAGCAACTGCCGACCGAGGACGGAAAGTCCCGGGCTATTCTGCAACAGATGCTCAGCGATGAAGAACACCACGCTGAATCCGCACTGGAGGCAGGCGGTTTTCGTTTCCCGGCACCGGTCAAGTTCGGCATGAGTGTGCTGGCCAAGGTCATGACCAAGTCGACTTATCGCATCTGACGAGGCGTATACAACGCCCATAAAAAGGCGCCTGAATCAGGCGCCTTTTTAATGTCCGGAATCCAGGCTTATACGGCGACGTTGCGGCCGTAGAAGATTTCCAGCATTTCGTGTTTGACCTTGGCGGTCACTTGCTCGCGCTGCTCGGGAGACAAGTTGCTGGTGGCGTCGCCAAACAGGTAGTTGTCCAGTTCGAACTGCTTGAGCAGCATCTTGGTGTGGAACAGGTTTTCCTGATACACGTTCACGTCGGTCATCTGGTAACCGTTGCGCGTGTCTTCGGAGAGGTAGTTCTGGATCGAGTTGATCTCGTGGTCGATGAAGTGCTTCTTGCCTTCCACGTCACGGGTAAAGCCGCGCACGCGATAGTCGACCGTCACGATATCCGACTCGAATTTATGGATCAGGTAGTTCAACGCCTTGAGCGGTGAAATAACGCCACAGGTCGACACATCGATATCCACGCGGAACGTGGCAATACCGTCAACCGGGTGGATTTCCGGGTAGGTGTGGACCGTGATATGGCTCTTGTCCAGGTGCGCCAGGATGGTTTCCGGCAGTGGACCTGGCGACTCTTCGATCTGGCTTTCGGTAGGCGTCACCGGCTGCTCAGAGATCAGAATGGTCACACTGGCACCTTGTGGATCGTAATCCTGACGCGCAATGTTCAGGATGTTGGCACCAATGATATCGACAACATCAGTCAGAATCCGCGTCAGGCGTTCTGCGTCGTACACACTGTTGATGTACTCGACATACGCCTGCTGGTCCTGCGGGGTTTCCGCATAGCAGATGTCATAAATGTTGAAGCTCAAGGTCTTTGTCAGGTTATTGAACCCGTGGAGCTTGAGTTTGCTTTTCACCGTTAAAAACTCTCTATATGGGTGCGGCGCCAGCCGCGTGATCAAGCATGCCCGTCAGGTGAGCCCGGCTCATCTGCGTAGGACGGTTAACACCTCTTCGCGTTGGCGATTTTGGTTGTCTGTTCGGACCGGCAGCAGAAAACCAATACATGCTGCGCCCGTAAAAAGTGGCGCATTATGCAGACGTCCGAAGCCGTCTGCCAGAGTGTGCGCCGTTTTTATGATCGTTGGATGTCTGGCGTTCAGCCCAGTTCGACAATTTCATAATCGTGAGTGATCTTCACACCCGCGTTGCCGAGCATGATCGAGGCAGAGCAATACTTCTCTGCGGACAGTTCGATCGCGCGCTTGACTTGCGCTTCTTTCAACCCGCGCCCCTTGACGACAAAGTGCAGGTGGATTTTGGTGAACACTTTCGGGTCTTCATCCGCACGCTCGGCATCCAGAAACGCCTCGCAGCTTTCGACGGGTTGGCGCGACTTCTTCAAAATGCTCACAACATCGAAGTTGCTGCAGCCACCCAGACCGATCAAGACCATTTCCATAGGGCGTACACCCAGGTTGCGACCGCCGCTTTCCGGCGGACCATCCATTACCACCACATGACCGCTTCCGGATTCGCCGAGGAACATGGCTTCGCCAGCCCATTGGATGCGTGCCTTCATCGCCAAGACTCCACTGTAAAAAAAGGGGTCGCCAGCTTAGCACAGGGCCAAAAGCTGCCCGAAAGAAATGCTTTTTGTAGGAAACGCGTAGGAATGTTCGCAAATAGCTTCCTACACGTCTGGAAAAGCTGGCGAGAATAAAGGCGCAGCCGATACCTATAGGTATGCCATTTGGCCATACACCTTATTTCGGAAGTCTCGCATGGTCGCAATAACTTTTACGCCCAAAGCAAACAGTCTGGACAAGCTGCTGCCCCATGCAGAACGCCGCCGCTGCCCCGCGAAAACCAACATCATCAATGCCGGTGAGCGCTCCGAGTCGTTGTTTCTGATCCTCAAGGGTTCAGTCACGGTTCTGATCGAGGATGACGAGCGCCGGGAGATGATCGTCGCCTACCTCAACAGCGGGGATTTCTTCGGCGAACTGGGCCTGTTCGAGCAACCGGGCAAGGAATCCGTGCGCAGCGCCTGGGTGCGGGCCAAGACAGAGTGCGAAGTGGCCGAGATTTCATATGACACGTTCCGCGAGCTGACCAGGCAAGAGCCGGAAATTCTGTATGCGCTCGGCAGCCAGATGGCCGAGCGCCTACGCAACACAACGCGCAAGGTGGGTGATCTGGCGTTCCTTGATGTCACCGGGCGAGTGGCTCGCACGTTGCTCGAGCTGTGCAAGCAGCCGGATGCAATGACTCATCCGGACGGCATGCAAATCAAGATTACCCGACAGGAAATCGGACGCATTGTCGGCTGTTCAAGGGAAATGGTCGGACGTGTGCTCAAGGCCCTTGAAGAACAGCGCTTGGTCAACGTCAAAGGAAAGACCATGGTGGTCTACGGGACACGCTGAGCCCTTGCTATTCAGAGCCCGGCGAGCAGTTTCCGGTAAGCCTGCGCCAGACGCTCCAGGACATCAGCGCCCGGAAACGCTTCGTACAAGGCGATGTGGCTTTCGGCCTGAACACGCGGCTCGAGCTCGCACAGCTCATTGAAGCGGTTTACCGCAGCGGCCATCTGGACGCGCTCGTTATCCAGCAACAGCGCACCATGCGCCAGCACTACAGGACGCGTTCCGCCCTGGCTCTGACGCCAGCGCTGAGCCGTTCCAACCATCTTGCGACCATCGAGATTGACGTTGAAGCGGCCATCGCAGAATGCGCCTGCCACCTCACCCAGTGAAGCCTTGCCGCCAAGCTCGCTCAACAGATCGAGAATCGGCTGACACAATCGCAGGTAGGCGGTTTCTATGCGGTCACGATCGACATCAGTGTGCGGCTGCGCATAGACCAGCGCGATGTTCAGCGTGGCAGAGGACTGTGGCACTGGCTCGCCGCCGGTTTCACGCAAGAGGACGGGCCATGCATTGTCCGACAGGGTCTCGCTGGCCTCGGCAAAACCTGGTAACCGGCTCATCCGCCGTGGCATGACCAGCGCTCGATCATTGGGTCGCCAGAACAGCAGCCCGTGATCTGCCGCCCCGGAGCATACCGAGGCGAGAAGATCCTGCTCGGCCTGCAGGCCTTGTTCGACACAAATGTCGATGATCGCGTCTTGCATGCCGGACCTCGGGAGGGTGTTCAGCTCAATGCGCTCAGTCGATGGACGAAGCGCTTACCGCGATTTTGCGCTCAGGGAAGAACAACCGCTGCAGCTCGGCGCCAGGGTGTTCGGCACGCATGAAGGCCTCCCCCACCAGAAACGAATAGACATCGCTGATTTCCATCAGCTCGACATCCGCACGATTGAGAATGCCGCTTTCGGTGACGACCAGGCGATCACGCGGAATACGTGGCAGCAAGTCCAGCGTGGTTTCCAGGCTCACTTCAAACGTGTGAAGGTTGCGATTGTTGATGCCCACCAGCGGTGTATCGAGCGTCTTGAGTGCACGGTCCAGCTCGTTGCCGTCGTGCACCTCGACCAGCACATCCAGATTCAGGCTCTTGGCAACGGCAGCCAGTTCAGCCATTTGCGCGTCTTCCAGTGCCGACACGATCAGCAGAATGCAGTCAGCGCCCAATGCACGCGCTTCGACCACCTGATAAGGGTCGATCATGAAATCCTTGCGGATCACCGGCAGGTTGCACGCTGCACGGGCCTCCTGCAGATAGCCATCGGCGCCCTGAAAGAAATCCACGTCGGTGAGCACTGACAGACAGGTCGCGCCACCGGCCTGATAACTTCTGGCGATCTCGCCCGGCAGGAAGTGTTCGCGGATGACGCCCTTGCTTGGCGAGGCCTTCTTGATCTCGGCGATAACGGCAGGCTGCTTTGCCTTGGCCTGAGTGATCAATGCCTTGGCAAAGCCACGTGGCGCGTCGGCCCGGGCTGCCTGTTGTTCAAGCTCGGCCAGGCTCACAATCGCACGACGAGCCGCAACTTCCTCGGCCTTTCGGGCGAGGATCTTTTCCAGTACGGTTGGCACACTCATGCTTCGTTCTCCTGCTTGAATACCGCCGTGAAGGCACCCAGCTCTTCCAGTTTTTCCCGCGCCAGGCCAGTGTGCAGCGCATCGTGTGCCAGGGCCACGCCCTCTTTCAGGCTGGTGGCGTGATCTGCAGCATAAAGCGCGGCGCCGGCATTGAGCACGATCATCTCCGCAGCTTTCTGGCCGTTCTCGGTTTTGCGGCGTCCCAGTGCATCGCGGATCAGCTCCAGCGAAGCCGCCGGGCTTTCCACGGCAAGGCCGTACAGGCTCTGGCTTTTGATGCCGAGGTCTTCGGGCTGTACCCAGTATTCAGTGACTTCGCCGTTTTTCAGCTCGGCCACGAAGGTCGGTGCGGCCAGGCTGAATTCATCCAGGCCGTCCTGCGAATGGACCACCAGCACATGCTTGCTGCCCAGACGCAGCAGCACCTCGGCCAGCGGGCGGCACAGCGCCTGGTTGAACACGCCGACGATCTGGTGACGAACACCCGCCGGATTGGTCAGCGGGCCGAGCATATTGAACAGTGTGCGCAGGCCCAGCTCGCGGCGCGGCCCGGCCGTGTGCTTCATGGCCGTGTGATGAGACTGGGCGAACATGAAACCGATGCCCACGCTGTCGATGCAACGCGCCACCTGAACAGGCGTGAGGTTCAGATAAACCCCGGCAGCCTCAAGCAGATCGGCACTGCCGCTTTTGCCCGAGACAGCACGATTACCGTGCTTGGCCACGGTGCAACCGGCGGCTGCGATGACGAAGGCAGAAGCCGTCGACACGTTGAAGATGTTCGCGCCGTCGCCGCCCGTCCCCACGATGTCGACCACGCCGTCCAGGGTTTTCAGTTCGACCTTGCCGGCCAGCTCGCGCATCACCGAAACCGCACCAACGATTTCATCGATGGTTTCGCTCTTCATGCGCATGCCCATCAGAAACGCACCGATCTGCGCTTCAGTGCATTGGCCGGTCATGATTTCGCGCATGACATCGCTCATCTCTTCAGTGGTCAGGTCCAGTTGGTTGACCACGCGATTCAGCGCGCTTTTGATATTCATGGGGGTACTCATAAAAAATCCTTAGCCCTGACGATGGCCGCCACTCTGCTTGAGAAAATTGGCGAACAGCTCGTGGCCCTGCTCGGTCAGGATCGACTCGGGGTGAAACTGCACCCCTTCGACGTTCAGTGTCTTGTGGCGCAGGCCCATGATCTCATCGACCGAACCGTCTTCCAGCGCGGTCCAGGCCGTCACTTCCAGGCAGTCGGGGAGCGTATCCTGCTTGACCACCAGCGAGTGGTAGCGGGTGACCACCAGCGGATGATTCAAACCATCGAACACCCCGCCATCTTCGTGAATGACCGGGCTGGTTTTGCCATGCATGACCTGACGCGCACGAACCACGTCGCCGCCAAAGGCCTGACCGATGGACTGATGCCCCAGGCACACGCCCAGAATCGGCAGCTTGCCCGCGAAGTGCTTGATCACATCCAGCGAGACGCCGGCTTCATTGGGCGTGCACGGGCCAGGCGAGACCACGATGTGCTCCGGGTTCAGGGCTTCGATCTCGGCGATGCTCAGTTCGTCATTGCGAATGACTTTGACGTCTGCCCCCAGCTCACCAAAGTACTGCACGACGTTGTAGGTAAACGAATCGTAGTTATCGATCATCAGCAGCATTTTGCTATCAACCTTTTGATTTACTGACTTGATTCAGGCCTTCCGGATTCTGCTTCACTCATGCATCCCCTCGTCAGCCATAAGGCCGGGGGACGGAGAAAAACATCACAAAATCGAAGGCATACAGGTACGGGACCGGCAGGGCCGGCAAGGAAATAGTCAGGCGCGCCAACGCCAACGGGCGTGAGCCTTGATAACGCGCATCAAAAGCTTGCTGACTGTCGTCACGGAAGGGGTCTCATCGGTACGTTTCAGGACATTAGCGTACCGAATCGGCCGGTGCAATATGAATGTACCGGGCTGCGCTGATTGAAAAGCGGTTAAAGGCTGAAAAGAGGGCCGCGCCTCCTCGCGGAGGCGGGATTGAGGCAGGGGCACGATGGCCGAGGGTGGGGAGCCGAGAGGAACATCAGTGCGCAATCTCGCGCACGTAGGCTTGGCAGGCCTTCAAAGCGATCAATCCCTGATCGCCGTAGTCGGTGATGGCGACAATTCGTCCAGCAGCCGCTGGGTCAAGTTCGCCTCGCGAGCTTCCATGAACCACGCCGCCGGTATCGGTGCCGGCTGGCATGCCATCACGGTTTGCGGGGCTGTTGGCGAGGAGGACTGACAACCGCAAATCAGCGGTAGCCAGGCGATCACGCAAACGAGCCTGAGCAGTCTGTGCATCGCTCAACTCCTTGTGGATGGTTGTATCGTTGGTGTGCAAACGGACTTCCAGCGCCCGTCGTTGTGCCTGCTCGGCGTTCTGCCAGTCGACTAGCGCGAGCGCCGCCTGCTCGCGCTCGCGCTGCCACGTCNCGGGCCCCCTGCCATTTCCAGGCGGCCCATGTACCCAGCCCTGACCCCAGCACGAATGCGAGGATCAGGAATCGCATATCCAGCACTTTCACGGCAGCACCTCCAATGCCCGCTGGTAAAGCGCCTGCCGATCCGCCAGGCCGTTGGTACCGCCGTTGATGCGGCGGGTGATCATCAGAAAATCACCCTTGTCTGCCAGCGCATTGAGGTTGGCCCTGTCCCAGAACCATGCCGCCGACATAGCGGCGTGGTCGGGTTGTTCGAGCAGTTGCGGCTGGGCAAGCAAGTCCAGTCCGAGCGCCTCCCCGCACGCCTCGTAGTTGGTCCGCCCCGTCACCTGAATCAGCCCACGGCCCCGATACAACTGACCGTCACCATCTGCCTCTGGCGTATTGCCCAAACGCAGCGCCAACTGGCCCGTGTCGTACTTGGCCAGATAGCTGTCGCTACCCAGCTCGCGCACATAACGAAGCTGCCCGGATTCATGCCCGATCTGAGCGATGAACGCGGCGATACGCAGCCGAGTGTCGATGGCGTAACGGGCCATGGCGGTATTGAGAGCAGGAACGAAAACGCCGGCTTTAGGGCCGGCGTTGGGGAGGATTTGCAGTAGTTGTTGCTGGTTGATAGGCATTGGTCCTCCTACAGGGGTTACGGGACTTACCCGCCCTCTGAGCCGATAAAGTCCCCTGTGTAAAAGCAAGTTGAACGGCAGATAAAACAACGCCCCGTCAGTGCGGGGCGTTATGGCTTGGGCAGTTCGTCTTCACTTACGCCTATTGACAACGGCGGTGCCTCAGACGGCTTAACGTATACAAATGGAGTTGCAGGCGGCACCGGCCAATCGAACGACATTGGATAGCCTGGCAGTGTCTCGAGTTGGGCAAGTTGCACCCGGTACAGGCGCAGCGCGTCGAGCTCGGCTTTTACAGCAGGCAGTGATTTACGCTGATCGTCAGTGGCCATGTCCAACGTTATGGCATCTTGCAACATATCCAGATCGGCAACCAATTCGTTGACTTTCGCAGTGACCTCGGCCGAGTAAATACCACGCTGACACATTACCTGCGCCTGAACCATCTGCTCGGTGGGTTCGAGAATCTCGCCAAATTCGCCTGCAACTGCACGATTGAAAAGGTCTACACCGTGTGGCTCAGGGTCTTGGGCAGAGGCAGCAAAAGGCACCTCACCGAAGATATCCTTTGTTTCCTCGAAAATCACCGACAGGACGATAGAGGTATGGGCCAGATCGGCCCAGCGAGGGTTTCGCGCACTTATTACTGTGTTCATATAAAAACCTTTATCCAACTCGTTGAAAGAGTGTGCGTTCGCCGCCTGAAAAAGCACCGTGTGCACGCCAAGTGCCTACGCCGATAAACCCGGAGTTGTTAGAGGCGCCATCGCTACCGTTTGTGGAGCTATAGATCAGGTTGTTACCGGATACCGTGCCTCCCTGATTGACCTGTCCCTGGGAGTTGATGACACGTGCAAATGCATAGGAACCGATGCCGCCGAGTCCCAGTGCGGCAACCTTTGCCGGCAAATTCTGATCGTTGATCATGTCGCCAAAGTCAGAGCTGTCGACCTGAAGGCGCAAACTACCGGCACCGTTGTAGCCAAGGCGAACCTTGTTAGCGGACATGTTGGCACCGCCGCCCTGCTCGACTGGCGTGTAGCCAAGACGCGGTTGCAGGTAATAGACCTGACCGTCAGAGGCTCTGCGCATATAAGGCAGGTTTACGTCATTACCGGCAAAGCCGAGAACAGTTATGGAGTCCGCTGTGGGTCGCTGCGCGTCACGAGCATCCGTCTCGGCCTTGGTATAAGCGTCGGTGATGCCATACGCAGCAAGCGTGGTCCCCCAGTTGGCCTTTCCATTGGGATCAAAGTTGGCCGCATACCAAATGCGTCCCAAGTCTGTAGCGTCCACGGTCAGTTTGAGGCCGTTATCCGACCAGCCTATCTTCACAACGTTATTGAATTGACCTGTGCCTGTACCTTGCTGGACGGGCGTGTACCCCAACTTTGTCTGAAGCCAGCTAATGACAGAGTCAGCAGCACGCCGCATGTAGGGCTGCCCTAGATCCCCACTGCCCAGCCCCACATAAGTAATGCTGTCAGCCAATGCTCTGGTTGCCAAACGCGTATCCACTTCGCTTTTGGCATACACCTCAGCCTTGGTATAAGCGTCAGTAATTTTATAAGACGCCAGCGTAGTGCCCCAGTCAGCTTTGGTGGCTGGATTAAAGTTGTTCGCATACCAGATATTGCCAAGGTCAGTATTATCGACCATCGCCTTGAGGCCGTTACTCGACCAGCCGATCTTCACCTTGTTGTCTAGCTGACCGGTACCTCCTCCTTGTTGTACCGGAGTGAATCCCAGGCTCGGTTGCAGGGAAACCAGAGCGCCATCGGACTCACGGCGCATATAAGGCGCATCAGGCTTATTGTTGGCCAGCCCCACATAGGTAATGGAATCACGTAGCGGCCGCTGAAGATCGCGCAGATCGGCCTCGGCCTTGGTGTACGCATCCGAAATACCATTGCCGCTAAGTGTTGTCGGATTGCTCCCCTCTTCCACCTGCCCATATTTATTGACCTTGACCCGCGTGTAATCACCCGCGGCCACACCACTGCGTCCCAGCAGACGCTCGAACGCAAGGTCAGTTGTACCCAGCACCGGCACTGTCGTATTCACCAGTTGCCATACGGTGCCCGCGTTCTTCGTGCCGGCCTGCACCGGCACCATATGACCCGGCGTGCATTCGGTGCTTTCGTTCGCATCCTGCGCACGAGCCCAGGCGCCTGCCGCGGCCACATAAATCCAGTTCTGCGACGCAGTGTCCTGATTTTTGACCAGCACCCGATCACCGGCCACCAGTGTGACGTCATCGATGGTCTGCAAACCGCTCAGCCCAATGGAAACTGTCGTGGCGCAACGCACCGATTTTTTGTAATCGGATGCTGCCAGGCCAAGAATGGCTCGATGTAACTGGGTGACATCCTCCTCATTAGGTACGAGACCAGCCCCCAGGATCACGTTCAAGATCTCCTGCGTCACCGAGTTGCCCCACTGCGCCGGGATCAGCGAACCAGGGGTGCCGGTCGCCGGGTTTTCATCTACAAACTTGCCGCTTGCCAAGCCTACGCCCGGCACACTCTTGGGATAATCCACATTGTGTTCCTCAGTTGAAGTTTACGAATTCGACGCTGTGCGCCGGTGCTGCTCGACGGATCAAACATTCGATGGCGAGCCCGGGATTCACCCCGAACCGCTCTCCCCAGTAGCTGGCCCCGAAGCGCCGCCCCAGGCGCTGGCGCCCGCCGGTGTTCAGGGTCCACATGAATTGCGCGCTCCAGGTGCCGAAGTGCGCCTGGCCAAAACGCGAACGCCCCATACGGGGCGCTCGGTGCTCGGTCACGGTGGCATCGGGGTAGCCTTGGCTGATGGCAATGTCGATGTAGAACGCCGCGTTCTGCCCTCCTGTCGCCACAAGCCGCTGACGCACCGACAGACGCCGGTCTGCGAACAAGGGTTTGAGCCCCAGGCACGGATCAGGCAGGTTCATCACCCGCTCCCAGTCCGGGACCAGTTCGCTGACGGTGGCGGGGTCCATCTCGTTGAGCAGGTCGAACGCGCGGCCATCGATGCGTGCGAACTCGCGGGACAGGCCGGTAATGACCTGCTGCAATTCCGGCACCCGCTCCGGATCCCACGCGGGACCGGGTGGCAACAGCGCCTGCAGTTGTCCGGCGTAATGTTCGGCAGTTCTTATGACGACCATTGAATACCCCCGAACGTGAGCAACTGGTTGGCCGCCGCAGTAACGTTGGCCACGGGTGAAACCAGCACATGATCGGTTTCGCCTGTCGCGCGGCTGATGGCCTCGGCGATGTGCGTGAGCAACAGGGTTTCGCCCAGTCCGCCCTCACGGTTGTGCAGGTCCAGCAGTTGCGCCTCGACCGCCGCCCGCACGGCGGAGGTGTCCGGTGTGAGCCGGATGGTGTAGACCACCGGTTTCTGCACCGGCGCCAGCACATACACGTCTGCCGTGACTGGACGCAGCGGCTCGATATACGCAGCGACCGCAGCGAGCTGCTCGGCGTAAGGAATGGGATCGGCCTGGTCGTCACGCATGAAGAACACCGCCACCGTCCCCGGCCCCATGAACCGGCGCACACACCAGGCGCGCGTCACGCCCGGCACTTCCAGCGCCCAGGTCACGTAATCATCCTGATTGCCGCCATGTGGGATGACCCGGTAGGAGCGCACGACACGCGCACGCAACGACTCGATACTTTCCTGCGAGATGCCGCCGGAAAGTCCGTCGGCAATGACGGTGAAGGTGCTGTCGATGCCTTCGACCGGTTGCACGGCAGTCATCACCAGACCGGCATCCGCATTACCCAGAACACCGGCATCCACCGCTTCGACCGTGGTGGTGTTATTGCCCGCAACCGTGGTGACGCCTTTGGTCACGCGGTAGAAGCGTCCATCACTGAACTGCAGCACAGTGTCCGCATCCAGCACCGCGCCGGCTGCAGCGGTAAAGCGCACCGTGCCGGTAGCGGCCTGTGCCACCTTGCGCGGTTGCCTCAGGCGCAGGATGGCCTGCCGCTCGAGGGTTTCCTCGTCGGCGGTGTCCGGCAGAATCTGGTCGGCGATCCAGTCCTGATAGCCGTACAGACCGTAGGCCGCGCCGCTGTGCGCACGGGACAATACCCGCGCATCGGACTGACGCAGCGCTTCGTCGGCGAGGTCGACCTGGGTTCGGTTGATCAGCGCCGGTAACGTAGGTGTTTCAAACGGCATAAATCACCTGCCACTGTTCAGAAGGGTTGAAACGCACGAGCTGACCGTCCGAGACGACCAGCTCGACGCCCAGGTTCAGGCGGTTGCTCTGAACCTGTTCGGTAAGGATGTTGATGTGCTTGACCTGGCCATCTTCGATCAGCCAGTCGAGCGCTTCGCGGGCATAGAACTCGGCGTCGCGCTGGGTCTGGGCAGTCAGCCTGACCCGGCGCAGCAGCCACAGCCTGGAACCAATGCGGTCATTGGCCTGTGCCGGGTAGGTGTCGCCCCACCAGCCATAGCGCTCGGCATCGTCGAACGGGTCGTCCGCTTCGGCACGCCGCCAGGTGAACAGGCTGATGACCACCGAGCGCAGCAAGGACGCTTGCAGAGAGCCTTCGATAATCATCCAGCACCTCCAACGGGCGGCCCGCTCTGGCCATTACCGCCCTGCACGTTGCCGTGCAGATGGCTGATCTGGCTGATGCCAGCGGCAAGCTGGTCGCCCTGGGAGACGATCTTTCCGGTCTGGGTGATCTGCGGTGTGTCGAAGTTCACGGCCACCGTCGCCTTGATGTTCAGGGTGTCGGTTTCAATGTCGATGACCTTGCCGCGCTTGAGGTGAATCTTGTCGCCCTCGTCGGTATAGATCGCCACTTCGCCCGACTCCAGGCCCTTGAGGCGATAGCGCCGGTCGGCCACCACCAGCAGCAGACCGTGCGACCGGTCGCCACCAATGAAGGCGGCAATGCCCTCGGCGCCAGCCAGCGGGTTGCTGGTGAAGCCATAGGGTTCGAAGTGCTCCATGTCGTCCTTGACCTCTCCGGCGGTGAGGCGCATTTGCAGCGCCTGCATTTTGCTGCTGGCCCTGGCGAGCACCACCGTGCCGCGCACCAGCATGCGATTGAGTAAGCTCATGAGGTTGTTTCCTCGTCGATGGGCAACAGCCAGGAGTAAGCGTCCTGATTGACCTGCACCTTGCTGCGCTTGTTGGGGTCACCTGGCTCGGCCTGGAAACCTTCAGGCGGACCGACCACCAGTGTGGTGATCGTGCCTTGGTCGCTCAGCGAGTAGGTCACGGCTGAAATCAGCATGTTGCGGCTTGTGAAACCGATGACCGGATCAATCACCCGGACCATGGTGTTGTGCCGCCAGAGCGCCCCGTTGGACTGCCGCCAGCCCTGGACCTTGTAGGTGGTGAGCAGCGCCTTGCCGGCCCGCTGACCACGCTCCCAATTGGCGCGACTCAGGGCAAGTTTCGGTGTGATCGGCGCATCCTCATGAACGACCAGTACGCGAAGACGCTTTTTATGCGCAGGGTCGTCATGCCGGTTATCCGTGACTTCTGCCGAGACCTCCGACGACTCCTTGCCGAAAGTCTGGTCATTACCAGTCTGTTGACCGATGACCCGGTACTCGGAAAAAAGCCCGGAAAAGTCCCGCGTGATGACGGCGCTCAACACATTCTTGCCGAGCTCGAGCGCGTCTGCGCTCTGCCCGCGACTACCCGGCCTGGCCAGCACCACATTGCCGTATTCGTCATCGGTGGAAAAAATCCGGAACAGGGTCAGCAGCCGGTCAATGGACTTGAACACGGTTTCGGCAGGCTCGATGGTGTGATCGGCCATCTTCGAGGTCTCCGGTATTTCGCTGATCACCGACAAACCATAAGGAGCAGCCAGCGCTTCAACAATCTTCAACACCCCCACCTCCTTCCACTGGCTCGGCCTGTTGATGGCCGAGCAGTCGATGAGGTCGGCGGTTTTCGAGCGTCCGGAAATCTTTAGCGTGATTTGCTTGCCGTCATAGCTGATCGGCGCGGCAAACACCCAGCCGGTCAGAATCAACTCGCCGCCGATACGCACTTCGCACGCTGCGCCGGGCGTGATCGGATGCGAGATTTCAGTGCCCGGCCACTGCCAGGTAATGCTCACGTCAAAGCTGCGTGCCTGACGCTCGATACCGGCAGAGATTTCCACCGACTTCCAGCCGGCATAGTCGTGCTCGTCAACCGTCAGGGTGACAACGTTAGGGTCGATCATGGGTCACTCCTGTGCGATCTTCAGCGTGCCTGGCGGTACGAAACCCGGGTGGGCCAGCCGATTGCGCTGCACCATTTCCTGCGCCCGGCTGGCGTCACCGAATCGGCGATAGGCCAGCACCAGCGCGGGCAAAGGCTCGGAGACCTTCATGTCCACCAGACGTACACCGGAGGCCGCCACCGCGTTGAGGTGCCTGATCAACGCCTGACGCAACGTGTTGAGCGCCAGGTAATGTTCGGGATCGGCTTTCAACGACGCTTCCCAGATCGCCAAACTCAGCGTGTCACGCAGTTCGATGACGTCATCGGCAACCGGCACATCGACGCGCTGCAGCGCTTGCGTCACTTGCTGATCCAGCGACGGCACCACTGTGAGCGGCGTGACGGTCGTCGCAACCGGCATGCTCGCGACGATTTTCGCCACCTTGACCAACAAGGCATCCTGAACCAGATTGGCCGCGGCCTGAGCCGTCACGCCGGTATCCAGCCCGCTGCCCTGGCTAACCAGATTGATGCCGGACACCGCTTCCGCCTGTTGCGTGGCCTCGGAAATCACGGAGCGATAATCGACCGTTTCAACAGAGGACACGCCGCCATTGCTGCCGGACCTTGCTGCCGTGCTGCTCGCAGCGGTGCCGTTACTGCCACTCGCGGAACCGCTGCCTGAACCGCCCCCTGTCGAGCTGCCGGAACCTGACCCGGCATTCGTTCCGGTACTCGCCCCGCCAATACTGCTGGTGCCGTTCGCTCTTCTGGCTCGACGGCTGTCGCCGTCGAAACTGGCGAAGAACGTGGTAAACAGCGTGCTGACCGTCAACGGCGCATTGACCAGCGAATGCACCAGCGCGGTGACATCCGAATAGATCGTCATGAACGGTGTGAACTGCCGCTGAATGGTCGCGAATACGCCCGACAAGGCACTGCGCAGCGCCTGAATGTTGATACGTACCGCGTCCACTGTGGCCATCACCGAGCGGTAGCGCCTGAGCGCCGAATCCAGCAGGCTCTCGGACGCGCCCAGCAACTGCCGTCGCGTATTGAGCGTCGACACGGGAAACTTGAGCGGGTTGGCCGGATAGAATTTCAGGTCCAGTCGGACGAGTCCGCCTTCGTTCAGGTTGTGTGTGACGCCGCACTCGCCAACCTGGACCTGCACACGACCCAGCCACGGATGCACCAGCTCGCCGGCACCTTCCTGCTCCAGTGCCTGTAGCAGCCTGTCTCGCTGTTCGAAACAGTCGGGACCGACAATGAACCCCGTCAGCGTATGCACTTTCGACTGTTTGCCCAGCGACTCGAAATAAGGCTCGTCGCGTTGTGGAAACTCATGCAACTGCCCCTTGCGACCTGCCGGAACGACGGCTTTTTCAATGAAAAAACCGACGCCACGGAAAGACGCCGGCAGCAGGCTGTCACGCCATGTACTCATGATCCGGCTCCTGCGCCGAGGGTTCGATAACCGACGTTTGGCGATATCGTCAAACCCGGCTGGTTGGTTTGCACTTGTACGGCGCGCATGCCCAACGGCGCGTTTTCAAAGCGAATGTTGAGCTCGCCTTCAAGTCGCGGGCCGGCCCCGGCTGCGCCCTGTTGCAACAACAGGCTGCCGGGCGCCAGCGGGGTGGGTACGCCGAGCAATTGGCTGGTCGACGGCACGCCAGTGGCCTGATTGAGCAACTGCTGATTCATGCGAACGTTCTCGACGGCACCGGCCGCCAGAAACGCACCGGTCCCGCCGCCCGGCCCTGCGTTGCGTATCCGCTGTTCTTCCGCGAACCGATTGGCCGTCTCGGTCGCCCTCTGCAGGACGGTCTTATCAGTGTCGCCACCAAACCGGCTCATGATCGGTTCGATGAATGGCTTGATGCCCGCCCACAGACCTGCGAACCAGGTTTTGATCGGCTGCCAGTTCTCGATGACCATGCCCAGCGGCGAAAAACTGAACAGCGTTGCCAGCACATCGGTAAACGGTTGCGCCTCGGCCTTGATGGTTTCCCACAGGCCGGCCAGGTACTCGGACAGCGGCTGCCAGTTGGCCACGACCATGCCCAACGGCGTCCAGGCGAACAGCGTCTGCAGGAAGTCGAAAAACGGGGTTGCCAGCGCCTTGATCGCGTCCCACAGCGCAGCAAAGAACTCGGACAACGGCTGCCAGTTGGCTGCGATCATGCCCAGCGGCGTCCAGGCGAAGACCGCCTTGAGTACGTCCCACAGCGCCATCACCGGTCCGCGAATCGCCTCCCAGACCGCCTGGAAATAAGGTGCGACGGTCGACCAGTTGGCGATCAGAAAACCTGCCGCCAGCGCGAGGCCGCGCACGATCAGGCCCAACGGTGACATGCCCATGACCGCAGCCAGCAGCTTGGCGGCACTCGTCGCAGCGAGAACGGCGACTTGCAGCACGCCGAAAGCAATCGCGGCGCCCACGACGCCCTTGATCACCTCTGGATGTTCGGCCGCCAGCGCGGCGACCTGAGAAATCATCGGCCCGATCACGGCCATTGCTTCGTTCATCGCCGGCAGGAACATACTGCCGATATTGATGCCCAGACGATCGACACGGTTGGTCATCTCTTTGATGGCAGTGGCCGTGGTCTGGGAGTTGTCTGCGAACTCCTTCTCGATGGAGCCGCTGTTTTGCACGCCCTCCCCGACCTTGGCCAGGTTGGACCTGAGCACATCGAGGTGGGCCAGCAGCGGCGTGATCGCGCCCAGCGATTCGGCACCGAACAGCTGCGTGATGACGTCCGACTGTTTGCCGGGATCAACACTGGAAACCGCCGTCAGAACCTTTTCAATGGTCCCGGACGGGTCACTCTGCATGCCTTGGGTCAGCTGGTTGACGTCGAGCTGCAACGCCTCGAACGCCCCGGCTTTCGCCGCGCCCCCTTCGGTCAACGACTGCATGAAACGCTTCATGCCGCTGGCGGCCACATCGGCCGGCACATCGACGCTGGCCAGGGTTGCGCCCATGGCCGCCAGTTGCCCGGAGGCCATCCCCGCAACCGGCCCGAGCGGGCCCATTGCAGTGACCATGGTGGCGATTTTCTTTTCCAGGTTGTTGCCGCCGAGCACGTTGATCTTCTCGGACAGCGCCGCGACTTGCGGTTGAGTCATCTGGAACGATGAGCGCCACGAAGCCATCATGTCGCCCGACTCGGCCGCCGTCTGATCGAATGCGACACCCATTTTCACGGCGTCGCTGGCAAACCCGGTCAGTTCTTCGCGCGGTACATTGGCCTTGGCGCCCGCGGCGACAATCGCCGCGATACCGTTGGCGCTTTCCGGCAGTCGTTCACTGAGGTCCAGAATGTCGGAACTCATCTGCTGGAACTGTTGCGGTGTTTCAAAGGTGACCGACCGTTTCACGCCGGCCATGCTGGTCTCGAAACCGATCGCTGCCTTTACCCCGGCAATCAAGGGCTCTGCCAAAGCATTGCCCTTGATCATCTCGCCCACTTCGACGTTCCCAAGACCAGAGCCCTTAAGCCTGTCCTCGAAGCCTTCAACGTTGTTGCGGATAGTTGCCAGCGTTGGAGACAGCTTGTCGACGCCGGTAATCAGCGTCTTGATAGTGTCTGCCATCACTCCCCCTGCAGGATCTGGTTGATGCGTTGCGTCTGCAAGATCGACTCGGTGATGACGTCCAGCTGCCTGGACATCATCAGTTCGGGATCGGTCTTCCAGAAATACGCGAGGTCGTAAACGACGGCGATCAGTCCTTCGAGGTTGCTGATGCCGCTGCCATGAAAAAACTCGCAACCTTCCAGCTCAACGTATTGATGTCGCACAGGTCCATCTGATTGACCGACGAGGGCGGGATGCCGGCGCAGACGGCGATGTACTTCGCCGCCACGTCCAGATCCAGGGAAACTTCCTCGTTCTTGTCGATCCTGTACGGCAGAGCCTTGATGGCCCGCGCTTCCTGCGCCGTAGGGCGCCGGAAGGTCAGTTGCGAAAGGGTTTCGCCGTGCGCTTCGATCGGGCTGGCCAGGTCGATGACTTCACTCATTGCCAGCTCCCCTGATTGCCGTCGAATTGCAGCTCGATGGTGCCGTCGTCAGCTTTGCTGCTCGGCGTATCCACCAGGTAGGCGCCGGACAGGACGTAGGTCTTGCCGTTCTTGAATTCACAGGTGATGGTCATGTCCACACCGGTAGTGAGCAGCTTGAGCGGCAGATCCGCGGTATGCACGGCGGTGAATTTCAACCAGGCAGCCTTTTCGGTTTCCTTGTAGTAACCAGGCACGACCGTCTCGCGCTTGATGTTCATCAGAGGCGCTTCGCCGCCGCCGCTGATGGTCAATTGGGTGCCATCCACTTTGATGTAGCAGGTACCCGCAACTTTCTGACCCATGTTGTTTATCTCCAGAATGAAAAAACCCGCACGAGGCGGGCTTGAAAGGGTTGGTTAGGCTTATGCCGCTTCGTCGTACTGCAAGCGGAACTGGTTGAGCAGCGCGAACACGCGCAGGCCGTTGATGTAGTCAGGCGGGAACATAACGTTCACGCGGCTTGGGTCATTGCCGTCACGCTCGACGATCAGGTGCTGGGCGAACGTTTCGGCGTTCTCCACATGACCCTCTTCTTCAAGACGTGCGTATTGCGCAATCAACTCGCCACGGATGGTGCTCGGCGTGATGATCGGCTGGCCGGCACCGAAGCGCGTGCCATCGTTGGCCAGCTTGTGGCGGCCGTACTTGCTGGTGATGATGCCTTGCAGACGACGGATGATGAACGCCGACTGGTGCATGGTTTCACTGTCCAGGTACGAGTTGTCCGCCTGGCCGTAAGCGTTCTTCTGGTAGGTGGTGATCGAACGCTGAATGCGCACGTAACCGCCTTCGTAGTACGCCGTGGCGATGCCGTAACGCAGCAGCGACTCACGCTCGGTCAGGGTGAAACGCTGACTGGCCGGAGCCGGATCGATACCAGGCATGGTGCCGCTCTGGGTCGGACGGCTGGCGTCGGCAGAAATGAACACCGCCGTGCGCGCAGCCAGGGCAGCGGCTTGCAGCCAGACAGGTTGCGGCACACCGTTTTCGACACCCTGCAGGGTGATGTGCTGATCGTTGCGCAGTTGACCTGCGGCCACCAGCGTACCGACCGTGCCGCGCTTGGCGCTGTAAACGTGACCGTACAACTGACGCGCCCAGCTCCAGCGACCGGTGCTGTCGTCCATTGCCGCTTTCCAGGCATCCAGCGTGGCGGTGTCGGTCCAGGGCATGCAGATGAACTCGAACGGCTCATCGCCCAGCGCAGCCAGTGCCTTGAGCTGATCAGGCGTACCTACGCCACCGGTCATGGCGGTGACTGCCGCCGTCAGGCCGGCAGGAATGACTTCGCCATTGGTCTTGCCCTGGCGATTGAATTCCAGCTGGATGTCATTGCCGCTTGCCCCGCTCCATTTGCAGGAAAGGGTCAGCACACCCGCTTCGACAGCCGCGGTGATCGGCAGATCAGGTGTGGCGTTGATTTTCACCGACAGTGCCGTGGCCGCCTGGGCAGCGGTTGCGCCGTTAACGACAGTGGCCTGCACTCGCATGCCGCCGACATACAGGTTCAGCAGACCGGCTTCGGTCGCCGCCCCGCTGAGGGTGACTTTCGCGCTGGCCTTGGCGCCTTCGGTATTGAGCAGCGGCAGGCACCAGACTTCGCCGGTGGGGTCCGCCTTGCGCCAGGTTTCATACATCGAGGCCAGCATGGAGCCCTGACCGCCGATGTTTTTCGCCAGCGCCACGCTTGGCACCAGCACCAGAGAACCCAGTTCGGGGCCGGACACATCGTCGTTGACCTGCGCAACGATCAGTCGACGCATGCTGGCCGACGCGCTGTTGGCGGCCGAGTTGTCCATCTCCGCATAAAACAGCGGAACGCGAACATCGGATGGAATGTTGTTAAAGCTGATAGCCATTGTTTGGCTTCCTCTTGGTTAAGCCGTGAAGGCTTGATGGGTGGTGGTGGATTGCTCGGTTTTAAGGGTGATGTCGCCGTCGTTCTGACGACGCTGCCACCAGGCGTTGAAGGTCACCTGCCGGCCTTCGACGGGCAGCAAATCGCCCGCCTCCGGATCCGGCACAGTGCGGCCCTCGGCCGGTACTACAGTGATGCGTTGAGTCATGGGGTTACCTCTGCTGTGAACTTCGCTTCGATACGGCCATCAGGGCCGGGGGATTTCAGGTTCGGATCTGCGGGGTCAACGCAGTCCATCTCAATGGTGGCGCCGGTAAACCCGGGCAAACCATCCAGATACGCTTCGTGCCAGGTCTCGGCAGGCTGATCGGAGGTATTGCGGCCCAGTTGAAACTGCGCTGCAAAGCCGAAGCGATACGTCACCCGGTCGCCGCTGATCTGCACCAGCGCGCCACCGGTGTACTGCATCGCGTCGTAATCGTGATCCGGGTTCCAGCCCACCAGCGCACGCCACAGTTCGGCGCGCAGGGCATGCAGTTGCTCACTTGCTTCCTGCCCGCGCTTGTCACCGCCATCGAGCACCACCACGACATCGATCGTGTCGGTGATGTTCTGGCGAATGACGTTCTGCAAATCGTTGGCGGTGGACTGATCGCCAGTGGCAATCACGTACGCTGACGGGTGGGCGAGCTGATCACCGAGGGCGACCGCCGCCCAGTCGATACCGGCACTGATTCGCCCGGCAAAGCTCGGGCAGGTCGCCTGCAAGTGGGCAACTATCGGGGTTATCTTCATGAGGGGTTCCGCGTGTGTTGAAGGTTGATTGCGGCGTGGGAAACGCCTACTGGTTCGCCTTGCCCAACGCCTCATCAGCCTTGTCTGCAGCACGGCTGGCCGTGTGAGCGGCCTGATTGGCAATTGATGCAGCACTCTCGACCTTGTCTGCCGCCTGGGTGGTGGTTTCGGCCAGCCTGTCCAGGCGCCGGTCGCGCTTGCCCAGTGCCGCGTCGTAGGCATTGCGAACCTCGGCCAGCTGCTGCGTATGCTCGGCATTCGCCGACCACTGCCCGGCCTGAAAACCGAGCATCAGGCAGCCAGCGATCAGCAGCACGGAAATCAGCCAGACCTCCAGGCGCCGCCACCAATGGCGAGCGATGAAATCAATTGCGCATCTGTGCATCGTTTGCACCTCCGAGTTGGGATCGCAGCCGGGCTATTTCGGCGCTTTGCGTGGTGACCTTGTCGGTGAGTTGAACGATGTGGCTGGTGAGGGCTTCGATCTTGCCCTCCATCCGCCCAACCGCTGCGGCGAGCTCGTTGCGCTCCTTGGCGAACTGATCAGCCCGCGCTTCAGCTTCCTTGCGCGCCTGGCGCTCGGAGTCGAGCAGTTCATTGAGGCGGCGCACCGTACCGATGTCCGCGTTGTCCATCGCCCGGTCTGTTGCATCTCTGGAAAGAAACTTGCGCAGCCATAGAAAGCCGCCAAGCAGAATTGTGCCCGTGCCGCCCAGCCAGGTAGCTGTGCCTGGGCCTAGGTCGGTTGGGTCCATTGGTGCTCCGTAATAGGGTGGTGGACTCTCAAGGCCCTCGAAAATCGAAAGCCTGAATAAACTGGAAAGAGCCCCTTGATGCGGGGCTCCGTTGCTGGGTCAGAACGGAATGACTTGCACCGTCATGCCTGTGCATAACCCCACAGGGCAATACGCTCGGCAAAGTACGGTGTGACCAGTGCGACGGTCTCCGCCTGATTGCTGGCCTCCAGGCTCATCTTTTCGCCATCGGTGCCTGGCCCTGTGACCCACAGTGTCACTGGCACTTTTTCCGCCTTCGCTTTATCGAGCAGGTTTTTCAGCGCGGTGCGACCGGCAGCCGTTGGCGGAATCCCTGTTTCGCCGATAAATGCGGCCATCTTGTTGGTCTTGGCATAGGTCAGAAACGGACCCACGATTTCATCGCGCAGAACGGTCGGCGAGATCAGGTCGTTGTTATTGGCGTAGGCACCGCTGGAGCTTTTATCGTAATCGCCGTAAGCATGGGCTTCCCAGACAATTGCATTGGCCGGGTCGACGATCTTCGACTGAAGGTTGGCAGAGACGGTGGCCCAGTTTCTGGCGCTTGCAAACTCAAGCCCACAAATGAACACCGGCTTTTTCGAGCTGTTGCGCAACGCCTGCAGCACGGTATTCATCGTGCTGATGTACAGCGCCTCAAGAGCAGGGAACGTAATGTAGTCCTTGGCACCCACCGTAGTATTCGAATACGGCTCGTTACCCAACCCCCAGCCCAGCACCATCGGATCGTCGCATTCGGTGACCAGCTTCTGGTGAAAGTTGGCCAGGTGAACGGCGCTCCAGAAAGTGCCACTGACACCGTTCCCATCCTTGATCAATACCGACTCGGTTGCCTTCCAGCCGTTCTGATTACCGGCCTCCGCGGCAGGAAGAATGCGCCCGGTCAGGTTCCCGTTTGCATCGGTTTCGTAGCGATGCAAACGCATGTAGTGGTGCGGATCAGGAATGATTCTGGCCTCGCCATTGGAGTCTTCACGAATCCAGCCAAGCATTTCTTTCCAGCGCTTCACGAAGTCGGTATTCAGGTTCGCCCCTTGGCCTGGCAAGCCGTCCAGAGTCGACAGCTGAATAGCGCGCTGAAGTTCGAACGGGAAACGGATCAGACGCACGCCCCGATTCTTGACCCAGGTAGTGATGGTTCCACGATTGGGCCACTGATAATGAGTCCCTGCCTCGCCCGGCACGATCTGCCCGGCGTTTGCCACTGAACCCAGGTTGATACCTACCAGCGGAATATTCTTGAGCTGGCTGACAGCAGAACTGCTATTGGACATGATTAATACCTCTGGTTAGCACCGCGAGGCAGCAACGACGCTGCTGTACCTCTGTCGCTCAACGGCGATAACTCGAGGCTCGTGGCCTTCACATGATTCAACGTTCCGCAGCGGGAACATTTGATCTGGAGCTCTGTGTACTCACCCATGCGGGCCAGCAGCTTTTTGCACTGCCCGCATCGATAGTCCTTCAACATGTGCACTGGCCTCCGTGTGCCTGGCCCAATAAAAACCCCCGCCGAGGCGGGGTTTGAGATGGGTCGCGAGTGACCGGTTGTGGCTGTTGATCAGCCTGTTTCCGGCTGCTGCCCTGAGGCGCAAATCGCATATCGTGGGACCTTTTTACCCCCCTCCGGAAAGCCTGGGAAGGGGCAGTTTCGGGGTGGGTCGAGTTTGACCGGAGTTCAACACGAGTTCGGCCACAGCTGTGCAATCGACCCGGATAAACGGCGTGAAACCGTGTCTTCATTTACCCTTGCGCAGCCTTGTCGGCGACGGCGTTGTTGCTTCTGGAGGCGCTGCGCTCAGCGAGAGTCGCCAGCACTTGCTGGTGAAGCTTGTTGATCCAGTTGCGATAGGTGCGGTCTGCGCCTTCATTGATGCCCACCAGACGCATCTGCTCGCGCACCGGCAACGACTCGACATAACGCAATGTCGCCAGTTGCGCCAGTTCAGGCCCGCGGCTCTTTGCAGGGCTGCGCGAAAGCTGCGCCACAGCCGCCTCGACTTCGCTGCTTATATAGTCCAGGCCGCTGCCATTACCCACCAGTGCGCGCGAGCCGGGTGTGCGGCGCGGAATGTACGCGCCCCATTCCATGATCCCGGCCATCGGGCTGCTCAGTCCGCCGCCCAGGCCAATGCGCATGCGCTGTTCACCCCAATGCTGCATCACGGCTTCTATTTTCTCGATCATCGTGTCTCTCCTGTAGGACCTTTCTGAAACGCTGCGCAGCGTCTTTCGCTGCGCAGAACCAAGGCCTTACAATACATTTTGTATTTTTATGACACAACGAAGCATTACATTATGTATATTGCTCAACACCCTACAGCCTGTATGATTCGACGCATGAACAGAAAATGGTATGAAGTCGCAAGACAGGTCATGGAAACCCAGCAGATCAGCCAGGAAGAGATGGCTGAGCGGATGGGCGTGACGCCCGGCGCGGTAGGGCATTGGCTGAATGGCAAGCGTGAGCCGAAGATCGAGGTTATCAATCGATTCCTGACAGAACTCGGCCTGCCGATTCTCACCACCTCCATTCCGGCCAGCGAGCCCGGCATGCACAACGTGGAGCCCACGGTGCAGCCCTCGCGTTTCTATCGCTATCCGGTCATCAGCTGGGTAGAGGCCGGTGGCTGGAGTGAAGCCGTCGAGCCCTACCCTGCCGGCTATTCGGACACCTTCGAGATCAGCGACTATAAAGCCAAGGGCAGAGCCTTCTGGCTGGTGGTCCGTGGCGATTCGATGACCGCACCCGCAGGCCAGAGCATTCCTGAAGGCATGTTGATTCTGGTCGACACCGGAATCGAGCCCACTGCCGGCAAGCTGGTCATCGCCAAACTGCCGGAAAGTAACGAGGCCACGTTCAAAAAACTGGTCGAAGACGCCGGACGCTACTTTCTCAAGCCGCTGAACCCCGCCTACCCGACCCTTGCGGTGACCGAGGAGTGCAAACTGATCGGTGTCATCAGGCAGATGACGATGCGTCTCTGACCCGGCATGCCACGTCCAAGCCCCGATAACCGGGGCTTTTTCATGCGCCACTGTTTCGTCCCGGGCAGGTGTCCGTGTAGGAAACATTTGTAGCTTGCGTGAGAAACACCCCTCAATTACTGTATGCACATACAGTAAAAAGGAGTTCACTCATGCTCAAGCAGTTCCCCGACACCTCGCAACATGACGCTTACCTGGCCTTGGCACAGCGCATTCAGGACGCTATCACCAGTGACAAGGCGCAGATCGAGCATCAGGTCCTGCTGATCAGGGAGCCTGGCGAATCGGTGGCTCACTGGGAGCGCATCATGGATCAGATCAGCGAGGCCGAAGGTATCAGCGTGACCCGCAATCCTGAAAACGGCACTGCTCGCGTGTCCTGGTACATCGATTCCCTGTGAGACGAACAATACAAATCGTATTTAAAATACAAACTGTATTGTCACGACGCGCTACATATCGTATTGTTTGTCTGCACCCCATCTCGGGAGTACTCACATGCAAACCACAGGGAGTCATGGAATGAACGAAATACTGGATCAACTTCGCAAAGAATTCGCCACGCCGTGCCCTTCACTGAGCGCCGTCCGAGAGCGTTATTTTTCGCACCTGTCGAACGACAGGAATCTGCTGCGCAAGATCAACGCAGGACGCATCGACTTGAAAGTCAGCCGCACAGGCGGCAGTCGTCAGGGTCACCCCTTCGTGTACCTGCATGACCTGGCTAACTACCTGAGCGCCATCGTGACCAACAGGGCAGCCTGAGGTCAAAAAAGCACCGCCGCAGCGCGATAATGTTCATCGAACTTTGCAGTCATGAAAAATCTTGCTACGTTTCCGGTACAAAACAAAAACAATCGGGATCCGTTCATGACCAAGACATCAAGGCGCTGGCCCTTCGCGGCCTGCCTGTTATCGCTTGCCTGCGGCAGCGCTGCTGCCGCGCCCTATTCGACCATGGTGGTGTTCGGTGACAGTCTCGCCGATGCCGGGCAGTTTCCGGACACCGCCGGGCCCAGAGGCTCCACGCTCAGGTTCACCAATCGTGTCGGCCCCACCTATCAGGACGGCAGCGGTGAAGCGTTCAACCTGAACTCGTCTACGCTGATCGGCAGGATGCTCGGTGTGCCGTCAGGAGATCTGGCGGCGTCGACGTCACCGGTCAATGCTGCGCTGGGAGTGCCCGATGGCAATAACTGGGCGGTCGGCGGCTATCGGACCGATCAGATTCTCGACTCGATCAACTCGCAATCCACCGTCGTCGACCCGAACACCGGCACGCTGCTGCGCAGCCGGACAGGTTATCTGCCCGCCAACGGTTTTCGCGCTGACCCCAACGCTCTTTACTACCTGACCGGAGGCGGCAACGACTTTCTGCAAGGTCGCGTGTTGAGTGCCAGCAGCGCCGCGCAAGCTGCCAATCAGCTGGCGGACAGCGCGCAAGCCCTGCAACAGGCCGGTGCGCGCTACATCATGGTCTGGTTGCTGCCGGACATCGGTAAAACGCCAGCCTTGAGCGGTTCGCCACTGGCTTCGGCCACCTCGGCACTCAGCGCGGGTTTCAATCAGCAACTGGTCAGCCGACTGGCGCAGATCAATGCGCAGATCATTCCGCTGAACGTTCCGTTGCTGATCAATGAGATCCTCGCTGAACCGGCACGCTTCGGGTTCGATCCCAACGAGAATCTGGTCAGCACCTGTTTCAGCGGCAATAGCTGCCGGGAAAGCACCACCAACGGCAGGTCCAGTGCGACGCCGAATCCGAACCGGCTGTTCTTCAACGATCGCGTGCACCCGACCGAGGCCGGACAGAGGTTGCTGGCCGACTACGCCTACTCGCTGCTTTCGGCCCCTTGGGAAGTCTCCCTGCTGCCGGAAATGGCCAATGGCACGCTGCGTATGCATCAGGACGAAATTCGCGCCCAGTGGCTCAGCGACTGGGGCAACTGGCAAGGTGTCGGGCAGTGGCAGAGCATGCTTTCGGCAGGCGGTCAGAAAATGGACTTCGACGCGCAGGACAGCTCGGCTGATGCTGACGGAAGAGGCTATAACCTGACCATAGGCGGCAGCTACCGGTTTGCCGAAAACTGGCGCACAGGGATTGTCGCCGGCGCGTATCGCCAGAATCTTGAGGCCGGCCCAAGAGACTCGGACTACAAACTCAACAGCTACATCGCCACTGCGTTCCTGCAGTATCAGGCCAACCACTGGTGGGGTGATCTGGCAGTGTCGGGCGGCAAACTGGACTACGAAAATGCCGAGCGCAAGTTCGCGCTGGGCGTCAGCGAAGGTCAGGAAAAAGGCGATACCGACGGTGAAATGTGGGCTGCCAGCGGGCGAGTGGGCTTCGACATCGCGGGCCCGACCAGTCGCTGGCATCTGTCGCCTTTCGTCAGCGCCGATTACGCGCACATCGATGTCGATGGCTACTCGGAAAAAGGCGACCGCTCGACCGCGCTGACCTTCAGTGACCAGACGCGCAAATCGCGGCGTGCAGGCGTGGGTGTACAGGGCAAATTCCAGGTGACACCGAGCACACAGGTATGGGGAGAAGTTGCCCATGAGCGGGAGTTCGAGACCGATCAGCAGGACGTAACCATGGCGCTCAACAGTGTCCAGTCAGTGGGTTTCACGCTGGAAGGCTACACGCCGCAACGCGACCTGAACCGGGCAACGCTGGGCGTCAGCCAGAAGCTGACTCAGGACCTGACACTGCGCGGCAATTACAACTGGCGCAAGAACGATGACGTTACCCAGCAAGGGGTGAATGTCGCGTTGAGTCTGAGTTTTTAGACTGCCGCAGGAGGGAGCGTGAGGGACGATGATCTGACTATCGTGCCCATGCTCCGCGTGGGCATGCCTTTCTGGACGCTCCGCGTCCTATCCTGAGAACTGCGGCGCAGTGCGGATCTGTGACGCGGAGCGTCACCCACGGCATTCCCACGCTGGAGCGTGAGGAACGATAATCTCAACTATCGTGCGTGGCGCTTTTTCAGGGTTTCACTATCGTGCCCATGCTCCGCGTGGGCATGCCTTTCTGGACGCTCCGCGTCCTATCCTGAGAACTGCGGCGCGGCGCAAATCTGTGACGCGGAGCGTCACCCACGGCATTCCCACGCTGGAGCGTGAGGAACGATAGCTCTCTAACTACCGTTCATTACCAGAGCAGCAAGCCTGCTCAACCCTCGGCAGTTTGCGAGGCCAGGGCCACGGCGCGGAACATGGCGCGGCGTTTGTTCAGGGTTTCTTCCCATTCCAGCACTGGCACGGAGTCGGCGACAATGCCGCCACCGGCCTGTACATGCAGCTCACCGTTCTTGATTACCGCAGTCCGAATCGCAATCGCCGTGTCCATGTTGCCGTTCCAGGCCAGATAACCGACTGCCCCGCCATAGACGCCGCGCTTGACCGGCTCCAGCTCATCGATGATTTCCATGGCGCGGATCTTCGGTGCTCCGGACAGGGTGCCGGCCGGCAGAATCGCGCGCAGAGCGTCCATCGCGCTCAGCCCGCTTTTCAACTGGCCTGTAACGTTGGACACAATGTGCATCACGTTCGAATAACGCTCGATGACCATTTTCTCGGTCAGTTTGACCGTGCCAATCTCGGACACCCGACCGGTATCGTTGCGGCCAAGATCGATGAGCATCAGGTGTTCGGCGATTTCCTTGTGATCGGAAAGCAGGTCTTCTTCCAGCGCGCGATCCGCCTCTTCGGTGGCGCCACGAGGGCGAGTACCGGCAATCGGACGCACGGTGATCAGGTTGTCCTCGACCCGCACCAGCACTTCCGGCGAACTACCGACGACATGGAAGTCGCCGAAGTTGAAGAAATACATGTAAGGCGTCGGGTTGAAGCAGCGCAGCGCCCGATACAGATCGATGGGCGCGGCGCTGAAATCGATGGACATGCGCTGTGACGGGACAACCTGCATCACGTCGCCAGCGAGGATGTACTGCTTGATCGTGTCGACCGCCGCCTCGTAATCATCCTGAGTAAAGCTGGAGCGAAACACCGGGTCGGCAGCCGGAGGCCGGTCCAGATCAAGACCGCGGCGCGGCGTGATCGGCTGGCGCAGCTTGTGCATCAGTTCATCGAGCTGCGCCACACCACTTGCGTAGGCGTCCTGCTGCGCTGGATCAATCAGCACGATGGCGTGCATCTTGCCCGCCAGGTTGTCGAACACCACGACCGCGTCAGACACCATCAACAGGATATCCGGCACGCCCAGCGGGTCAGGATTCGGGCAGTTGGCCAGACGCTTCTCGACATAGCGCACACAGTCGTAGCCAAAGTAGCCCACCAGCCCGCCGTTGAAGCGTGGCAGCCCGGCAATCGTCGGCACGTTATAGCGCGCCTTGAAGGTCTCGACGAAGTCCAGGGGGTCTTCGACATCCAGGCTTTCGATCTCGACGCCATCATGGGTCACGCTGACGTGATGACCATGCACGCGCATCACCGTGCGGCATGGCAGGCCGATGATCGAATAACGCCCCCACTTCTCGCCGCCCTGAACCGACTCCAGCAGGTAGGAGTTGGGCTGGTCGGCAAGCTTGAGGTAGATCGACAGCGGTGTGTCGAAGTCGGCCAGGGTTTCGCGGGCAAGCGGGATGCGGTTGTAGCCTTCAGCGGCCAAACGCAGGAATTCTTCACGGTTCATGAGCAACCTCGTGGTTTGAGGACAAAACGGTCAGGTAGGCAAACGTGCCGGCAGGCCGGCCAGAATCAGGTCAGGCGCGCCAACGCCAGCGGGCCAGGGCCTTGATGACTTTCATCCAGAGTTTGCGAGTGACCACCACGATGGATTCTCTTGAGGAGGGACGTTTGATGTCGGGCAACAGTATCTCAGCGTCCATGTCCAGGCAACCGGGAATCAGCCTGCGCAGATCATCGATGACCATCGCCGGGTTTTCCTCGGCAATCGGCCGCCCATGGTTATAGCCATAGCTCAGCGCGACGCAGGCCACACCGGCAGCCTTGGCCGCCTGCACATCACTGCGCGAATCGCCAACGAACAGTGATTGCGAGGCCGGTACGCCGGCCATTTTCATCACGAAAAACAGTGCAGCAGGATCGGGCTTTTTCTGGGGCATGGTGTCACCGCCGATGATCCAGCGAAAGAAACGCCCCAGTTTCATCTCGTCCAGCAGCGGCGCGACGAAGCGCTCCGGCTTGTTGGTGATGAGGGCCATTTCGACACCCATTTTCTGCAGCCACTTGAGGGTTTCGCGCACGCCGGGATAGACCACGGTGAACTCATGCTTCTGCGCATAAGCGCGCATGAAGATCTCCAGGCCCTGCTCGGCCAGCGCGTCATCGACCCCGCTGTGGTCGAGGTTGTTGGCCAGCGCGCGGCGTACCAGCATCGGCGCACCGTTGCCCACCCAGGACCGCACCGATTCCAGCCCGGCGATCGGACGCCCCAGCTCGGCGAGCATGGTGTCCACCGCCACGGCCAGATCGGGCACCGAGTCCACCAGGGTGCCGTCCAGGTCGAACATGATCAGCTTGGGAAGTTTGCCTGCAAACAGCTGCTCGAAGCCGCTCATGCGCGGGATGACGCCAGTTCTGTGCGCATCTTTTCGATCACTTCGCGGTAGTCCGGTGCATTGAAAATGGCTGAACCGGCGACGAAGGTATCAGCACCTGCCGCTGCAATTTCGCGGATATTGTTGACGTTCACGCCGCCGTCGATTTCCAGGCGGATGTCGCGTCCGGAAGCATCGATCAAGGCGCGTGCTTCACGCAGCTTGTTGAGCGTGCCGGGAATGAACTTCTGCCCGCCAAAACCGGGGTTGACGCTCATGAGCAGGATCATGTCGACCTTGTCCATGACGTATTCGAGCAGGTTCAACGGCGTGGCCGGGTTGAACACCAGGCCCGCCTTGCAGCCACCCTCGCGGATCAACTGCAGCGAACGATCAATATGCTGGGTCGCTTCCGGGTGAAAGGTAATGTAGGTGGCACCGGCCTCAATGAAGTCGCCGATGATGCGATCCACCGGGCTGACCATCAGGTGCACGTCAATCGGTGCGGTGACGCCATATTTGCGCAACGCGCTGCACACCATCGGACCAATGGTCAGGTTCGGGACATAGTGATTGTCCATGACATCGAAGTGGACAAAGTCGGCGCCGCTGGACAGCACGTTGTCGACTTCCTCACCCAGACGGGCGAAGTCAGCGGAAAGAATCGATGGGGCAATAACGAAGGGCTGCATGACGCACCTGTTTGAGCAGAATCACGGTGCGCGGATTGTACGCCAAGCTTCGCCCGGAGCGGTAAGCCTCAAGCTGCACGCCAATGGATTCGCCCTGGCTGGCCGCTTGAGACTTGTCGCGCTCGGTTACTGAGCCGTTCTGAGTTTTTCGCTGCGCCCGCGTAACCACTCAAGCACCAGCAGCAAGACCACCGAAAAACCGATCAGCAAGGTCGCAGCGGCGGCGATGGTCGGGCTGAGGTTTTCGCGAATGCCGCTGAACATCTGCCGAGGCAAGGTGGCTTGTTCCGGCCCGGCGAGGAACAGCGTGACCACCACTTCGTCGAACGAGGTCGCGAAGGCGAACAGCGCGCCGGAAATCACCCCCGGCGCAATCAGTGGCAGGGTCACGCGCCGGAAGGCGGTCAGTGGCGACGCACCAAGGCTGGCAGCCGCACGCACCAGATTGTGATTGAAACCCTGCAAGGTCGCCGACACGGTGATGATCACGAACGGCACACCCAGCACCGCATGGACCAGAATCAGCGAGGTGTAGCTGTTGCCCAGGCCCAGCGGCGCGAAGAACAGGTAACTGGCGACGCCGACAATCACCACCGGCACCACCATCGGCGAAATCACCAAGGCCATGACCAGCGCCTTGCCAGGGAAGTTGCCGCGGGTCAGGCCGATCGCTGCCAGCGTGCCGAAGCCCATCGCCAGCAGGGTCGCGGCCGGGGCGACGATCATGCTGTTCTTCAGCGCGCGCATCCACTCGGCGGAGTTGAAGAAGTCCTGATACCACTGCAACGAGAAGCCTTGCAGCGGGTAGACCAGAAAGCTGCCGGAGTTGAATGACAGCGGCACGATGACCAATACCGGAAGCACGAGAAACAGCAGCACCAGGGTGCAGATGATGCGCAAGGCGTAGTACCAGAGGCGCTCGATCGGCGATGTGTAAGGGTTCAGCATGGTGACACTCCTCAGCTCAGACGCAGGCGGCTGGCGCCGACCAGCCAGCTATAAATCAGGTACAGCACGATGGTCGCCAACAGCAGCAGCCCGCCGAGCGCGGTGGCCATGCCCCAGTTGATGCTGGTGTTGGTGTAGAAGGCGACGAAGTAGCTGACCATCTGATCGTTCGGGCTGCCCAGCAATGCCGGGGTGATGTAGTAGCCAATCGACAGAATGAACACCAGCAGGCAGCCGGCGCCGATCCCGGCGTAAGTCTGCGGGAAGTACACGCGCCAGAAGCTCGCAAACGGGTGGCAGCCCAGCGAAATCGCAGCGCGCATGTAGGTCGGGGAGATGTTCTTCATCACGCTGTAGATCGGCAGGATCATGAACGGCAGCATGATGTGCACCATCGAGATGTACACGCCGACGCGGTTGAAGACCAGCTCCAGCGGCTTGTCGATGATGCCCATCGCCAGCAGCGCACTGTTGATCAGACCGCTGGACTGCAACAACACGATCCAGGCAGCCACGCGCACCAGAATCGAGGTCCAGAACGGCAGCAGCACCAGAATCATCAGCAGGTTGCTCTGCCGGGCGGGCAGGCTGGCCAGCAGATAGGCCAGCGGATAAGCCAGTACCAGACAGATCGCGGTAATCACCAGGCCCATCCAGAATGTGCGGGCGAAGATGTCCAGATAGATCGCCTGGTCCGGGGTCGCCGGGGCGACTTCGCCGAGGTCATCGATACGATGGTCGACGGCCGCCAGCAGGTAATACGGCGTAACACTGCTGGTATTGCGGCGCACCGCCTGCCAGTACGCCGGGTCGCCCCAGCGCTCGTCCAATGCTTCGAGCGCTTCTTTATAAGAGGCAGGCTCGGTCTTGAACGGCAGCGCGCGGGCGGTCTTGCTCAGCAGGCTGCGATAACCGGCCAGTTCCATGTTCAAACGCTTGGACAGATCGCCCAGCGTGGAATTCTTGCGTGTTTCGGCCAGGTCCAGGCTCATTGCCTTGTAGACCGACTCGGGCGGCAGCCCTTTTCCATCCCACTTTTGCACTTCGACCACAGTGGTCGGCAGTGCAGTCACGACTTCCGGGTTGCCAACACTCTTGTAGAGCAGCGCGGCGATGGGCACCAGAAACACCAACAACAGGAAAATCACCAACGGCGCGATCAGTGCCTGAGCCTTCCAGCGGTTGACCCGCTCGGCGCGAGCGAGACGTTGCTTCAAGTTGGGGCTGGCGCCTTCAGTCAGGGGCACGGCGATGGCCATAGCGAACTCCGGGATCTTTCAACGAGGGGGCGCTCCCCGTTTCAGGGAGCGCCCGGTTCTGACTCAACGCAAATGACTTACTTGGCAGCCCAGGCAGTGAAACGCTGCTCGAGGGATTCGCCGTTGTCGGTCCAGAACGCCACGTCCATCTGCACCTGATCCTTGATGTTCTCAGGCGTGGTCGGCATGTTCTGCAGGGTTTCCTTGTCCAGCAGCTTGACCGCCTGGGTGTTGGCCGGGCCGTAGGCAATGTTCTGCGAGTAGGTCTTCTGCTGATCGGGGCTCAGCATGTAGGCGATGAACTTCTTCGCGGCATCGGCGTTTTTCGAACCCTTCGGGATGGCCCAAGCGTCGAAGTCGTACACGCCGCCAGCCCACACGACCTTGAGGTTGCTTTCCTTCTGCACGGCGGCGATCCGGCCGTTGTAGGCCGAGCTCATCACCACATCACCGGAAGCCAGGTACTGCGGCGGCTGTGCGCCAGCTTCCCACCACTGAATGTTTGGCTTGAGCTCATCCAGCTTTTTGAACGCGCGGTCCTGGCCATCTTTGCTGGCCAATACCTTGTAGACGTCTTTCGGCGCAACGCCGTCGGCCATCAGGGCGAATTCCAGGGTGTACTTGGCGCCTTTGCGCAGGCCGCGCTTGCCTGGAAATTTCTTGGTGTCCCAGAAATCGGCCCAGCCGCTGGGTGCAGTGCTGACCTTGTCAGCGTTGTACGCCAGCACGGTGGACCAGACGAAGAAGCCGGCACCACAGGTGGTGATGGCGCCAGGCACGAAGTCAGCAGCATTGCCCAGCTGTTTCGGGTCCAGCTCTTCGAACATGTCTTCGTCGCAACCACGCGCCAGTTCCGGCGATTCGACTTCTACCAAGTCCCAGGAAACGCTCTTAGTGTCGACCATGGTTTTGACCTTGGCCATTTCCCCGTTGTACTCACCGGCGATGATCTTGCCGTTGCCGGCCTTTTCCCAAGGCGCGTAAAACGCTTTTTCCTGAGCGGCCTTGTTGGCACCGCCAAAGGAGATGACGGTCAGGTCGGTGGCAGCCATGGCCTGCGCGGCGCACATCAGGCCCAACGTGATAGCGGTGAACTTCAAAGACTTCAACATAGGTTCTTTTCTCCACGAGCAGTGTTGGTAAGCGATTGGGATGGGCGATCAGGTCGCCTCTGTTATTGCTTTTATTGATAGATCAATGCACTTGCTGCAAGGGGTCGAGCGCGCGGACGTGCTCGACTTGCCAGCCGATCGGCACGACATCGCCCACGCTGAGCGTCGGGTCCAGTTCAGCAATCGGCTGTTTGACGAAGAAGTCGTTCTTGCCTGCCACTTCCAGGCGCACGCGAACGTGGTCGCCCAGATAGATGAACTCGGCCACACGACCGGAAAACCGGTTGGCACAGCTCTCGCTGCGACCATTGAGGTTGATGCGCTCGGGACGGATCGACAGGGTCACCGGACCGCCAGGCTGACCGACGTTGATCGCCAGTGCGTGGACTTTCTCGCCACGCTCCAGCTCGACCACGCAGCGGTCGCCGTCCTGGCTGACCAGACGTCCATTGAGGCGGTTGTTCTCGCCGATGAAGTTGGCCACGAAGGTGTTCTTCGGCTCTTCGTACAGGCTGCGGGGCGGTGCGATCTGCTGGATCTCGCCCTGATGGAAGACGGCGACCCGGTCGGACATGGTCAGGGCTTCGCCCTGGTCGTGGGTCACATAGACCACGGTCACGCCCAGGCGCTGGTGCAGGTGCTTGATCTCCATCTGCATGTGTTCGCGCAGCTGCTTGTCGAGAGCACCGAGCGGCTCATCCATCAGCACCAGCTGGGGTTCGAACACCAGCGCGCGTGCCAGCGCCACGCGTTGCTGCTGGCCACCGGACAACTGCGCCGGGTAGCGATGCGCAAACGTGTCCAGCTGGACCATGCCCAGTGCCTTTTTGACCTTCTCGCCGACGTCGGTCTTGCTCATGCCACGCACCGACAACGGGAACGCCAGGTTCTCGGCCACAGTCATGTGCGGAAACAAGGCGTAGTTCTGAAACACCATGCCGATGTCGCGTTTGTGCGGCGGCACGTTGTTGATGGCGCGGCCACCGAGGAGGATTTCACCAGCCGTCGGGGTCTCGAAACCGGCCAGCATCATCAGGCTGGTGGTCTTGCCCGAGCCGGACGGACCGAGCAGGGTCAGGAACTCGCCCTTGCGAATGTCCAGGTTGAGGTCTTTGACGATCAGTGCTTCGCCGTCGTAGCTCTTCTGCACACCACGAAAGCTGACCAGAACATCATTTGCTCCAGCGCTTGTATCGACGTCGCTCATTACCCACACCTTTGTTTTGTCTGCGTGGGCTCAAGCCTAGAGCAGCCCGAAGCCCCGGCAAATCGGGGGCCGGGAGAGAATCGCCTAGGCTGGCTGGAAGGCCAGGGGTAGGGATTGCCCTACAGAGATGGCGCGATTGGATATGTCGGTTCCTCCCCTTCTCGACGCGCGGCATCGCAAGAGGACGCAGAGCGTCCCGAACGGCATGCCCACGCGGAGCATGGGCACGATAGCGTTCTCAAGGACGCCTATCGCTCCGAACGGTATGCCCACGCAGAGCACGAGAACAACAGCGTTCTCAAGGACGCCTATCGTTCCGCAGGCTCCGCGTGGGAATGCAGGTCTCGACGCTCTGCGTCGCAAAGGGGCGCGGGGTGTCAGGTGTCGTTTTCAGACTCAGAGCAGCTTGTGCTCCATTGCGTACTTGACCAGATCGGCCAGCGAGTTGAGTTTCATTTTTTGCATCAGCCGCGCCTTGTGGGTGCTGATGGTCTTGCTGCTCAAGGCCAGTTGCTGAGCGATGTCGTTGACGTTGGCGCCCTGGGCGAGGCGCTCGAATACTGAAAACTCGCGCTCCGACAGCAGCGAGTGCAGAGGCCGGCTGTCGGTGAGGCCGACTTCGAAGACCATGCGGTCGGCCAGATCCGGATCAATATAACGCCCGCCGGCTGCCACCCGGCGAATGGCCGTCAGCAGCAGCGCCGGATCGCTGTCCTTGGTGGCATAACCTGCCGCGCCGACCTTCAATGCACGCGCAGCCATCTGCGCCTCATTGTGCATCGACAGCACCAGAATGGCCGGCGGGTTGGTCAATGCGAGAATCCTCGGTATCGCCTCAAGCCCGTTGACGCCGGGCATGGAGATATCCAGCAGCACCACTTCGCAGGCCACATGACGCAGGGTTTCGAGCAACTGTTCGCCATTGCTCGCCTCGCCCACCACTTGCAGATCTCTGGCCAAGCCAATCAATTGCTTGATTCCTTCGCGCACGATGGTGTGGTCTTCGGCTACCAAAACACGAATCACTGTCTTCGCTCCTGTGCGAGGGTGTCCAGCGGGATATAGGCGCGCAAGGTTGTGCCCTCACCCACCTCGCTGTCCAGCTCCAGTCGGCCACCGAGCATCAGCACCCGCTCGCGCATCCCGACCAGACCGAACGAAACCGCCCTGCCTGACTCGATGACAAACCCCTGCCCGTCATCGGCGACGCTCATGCACATCAGGCCGTCCTGCAGCGTCAGAATGATCTCTACTGTGTGTGCCCGTGCATGGCGCATCACATTGGTAAGGGCCTCCTGAAGGATCCGGAACATGCCTGTAGCCCGGGCATCGCTGAGCGCCGGGAGATTGTCCGGCACCTGCACCAGACAAGGGATCTGCGTGCGCGCCTCGAAACGGCGCGCCTGCCATTCAATGGCTGATGCGATGCCGGCATCGAGAATCGGCGGCCGCAAGGCCGTGGCCACATCGCGCACCAGTTGAAACAACTGAGCGATCAGACGCTTCATGCTGTCCAGTCGCTCGCTCAGGCCAGGGTCGAGGTCGGCATAGGCCAGCTCGCACATCGACGTCTCGAGCTTCAATACCGTCAGCATCTGACCCAGTTCGTCATGAACCTCGCGGGCAATATGCGCCTTCTCCTCTTCACGCACGCTTTCCAGATGCGCCGACAAGTCACGTAACTGGTCATGCGCGCGGCGTCGTTCGCTGACGTCAGTGAGGAATACCACCAAGTATTCGGCGTCACGAAAGCGCAGGAAGCTCAACGAGATATCGGTGGGCAGCAGGCTGCCATCGGCGCGCAGGCAATGGGTCTCGAAGACTTGCGGGCTGTCTTCGCTGGAGCGCGCGTTCTTCCACAGGTTGAGCCAGCGATCCATATGCAGACCGGGCTCGAAATCGATCAGCGGGCGCTCTACCACCTGCCCCGGCGCATAGCCCAGCATGGACTCCGCTGCCCGGTTGGCGTAACGCACACGGCTGTCCCAGTTGACCCACAGGATGCCGACGGTGCTTTGATCAATAGAGAATTGCGCCAGATGCAAGGCTTCCTCGCCCTCGACACGAAGGGCGAGTTCCTCGCGTGCAGCCAGCAGTTCCTGCTCCAGCGCCTGCTGCTGGCGTCGCTGCCAGACCACGATGGCAAAACACGCCAGCAACATCACCAGCAGCAGAATGCACAGGTTCTTCCAGAGCTTGGTCGACTCGATGAAATGTGCGGGGGTCAGCGGCATCCAGCGAGAATGCAGTTGCTCCAGCTCCTTGGCAGGGATCGCCCGCAATGCTGCGCTGACGATGGCCGCCAGTTCCGGCATGTCGCGACGTGAAGCCACACGTAACAATTGGGGCAGCCCGATATCCCCCACCACCGCCAGCCCTGCGAACTCCGGCTCGCGCAGCAAACGGCTGAGTTGCGCCTCGTCCACCACGGCATAACGTGCTTGCTGACTGAGCAGCAATTGCAGCGCCTGGCGCTCCAACAGCACTCCTTGCAGATTGAGGTGCGGGAAATTGCTGCGCAGGTAGTCCGCCGTGGTGCCGGGCATGCGCACCGCAACGCGGGAAAGGCTGTCGAGTTTCTCCAGGTCCACGGCAGTGCTGCCATCACGTTCGCCGATCAACAACTGCGAAACACGCAAATACGGGTCGGAAAACAACCACAGACGCAGGCCTGCCGGGGTTTGCATCAAGCCGGGCGCAACGTCGATTTCACCCTTGGCCAGCGCGTTCTCCAGCGCGCTCTGGTCAGGAAAGTTTCGCCACAGCAACTCGACCGGCAGCGTCGCCGCCAGCGCATTCATCAAATCGACATTGGCGCCGGACAACTGCTGCAAACGTTGATCGAACTGCGCGTAAGGCGCCCGCAGTACCAGCCCTACGCGCAAGGGACCATGCTGGTCGAGCCAATTACGCTGCGCCGAACTCAACTGCGCAACGGCAGGTGTTTCAGGTTCGTCAGCCTGCGTATCGACCATCTGAGCCATCAAGAGCAAAGCCAGGCAGCCGATAAAACCGGTGCGCAGAAGACGAATCATCAGTATGTCGCTCTCGTGTGTGCGTATCGCGGTCATGTGCCGCGCAGGCTCAGGCCTGACAAAAGCCGATCAACCCATTAGGCTGCCGGGATAGTTTCTGGCTTGGAATATCCGATGTCCTACACCTTTCGCGCAACGTTTCCTGCATTGTTTCTGTCATTGATACTGCCTTGCGCCTTGCCTGCCGTCGCAGCCGACCCGGCCCCTGCCAAAGACGCTGCCGCGGATGCGCCGGTCGAAAGAGCCCCGCTGCTCAGCCGCTCGCAGGAAGACGCAATAGCACTGGAACGCCAATTGCCTCGCGAAGACCAGCAGCAACTTCAGGCCGGAGACGAAAGCTTTCTCGCGCTCTGGAAACCCGCCAACACCGACACCCCTGAAGGCGCGGTCATCATTGTGCCTGGCGACGCTGAATCACCGGACTGGCCCGACGCTGTCGGCCCGCTGCGTCGCAAGTTTCCGGATGTCGGCTGGTCGAGCCTGAGTATCACCATGCCGGATCCGCTCGACAACACGCCGGGGGCACGCGAGCCCGATGCAACTCCGGCAGATGCAAACGCCAGCAAAGCCACTGAAACGCCGAAGGAAACACCCAAGGACGCCAGCGCGACAGCGAAGGACCCGGCGGCAGAAGCCGAGGCTCTGGCGGCTGCTGAAACAGCCAAGGCTGCAGCCGACGAAGAGATTAACAAGGCCCAGGCCGAGCGCATCTTTGCGCGGATCGAAGCCGCGATCAGCTTTGCGCAGCAGAACAAGGCACGCAGTATCGTGTTGATCGGCCACAGCAGCGGCGCGTACTGGGCGGCCAGGTTCCTCAACGAGCGGACATCGCCTGTGGTGCAGAAGCTGGTGATGCTGGCGGCGCGCGAACCCCTGAATGCCAAGCCTTCGCTGCTGGACATGGTGCCTCAGTTGAAAGTAAAAGCCGTCGACTTCATCTACAAAAACTCGCCTGACGAGGCTGCAAAAGCCCGCCTGCAGGCCAGTAAACGCACCAAGGGGCCGGGTTTTACCCAGATTGGTCTGATCAACATCGCCGGCAGCGGAGATACCGAACAAGAACAGCTATTTCGCCGTGTCCGTGGCTGGATAGACGCCAAAGAGGAAAAGTAAGCGCAGGTTCAGTTGAACCCGCGTCGGGCTTTCACCACCCGATAGGCATTGTGCAACTCGCTGGTCTTCTCGGTCGCCACCCGCACTTGCTGCGGATTGGCGCCCGAGCCGGCAATCTTGTCAGGGTGATGCCGGCTGAGCAGACGCCGGTAGGCACGCTTGATGCTCAGAGGATCCGTGTCCGACCTTATGCCCAGCAGCGTCATCGCACTTTTGTAGTCGTCGCCGCTGCTGATCGGTGAACGCTTCATAGGGTCGTGGTCAGCCGCCAGCGCCTCGACCTGCGGCCCTGTCCAGCCAAGCCACATGCCCCATACCCCGATCAGCTCGCGCTCGACCCGAGAAGCCTTGCCGTCCGCCCAGGCCATCCGCCAACAGGCGCGCAACATGTCTTCGGCAATGTCCGGCTGCCGTTGCAGACCACGCAGATAACTGCGCAGCCCATCGGAGCCGTCGCGGCCGCGCTTGAAAGCGTTGATGGCGCGCAACTGATCCGTCTCGTTCAGATTCAAACGGCGCATCTCGATACGTGCCTGGTGGATATGGCTGGCCAGAACCCGTCCGTCACTTTTGGCCAGACGGCCCAGCAACACGAACAGCAGGTCGTCCTGGGGAATCGTTGCACGCCCACCCAGACGCTCACGCAGATGCGCCCAGCTTTGCAGCTTCAGGCGCCGGTCCAGCGCCTGCCCCAATAGAGCACCGAGCATTGCGCCTGGAATACTGGCAATTGCGTAACCGACTCCAGCGCCGATCAGTGTGCCGGGCCAAAGCATTCAGCGAGTCTCCGCAAGCATCTGCTCGGCTTCGGCCAGACGCTCGTGGGTACCGACATCGACCCAGCGCCCTCGGTAGTGCTCGCCCGTGACCAGTCCCTTATGCATCGCCTCGCGCAACAGCGGCGCGAGCTTGAACGCGCCGGGCTCAGAGTTGGCAAACAGCTGTGGATGGAGGATGGCGATGCCGCTGTACGTCAACCGCTGACCTGCCGAATCGTCGTCGCGCACCTGACCGTCAACCAGTGAGAAATCACCCGTCGGATGGTGCGCAGGGTTATCGACCAATACCAGATGCGCAAGGCCCGCAAGCGGCACGCGCAATGCACCGAAGTCGTAATCGGTCCAGATATCCCCGTTGATCACCACGAACGGCTCAAGGCCAAGCAGCGGCAATGCACGCTGAATGCCACCGCCCGTTTCCAGCGGCATGCCTTCAGGCGAATAACGGATGCTCAGGTCGAAACGCTGACCGTCACCCAGGTAATCCTCGATCTGCTGGCCCAGCCACGCATGGTTGATGACCAGTTGGTGAAACCCTGCATCGCGCAAGGCGCTCAGGTGGTATTCGATCAACGGCACATCACCGACACGTACCAACGGTTTGGGTGTGTGCAGGGTCAACGGGCGCATTCGCTCGCCTTTACCGGCGGCGAGAATCATCGCTTTCATGCAGTCCTCTTCGACACAATCAAGATCTTTTCCAAAATGGCCATCTTTCAAGGCGGCCATGTCTAAAACGGCTCTCTCACGCTGGCCGTCTCTGTCCTTTCAGACAGCCGCGTCTACCGGTTGCAGACTGGTGAGCAACTGCCCGAGTTGCGCCAGCTCTGGGCGACGCGACAAAACCGCCTCTATATAGGCGAAAAAGCGCGGAACGTCTTCCAGGTAGCGCGGTTTCCCATCTCGGTGGCAAATGCGGGCAAAAATGCCGATCACCTTCAAATGTCGCTGTACGCCCATCAGATCACTGGCGCGCTCGAATGCGGCAAAATCTTCCTGTACCGGAATGCCGACGGCACGCGCCTGATCCCAGTAGGTGCGCAGCCAGTCACTGACACGCTCCTGCGGCCAGCTCAGAAATGCGTCCTTGAACAGGCATGTCACGTCATAGGTGACCGGGCCATAGACCGCATCCTGGAAATCCAGCACGCCCGGGTTGGGCTCGCTGATCATCAGGTTTCGCGGCATATAGTCGCGATGCACCAGTACTTTGGGCTGTGCCAGGGCGCTGTTGATCAACAGCTCGCTGACCTGCTGCCAGTCGCTCAACTGCGCCTCGTCCATCTCGATACCCAGGTGCCGCTTTACGTACCACTCGGGAAACAGCTCCAGCTCACGGCGCAGCAACGCCACGTCATAGCTGGGCAACGGCGCGTCCATAGGCAGTTGCTGGTAGGCCAGCAACGCCTGGATAGCATCAGCGAACAAGGCATCGGCATTATCGGCGTCAATGACATCCAGATAAGTCTGGCGACCCAGATCGTTGAGCAGCAAAAAGCCTTGTGTCAGGTCTTCGGCATAAATTTTTGGAACATTAATGCCCGACTTTTCCAATAAATGAGCGATATCCACGAACGGTTTGCAGTTTTCCTGCGGTGGAGGGGCGTCCATGACAATAAAAGTTCGGTCCGCCCCCTCCCAGCGAAAATAACGGCGAAAACTTGCGTCACTACTGGCCGCAGTCAATGTAGCCGGGGGCACAGCGCCCCAACCGTGCGCCGAAAACAGCGCCGGCAACTGCTCATCGAGCCAAACTTTCAGGGATTGCAGGCGTATATCTTGATCTGACATTACAAGGGTCTCCGACGGCGCTAGCCGTCAAGCGGGTCATGCTTTATTATCCGGAATCTTTTTCAGCCCATCGAGAGGCGTGCGGCCCCCCCGCGGGCAGATGGCGCGCAGGAAGCCCGGACTAATAAGATGGCATTGAAATCCCCCGCGTTTCGTAAAAAATTTCCGTTGCTCGTAACCGGCAGTCTGCTGGCGATGCAACCTCTGGCCACTCAGTTCGTGGTCGCCGCGGAACAGTATGACTGCTCAGTCTCTGCTTCGGGTGCCTGGAACTGTGCGCCGAAATCCAATGCTGCTGCAGTGGATCTGCCTCCGCGCCCCGTGCATGACACGACGTCGGTCAGTTCCAACGGCACGGTCACCTCACAAGGCACCTCTTCGGGTGAACAGTCTGCGGGTACGCAACTGGTCACTGAAGCCAAGGGCAAAGGTCTGAAGTCGCGTAGTGCTGACTACAGCCACCTCGATTGGGTTCCTCGCGAAAAGCTTACCGCAGCGCAACTGGCCGAGACCGGCCCGTATTGCTCGGGTGCCTACGTCGAGCCGATCCGTCCTGGCATGGACGACAAGACGCCGATGAAAGACGCGCCGATGTTCGTCGGAGCCAAGGCTTCGCGTTACGAACAGGAAGCGCAGGTCGCCACGCTGGCGGGTGATGTCGTGATGCGCCAGGGCAGCATGCAGGTGCAGGCCCAGGAGGCTGCACTGCATCAGGCCGAGAACCGTGGCGAGCTGAACGGCGATGTCCGTCTGCGCGACAATGGTGCGCTGATCGTCGGTGACAAGGCCGAACTGCAACTCGATACCGGCGAAGCCCGTGTCGACAACGCAGAGTACGTCCTGCACAAGTCGAACATTCGCGGTAACGCCCTGTACGCCAAGCGTGCAGAGAACGCGATCATCCGGCTCAAGGACGGTACCTACACGACGTGCGAGCCGAACAGCAACGCCTGGACGCTCAAGGGCAACAACATCACGCTGAACCCGGCCACCGGCTTCGGTACAGCGACCAACGTTACCCTGCGGGTCAAGGACATACCGGTTCTGTACACGCCGTATATCTACTTCCCGATCGACGACCGTCGTCAGTCCGGTTTCCTGCCGCCTTCCATTGCAGCAGGCGGCGACAACGGCTTCACGCTGGTCACCCCGTACTACTTCAACCTGGCGCCGAACTACGACGCCACGTTGTACCCGCGTTACATGGCTGATCGTGGCTTGCTGATGGAAGGCGAGTTCCGCTACCTGACCAAAGGCAGCGAAGGTCAGTTTGGCGGCGCGTACCTGAACGACGAAAACGACGACCGCAAACTGCAGTCGGACTACGACAAGACCCGCTGGATGATCAACTGGCAGCACAAGGGCGGGCTTGATACGCGCTGGCTGACCCAGGTCGATTACACCGACATCAGCGATCCGTACTACTTCCAGGATCTGGAAACCGATCAGATCGGCGTTAAAAGGACTGACTTCCTCAACCAGCAAGGCTCCCTGACCTACCGTGGCGACAGCTTCTCGGCAGTGCTCAATGCTCAGGCCTACAAGCTGGCGACGGTTGCCAACGTTACGCCGTACAACCGCCTGCCTCAGCTGACACTGAACGGTACGTTGCCCTACAACCCCGGCGGCCTGAAGTTCGATTATCAGACTGAAGCGGTGCGCTTCGAACGTGACCTGCGCAGCGGCGCGTTCATCGATGAAGACGGCAACTCCGAGACACGCCTGGACAACAACATCTCCGGCCTGGCTCGCGCCAACGGCGATCGTCTGAACCTGGCACCGTCGGTCAGCCTGCCGATGAACTGGACCTATGGCTTCCTGACGCCGAAGCTGAAGTATGTCTACACGCAATACGATCTGGATATCGACAGCCAGGGCAAAAACACGCTCCTGGCCGGCGAAGAGTACAGCAGCAGCCAAAGCCGCAGCGTGCCGATCTTCAGCGTCGACAGCGGCCTGTACTTCGACCGCAATACCAACTGGTTCGGCAAGGATTATCGCCAGACCCTGGAGCCGCGCCTGTTCTATCTCTATGTTCCAGAGAAAGACCAGACCGACATCCCGGTATTCGACACCAGCGAAAGCACCTTCAACTTCGCTTCGCTGTTCCGTGACAACCGCTTCACCGGTTCCGACCGCATCGGCGACGAGAACAAGCTGTCGCTGGGCGTCACCAACCGCTGGATCGAGGAAAACGGCTTCGAACGTCAACGCTTCAGCATCGGTCAGGCGCTGTATTTCGAAGACCGCAAGGTGCAGTTGCCGGGCGTGGTGTTCGCGGATCGTGATGATGCGCGCTCCAACGTTTCGCCTTATGCACTGGAATACGAATACCGCTTCAACCGCGACTGGCGCTTCAACTCCGATTTCAACTGGGATCCGGACAGCCGAAGCACCCGTTCGGGCAGCGCAATGTTCCACTACCAGCCTGAAGACAACCCGAACAAGGTCGTCAACCTTGGCTACCGCTATCGCAACGACCAGATTCGTTACGACGAAAGCACCGGCCGTTGGGTTGTGGGTGGTGGCGACTACGGCACCCCGGGTTCGCCAAACTATGTGAAGGACTACTACAAGATTCAGCAGCACGATTTCTCGGTCATCTGGCCGATCGTGCCGCAGTGGAGCCTGATCAGCCGCTGGCAGTATGACTACAACCGTGAACGCACCATCGAAGCTTTCGGCGGGTTCGAGTACGACAACTGCTGCTGGAAAATGCGTCTGGTCAATCGCTACTGGATCGACTACGACGAGTTCAGCCAGGCAGCACCTCAGAACGAGAAAGGCGACCGCGGCATATTCCTACAAATCGTGTTGAAGGGGCTCGGCGGTGTCACTGGCGCCAAGGTAGACAGCTTCCTCGACAAAGGCATTCAAGGTTATCGTGAACGTGAAGACCAAGCTTTCTGATTGTCTGCGCCCGCTGATGCTGGGCGCGTTACTCCTGAGCGGTGCAGTGCATGCTGCGGTTCAACCTCTGGACAGTGTTGTGGCTATCGTCGACAACGACGTGATCATGAAAAGCCAGATGGACCAGCGTGTACGTGAAGTTCAGCAGACCATTGCCAAGCGTGGTTCTGGTGTACCGCCTGCAGAAGCCCTGCAACCACAGGTTCTGGATCGTCTGATCCTGGAAAACCTGCAGTTGCAGATGGGCGAACGCTCTGGCATTCGCGTCTCCGACGACGAGTTGAATCAGGCCATTGGCACTATTGCCCAGCGCAACAACATGAGCGTGGATCAATTCCGCGCCGCGCTGGCGCATGACGGTCTGTCCTATAACGATGCGCGCGAACAGGTGCGCCGGGAAATGATCATCAGCCGCGTGCGTCAGCGCCGGGTGGCCGAACGTATCCAGGTGTCCCAGCAGGAAGTGAAGAACTTCCTCGCCTCCGATCTGGGCAAGGCTCAGTTGTCTGAAGAGTTTCACTTGGCCAACATTCTGATCGCTACGCCTGACAGCGCTTCTTCGGACGCCATCCAGGCTGCAGCGGCCAAGGCCAAGGGTATCTACGACCAGCTGAAGAAAGGTGCTGACTTCACCCGGCTCGCAGCCACCTCCTCGTCCAGCGAAAACGCACTGGAAGGCGGCGACATGGGCTGGCGCAAGGCTGCACAACTGCCACCGCCGTTCGGTGACATGCTCAGCTCGATGCCTGTCGGTGACGTGACACCTCCTGCACGTACGCCGGGCGGTTTCATCATTCTCAAGCTGCTGGAAAAGCGTGGCGGCCAGGGTCAGGCGCAAATGCGTGATGAAGTGCATGTGCGTCATATCCTGATCAAGCCAAGCGAAATTCGTAACGAGGCAGAGACCAAGCGTCTTGCCCAGAAGATCTACGACCGCATCCAGAACGGCGAAGATTTCGCCGAGCTGGCGAAAAGCTTTTCGGAAGATCCGGGTTCTGCGCTCAATGGCGGCGATCTGAACTGGGTTGATCCCAACTCTCTGGTTCCGGAATTCCGTCAGGTCATGAGCGAAACGCCACAAGGCGAATTGTCCAAACCGTTCCAGACCCAGTATGGCTGGCATGTTCTCGAAGTACTCGGTCGTCGCTCAACGGACGCTACCGATCAGGCTCGTGAACAGCAGGCGCTGAACGTATTGCGTAACCGCAAGTACGACGAAGAGCTGCAAACCTGGCTGCGCCAGATTCGCGACGAAGCCTACGTTGAAATCAAACTCCCTGGCGCGACCCAGGCTGCACAGTGAAACCCAAGCGTTTCGCACTGACACCCGGCGAGCCGGCCGGCATAGGTCCCGACCTTTGCCTGCTGCTCGCCACGCAGCCTCAGCCATACCCCCTGATTGCCATCACCAGCCGTGACCTGCTCCTTGAGCGGGCCGCGCAACTGGGTGTGGCGGTCAGTCTGATCTCAGTCACGCCCGACGCGCTTCCCGACCTGCCTGCACCTGCCGGCAGTCTGTATGTCTGGGATACGCCACTGGCCGCTCCGGTGGAAACCGGCGTGCTCAACAAGGCCAATGCTGCATTCGTCCTGGAAACCCTGACTCGCGCGGGCCAGGGCTGCCTGGATGGGCTGTTCAGCGGCATGATCACCGCCCCGGTGCACAAAGGCGTGATCAACGAAGGCGGTATCGCGTTTTCCGGACACACCGAATTTCTCGCTGAACTGACTCACACCGAACAGGTGGTGATGATGCTGGCGACCGGCGACCTGCGCGTAGCACTGGTGACCACTCACCTGCCGTTGCGCGATGTGGCCGACGCCATCACAGCGGATCGTCTGGAGCGCGTGACACACATCCTGCACGCCGATCTGGTCAACAAGTTCGGCATTGCCCACCCACGCATTCTGGTCTGCGGCCTCAATCCTCATGCCGGCGAAAGCGGGCATCTGGGTCGTGAGGAAATCGACATCATCGAACCTGCTCTGGAGCGCCTGCGCAGCGAAGGCCTGGACTTGAGCGGCCCGCTGCCTGCAGACACTCTGTTTACCCCCAAATATCTGGAGCACTGCGACGCAGTGCTGGCGATGTACCACGATCAGGGCCTGCCCGTGCTGAAGTACAAAGGTTTCGGCGCAGCGGTCAATGTGACGCTCGGCCTGCCAATCATCCGCACCTCTGTCGATCACGGCACGGCGCTGGACCTGGCTGGCACCGCAAACATCGACACCGGCAGCCTGCACGTCGCACTGCAAACCGCCTACCAGATGGCCGAGACCCATTCATGACCGAGCAATACCAACACCGGGCGCGCAAGCGCTTCGGGCAGAACTTCCTGCACGATGCAGGCGTTATCGACAAGATCCTGCGCGCCATCCGTGCCAAACCTGAAGACCGACTGCTGGAAATCGGGCCGGGCCAGGGTGCACTGACCGAGGGCCTGCTCGACAGCGGCGCTCAGCTGGACGTGGTCGAGCTGGACAAGGACCTGATCCCGATCCTGAACGGTCAGTTCGCCAACAAGCCGAACTTCAACCTGCATCAGGGCGACGCGCTGAAGTTCGATTTCAACACCCTCGGCGCCGAACCGCGCAGCCTGCGGGTGGTGGGCAACCTGCCGTACAACATCTCGACACCGCTGATTTTTCACCTCTTGCAGAACGCCAGCCTGATCCGCGACATGCACTTCATGCTGCAAAAGGAAGTGGTCGAGCGCATGGCTGCCGGACCCGGCGGTGGTGACTGGGGCCGCCTGTCGATCATGGTTCAGTACCATTGCCGCGTGGAACACCTGTTCAACGTCGGACCGGGTGCGTTCAACCCGCCGCCGAAAGTGGACTCGGCCATTGTGCGCCTCGTCCCTTATGAAACACTGCCGCACCCTGCCAAGGATCACCGTGTGCTGGAGCGCATCGTGCGTGAAGCGTTTAACCAGCGTCGCAAGACCCTGCGCAACACGCTCAAGCTGCTGTTGACCAGCGACGAGATTACCGCTTCCGGAGTAGACGGCAGCTTGCGTCCCGAGCAGCTCGATCTGGCTGCATTCGTTCGTCTGGCAGACACTCTCAGCGAAAAAGTTGTGACCGAGTGAACCCTGGGGACAAGTAAACGGCAGGCTCGGTCTTCATTTTCCGCTTACTTGTCCTAGACTGATCTACCTGCCGCACACGCCCTTTTTCGCAGCTATGGATTTCAAGGCCTATTGCATGCCCGATTCTCGTTACAAGGTCGACGTCAGCGTCGTCACACGCTTCCTCTCGGAACAGTCACAACCCGAGCAGAACCGCTTCGCTTTCGCCTACACCATCACCGTGCACAACAACGGCGAGTTGCCTGCCCGGCTGCTGTCGCGGCACTGGGTCATTACCGACGGTGATGGCAATGTCGAGGAAGTACGGGGCGAAGGCGTGGTTGGCCAGCAGCCACTGATCAAGGTCGGCCAAAGCCATACCTACAGCAGTGGTACGGTCATGACCACCAAAGTCGGCAATATGCAGGGCACCTACCAGATGCTTGCCGAAGACGGCAAACGCTTCGATGCCGTTATCGAGCCTTTCCGTCTGGCCGTTCCGGGCTCGCTGCACTGATGGCAGTGTACGCCGTGGGTGACCTGCAAGGCTGCCTTGAACCTCTGCAATGCCTGCTCGAGCACGTCCACTTCAACCCGGAGCACGATCGCCTCTGGCTGGTGGGCGACCTCGTCAATCGTGGCCCGCAATCGCTGGAAACGCTTCGCTATCTGTACAGCATCCGCGAATCGCTGGTGTGCGTGCTCGGCAATCATGACCTGCACCTGCTGGCAGTGGCCCGTAAAAAAGAGCTGCTGAAGAAAGGCGACACGCTGCTTGAAATCCTTGAAGCGCCTGACCGCGACGACCTGCTCGACTGGGTACGCCGGCAAAAGCTCATGCATTACGATGCAGAACGCAATGTCGCTATGGTGCATGCCGGTATCGCGCCGCAGTGGACGCTGAAAAAAGCCTTGAAGCACGCCGCCGAAGTCGAGCACGCGCTGCAGGACGAACAGTTGTACGGCGCCTTTCTCGACGGCATGTACGGCAATGAACCAGCCAAGTGGGACAACGACTTGCAAGGCGTAACGCGTCTGCGGGTCATCACCAACTACTTCACCCGCATGCGCTTCTGCACCAGCGAGGGCAAGCTCGACCTGAAGAGCAAGGAAGGTGTCGGCACCGCGATACCTGGCTACGCGCCCTGGTTCAGCCATCAGAGCCGCAAGACCCGAAACGTGAAAATCATTTTCGGCCACTGGGCTGCACTGGAAGGTCGCTGCGACGAACCGGACGTCTTTGCCCTCGACAGCGGATGTGTCTGGGGCGGCTCGATGACGCTGCTCAATGTCGATACGCTTGAACGTCATCAGTGCAATTGCGATGCTATCGGCAATGCCGCCGACGGGCTTGTTACCCGCGTGCAACCCGGCGCTACTCCCCTTTCGTAACCTCAGGCTCAGGAGCCCAGGCAATGACTGAATTCAAACGTATCCCACCTGAACAGGCGCAGGCTCTGCGCGAGCAAGGCGCCGTGCTGGTCGATGTTCGGGATCCACAGGCTTTTCAGAGCAATCACATTCCCGATTCCGTGCATCTGGACAACCACTCGATCGCCGACTTCATCCGCGAGGCCGACCTGGACAAGCCGTTGGTGGTCGTCTGTTACCACGGCAACTCCAGCCAGAGCGCTGCAGCTTATCTGGTCGGCCAGGGTTTCTCCGATGTGTACAGCGTTGACGGTGGTTTCGAGCTGTGGCGCGCCACTTACCCGCAAGAAACCGTGCAAGGCTGATAGAAAATATTTTTATGACAGCTGATCCCGCGTTCTACGCGGGCTCGCGAGCCATCTGACGAACGGTCACCCCCTCTTCTCGCGCATCCCTTCTTTATCTTTCCGAATCCGAACTATCCTTAGCCTAGGCCATCCGTATTCAGGGGAGAGCCGGTACACCGGCGCGTGGGTCATCGGTAGTTACTTTTAAGGTGTTCTGGGGGGAAACAGCAGCCGTAGTGCTACGGTTGTTGCCAGCATCGACTGACGATCCGCCGCCGGCTCCACGTATCGAGCGAGGTGACGTCATGAGTATATTCAGCCACTTCCAACAACGCTTCGAAAGCACGAGGCAAGAAGAGCTCTCGCTACAGGAGTATCTGGAGCTCTGCAAACAGGATCGCAGCGCCTATGCCTCTGCCGCAGAACGCCTTCTGCTGGCTATAGGCGAACCTGAACTGGTGGATACCTCCACCAACTCCAGGCTGTCGCGCATTTTCTCCAACAAGGTCATACGCCGCTATCCGGCCTTTGCCGACTTCCACGGAATGGAAGAATGCATCGACCAGATCGTTTCGTATTTCCGCCATGCCGCCCAAGGCCTGGAAGAGAAGAAGCAAATCCTGTATCTGCTCGGCCCGGTGGGCGGCGGTAAATCGTCCCTGGCGGAAAAACTCAAGCAACTGATCGAAAAAGTACCGTTCTACGCCATCAAGGGCTCGCCCGTCTTCGAATCGCCCTTGGGCTTGTTCAACGCCACCGAGGACGGCGCGATTCTCGAAGAAGACTTCGGGATTCCACGACGCTACCTGAGCACCATCATGTCGCCCTGGGCAACCAAACGCCTGGCCGAATTCGGCGGTGATATCAGCCAGTTCAAGGTCGTGAAGCTCTACCCTTCTATTCTCAACCAGATTGCCGTGGCGAAAACCGAACCCGGCGATGAAAACAACCAGGACATCTCTGCGCTGGTCGGCAAAGTGGATATCCGCAAACTGGAAGAATTCCCGCAGAACGACGCCGATGCCTATAGCTACTCGGGCGCGCTGTGCCGGGCCAACCAGGGCCTGATGGAATTCGTCGAGATGTTCAAGGCGCCGATCAAGGTCCTTCACCCGCTGCTCACCGCAACCCAGGAAGGCAACTACAACAGTACCGAAGGGCTGGGCGCGATCCCGTTCAACGGTATCCTGCTGGCGCACTCCAACGAATCGGAATGGCACAGCTTCCGCAACAACAAGAACAACGAAGCCTTCATCGACCGTATCTACATCGTGAAGGTGCCGTACTGCCTGCGTGTCAGCGACGAGATCAAGATTTACGACAAGCTGCTGTTCAACAGCTCGCTGTCCAAGGCGCATTGCGCGCCGGACACTCTGAAAATGCTCGCGCAGTTCACCACACTGTCGCGCCTCAAGGAGCCGGACAACTCCAACATCTACTCCAAGATGCGCGTGTATGACGGCGAGAACCTGAAAGACACCGACCCGAAAGCCAAGTCGATTCAGGAATACCGCGACAGCGCGGGCGTCGACGAAGGCATGAATGGCCTGTCGACCCGTTTCGCGTTCAAGATCCTGTCCAAGGTCTTCAACTTCGATCCGCACGAAATCGCGGCCAACCCGGTGCATCTGCTTTACGTACTGGAACAGCAGATCGAACAGGAGCAATTCCCTGCCGAAACGCGCGAACGCTATCTGCGCTTTATCAAGGAATACCTGGCACCGCGCTATATCGAGTTCATCGGCAAGGAAATCCAGACGGCGTACCTGGAATCCTACAGCGAGTACGGTCAGAACATTTTCGACCGCTACGTGTTGTATGCGGACTTCTGGATTCAGGATCAGGAATACCGCGATCCGGAAACCGGCGAGATCCTCAACCGCGTCGCCTTGAACGAGGAACTGGAAAAGATCGAGAAACCGGCTGGCATAAGCAACCCGAAAGATTTCCGCAACGAAATCGTCAACTTCGTGCTGCGTGCCCGCGCCAACAACAATGGCAAGAATCCTACCTGGCTCAGCTACGAGAAGCTGCGGGTGGTGATCGAGAAGAAAATGTTCTCCAACACCGAGGATCTCCTGCCCGTCATCAGCTTCAATGCCAAGGCCAGCAAAGAGGATCAGCAGAAGCACAACGACTTCGTGACACGAATGGTCGAGAGGGGCTACACGGACAAGCAGGTACGTCTGCTTTCCGAATGGTATCTGCGCGTGCGGAAATCGCAGTAAAGCAGCTGCAAGCTTCAAGCTATCAGCTGCAGGCGAAAAGCGATCGAGACCCGGGCTCGGGATCGATCGCATGCTCGCCTGCAGCTTGATGCTTACAACTTGAAGCTCCCCGGAGGAGCCTATGAGCTATGTGATCGACCGACGTCTCAACGGCAAGAACAAGAGCACGGTAAACCGGCAGCGGTTTCTGCGGCGTTACCGTGACCACATCAAGAAAGCAGTGGAGGAAGCAGTCAGCCGTCGCTCCATCACTGATATGGAACACGGCGAGCAGATCAGCATTCCCGGGCGTGACATCGACGAACCGGTCCTGCACCACGGTCGCGGCGGCAAGCAGACCGTTGTTCATCCTGGCAACAAGGAGTTCACCACAGGTGAGCACATCGCCCGCCCTCAAGGCGGCGGTGGCGGCAAGGGCCCCGGCAAGGCGGGCAATTCCGGCGAAGGGATGGATGAGTTTTCGTTTCAGATCACTCAGGAGGAGTTTCTCGAGTTCATGTTCGAAGACCTTGAGCTGCCGAACCTGGTCAAGCGCAACCTGACCGGCACCGACACCTTCAAGACCGTGCGTGCCGGGATCAGTAACGAAGGCAATCCTTCGCGGATCAACATCATCCGTACCCTGCGCTCGGCGCACGCACGGCGCATCGCGCTGTCCGGCAGCAGTCGCGCGAAACTCAGGGAGGCCACTACCGAGCTTGAGCGCATGAAGCGTGAAGAGCCGGATAACTTCGGTGATATTCAGGAACTGGAAGTAGAGATCGACCGACTGAAAGCACGCATCCGTCGTGTGCCCTACCTCGACACCTTCGACCTCAAGTACAACCTGCTGGTCAAACAACCCAACCCCAGCTCCAAAGCGGTCATGTTTTGCCTGATGGACGTCTCCGGCTCCATGACTCAGGCGACCAAGGACATCGCCAAGCGTTTTTTCATTCTGCTGTACCTGTTCCTCAAACGTAACTACGACAAGATCGACGTGGTCTTCATTCGTCACCACACCAGCGCCCGCGAAGTGGACGAGGAAGAGTTTTTCTATTCCCGGGAAACCGGCGGCACCATCGTTTCCAGCGCCTTGAAACTGATGCAGGAAATCATGGCCGCACGCTACCCGAGCAGTGACTGGAATATCTACGCGGCACAGGCGTCGGATGGCGACAACTGGAACGACGATTCGCCCATCTGCCGGGAAATTCTCACCAAACAGATCATGCCTTTCGTGCAGTACTACACGTACGTGGAAATCACGCCGCGCGAGCACCAGGCCTTGTGGTATGAATACGAACGCATCGGTGAAGATTTTGCCGACACGTTTGCCCAGCAACAGCTGGTCTCTGCCGGTGATATCTATCCGGTATTCCGCGAACTCTTTCAGCGAAGGTTAGTGTCATGACCGCCAGAGAGCAGAAGCGCCAACCCCTTTCCACGGGGTCAGAGTGGACATTCGAACTGATCCGCGCCTACGACCGCGAAATCGGCAGGATTGCCGAGCGGTATGCGCTGGATACCTACCCCAACCAGATCGAAGTGATCACGGCCGAGCAGATGATGGACGCCTATGCTTCGGTGGGCATGCCGCTGGGCTATCACCATTGGTCCTACGGCAAACACTTCCTCAGCACGGAAAAGTCCTATTCTCGCGGCCAGATGGGCCTGGCCTACGAGATCGTCATCAACTCGGACCCGTGTATTGCCTACCTGATGGAAGAAAACACCATCTGCATGCAGGCGCTGGTCGTGGCCCATGCGTGCTATGGCCACAACAGTTTCTTCAAGGGCAACTACCTGTTTCGGACCTGGACCGACGCCAGCTCGATCATCGATTACCTGGTGTTCGCCAAGCAGTACATCATGCAGTGCGAGGAACGCCATGGCATCGATGCCGTGGAGGACTTGCTCGACTCCTGCCATGCGTTGATGAACTACGGTGTGGATCGTTACAAGCGCCCGTACCCGATTTCCGCCGAAGAGGAGCGCCGTCGGCAGAAGGACCGTGAGGAGCACCTTCAGCGGCAGATCAACGATCTTTGGCGCACGATCCCGAAAAATGCCGACAAAAGCAGCAAGGAAGACAATGCACGCTTCCCGGCCGAGCCGCAGGAAAACATTCTCTATTTCATCGAGAAACACGCTCCGCTGCTGGAGCCCTGGCAGCGTGAAGTGGTGCGCATCGTGCGCAAGATCGCGCAGTACTTTTATCCACAGCGCCAGACCCAGGTGATGAACGAAGGCTGGGCAACGTTCTGGCATTACACGCTGATGAATGACCTGTACGACGAAGGGCTGGTCACTGACGGCTTCATGATGGAGTTCCTGCAGTCGCACACCAGCGTGATTTTTCAGCCCGGTTTTGACAGCCCCTACTACAGCGGCATCAATCCCTACGCGCTGGGCTTTGCCATGTATCAGGACATCCGCCGGATGTGCGAAAACCCTACCGATGAAGACCGGCAGTGGTTTCCGGAAATCGCCGGCACTGACTGGCTGACGGCGATCAAGTTTGCGATGACCAGCTTCAAGGATGAGAGCTTCATCCTCCAGTACCTGTCGCCCAAGGTGATTCGCGACCTGAAACTGTTCAGCATCATGGACGACGACCAGCAGGATGACTTGCTGGTGCCCGCCATTCATGATGAAAACGGCTACCGAACCATCCGCGAGATACTTGCTGCGCAGTACAACCTGGGCAATCGGGAGCCCAATGTGCAGATCTACAGCATCGACCGCCGAGGCGACCGTTCGCTGACCCTGCGCCACCAACAGCACAATCGCAAACCGCTCGGTGAATCGACAGACGAGGTGCTCAAACACCTGCACCGGCTGTGGGGCTTTGACATCCACCTGGAAACCTTGCAGGGCGATCAAGTGGTCAAGACCCATCACGTCCCCCCAAAAGGCGAGCATGCCGACAGTGAATATCCCCGGCTTGATATGGCGGTCGTCCACCTTTAAGCGCCAGGGCAATAGCGCTTAAAACGCCTATTCATTCAGCTTTAGCCTCCGCAAGCACGGCACAAGGTTTATCCTGTCGCGCTTACGGAGGTTTTTTATGCAGATTTATAAAGTGGGCGGTGCTGTACGAGACCGTCTTCTGGGTCAACCTGTCACGGACATCGACTGGGTCGTGGTCGGCGCAAGCACCGAGGACATGCTGATCAAGGGCTATCGTCCGGTCGGTACAGATTTCCCGGTGTTTCTGCATCCGCTGACCAATGAGGAATACGCGCTGGCGCGCACCGAGCGCAAGAGCGGCGTGGGCTACGGAGGCTTTGTTTTCCACGCCAGCCCCGAGGTGACGCTTGAGCAGGATTTGATTCGGCGTGACCTGACGATCAACGCCATGGCGGAAGACAAGGACGGTAATTTAACCGATCCCTACAACGGCCAGAAGGACCTGGAAGCGCGGATATTGCGTCACGTTTCCCCCGCATTCGCCGAAGATCCGCTCAGGGTCTTGCGCGTGGCCCGATTCGCCGCACGTTACGCCGGTTACGGTTTTACCATTGCCCCCGAGACCCTTGGGCTGATGCGACAGCTCAGTGAATCGGGCGAACTCAAGGCGCTGACTGCCGAGCGAAGCTGGAAAGAGATCTCTCGCGCACTCATGGAGGAACAGCCCCAGGTGTTCATTCAGGTGCTGCACGATTGCGGCGCGCTCAAGGAGCTGATGCCGGAGATCGAAGCGTTGTTTGGCGTACCGCAGCCGGCGGCGCATCACCCGGAAATAGACACCGGTGTACACGTGCTCAGCGTCCTCGAACAGTCCGCACGCCACAAACACCCGCTAACGGTGCGCTGGGCCTGCCTGCTGCACGACCTCGGCAAAGGGCTGACGCCGGAAGCCGAATGGCCAAGGCACATCGCCCATGAGCACACCGGCCTGCGCCTGATAAAAGTGGTGAACGAGCGTTTTCGTGTACCCAGGGACTGCCAGGAACTGGCGCTGCTGGTCGGCCAGTACCACACCCACGGCCACCGAGCGCTGGAGCTGAAACCCTCGACCCTGCTGGAGCTGCTGCAAAGCTTCGACGTCTACCGCCGCCCGCAGCGTTTTGAAGAGTTCATTGCGGCGTGCGAGATGGACGCGCGAGGACGTCACGGCTTTGAACAACGCAGTTATCCACAGGCCGGTTACCTGCGCGGCGCAGCCGAGGCCGCACGCGCGGTATCAGTACAGCCGCTGCTGGAACAGGGTCTGAAGGGCAAGGAACTGGGTGATGCGCTGAAAAACGAGCGTTTGAAGGCACTGAAAACCTACAAGGCTGAGCACATCGCCTGACAGGCTCTTGTGCACGGTTATCGCTCCCACGCTCCGCGTGGTAGCGCAGCCCTGGACGCTCTGCGTCCGATCTTCAGCCTTGGCACGAGAAGCGTTAGAGCGGGAAGGCGCGGACACGCTCAGCTACGCAGCAAATCCTCAGGCGTCAGTGCCAGCCCCCGCCACTCGAACGCCACCGGCCAAAGCTGCTGATCAATCTGCGCATCAGCCCAAAGTTTGCTGAAGGCAATCCCTACACCAGGATGCAGACGTTCAGGGGCGATCAACGCCAATGGGCGCAGCACGAAGGCATTCTTTAAGATTTCCGCCCTCGGCAGAATCAACCCGTCGAAATTACCGACCTGCTCGCCGTACAGCAGCACATCGATATCCAGCGGCAACCCTTTGCGATCCGGGGCGTAGCGGCCATTGTCCGCTTCGATGAATTTCAGGCGCCGATCCAGTTCCATCAAGGGCAGATCGGTCAGCGCCGACACCACGAGGTTGAAGAACGGCCCGCTCTTGATACCCACGGCATGGCTTTCAAAAACCGGCGAACAGCTCAGGTCGGTCAGGAAGCCATCCAGCGCATCAAGCCCCGCTACCAAGTGGCGCTCGCGCTCGATGTTGCTCCCCAGGCCGAGGAAAATCCGCGTCAGCGACATCCGCGCTCGATCTCCACGCCCACACCGGCAGCGGCCGCTACAGCACCGGGCTTGGTCAGTTTCAGGCGCAGCCAGGGAATATTGAATTCACCCATCAGCACTTCAGCCAGTCGCTCGGCGAAGGTCTCCACCAGCTGGAACTGTGCCTGCTCGGCGAACGCCTGAATACGGGTCGAGACACTGGCGTAGTCGAGAGCCTTGCTCAGATCGTCCCCAGCAGCTGCGGGGCGATTGTCCCAGGCGAAGCTGAGGTCAAGACGCAGGCACTGACGAATGCCGCGCTCCCAGTCATAGGCGCCAATGACCGTATCGAACTCAAGGCCCTCGATGAAAACTCTGTCCAAGCACTACTCTCCACTGCACGACAAGGGCGCGATGCGCCGTTAGAATCAGGGCATCCTCGCCCGGAATGGTTCGCATGTTTTGGTTACTGGCCACCTTCGCCTACCTGCTTGGCTCGCTGTCCTTCGCCATTCTGCTCAGCCGCCTGAGCGGCAGGCCGGACCCGCGCGCCAGTGGCTCCGGCAATGCTGGCGCGACCAACATGCTGCGTCTGGCCGGAAAAAAACTCGCCATCCTGACCCTGTTCGGCGACCTCTGCAAAGGCCTGGTGCCGATCCTGATCGCCAGCGCCTGGAACATGGACACCGCACAGCAGGGCTGGATCGGCGTGTGTGCGGTGCTGGGCCATCTGTTCCCGTTGTACTTCCGCTTTCGCGGCGGCAAAGGCGTAGCGACCGCCGCCGGTGTGCTGCTGGGCCTGTATCCGCCTGCCGCCGCCCTGGCGATAGTCGCCTGGCTGCTGACGCTGTACCTGACCCGCACCAGCTCGCTCGCAGCCCTGATCGCCACACCCCTGACCCTGCCGTTGCTGGCGTGGCAGGAGCCTCATGCGTTGCTGCCGATGAGCGTGTTGACCCTGCTCATCGTCTGGCGCCATCGCGGCAATCTACGCGACCTGCTCGCCGGGCGCGAACGACATTTCTGAGGCGTAACCCACCTCGCCTGCCGTCACAGCCCCGACAACTGCTCCATGGGCCAGCGCGCCTGCACGCTGATGCTCAAATCTTCCTTCTGTCCGGCCTGCAAACGCTGACAACCGGCAAACGCAATCATGGCGCCGTTATCGGTACAAAACTCGGGCCGTGCGTAATAGACATGCCCGCGCAAGTCGCCAAGCATGCTTTCCAGCGAGGCGCGCAGTGCCTTGTTGGCGCTCACGCCACCGGCAATCACCAGGCTCTTGAGGCCGGTCTGCTTGAGCGCGCGCTTGCACTTGATGGTCAAAGTCTCCACTACCGCCTGCTGGAAGGCCAGAGCGATGTCGCAGCGGGTTTGCTCACTGTCGTCTCCAGCGTTCCGGCATTGCTGCCAGGTGTTGAGCGCTGAGGTTTTCAGGCCGCTGAAGCTGAATTCCAGCCCGGGCCGATCAGTCATCGGCCGAGGGAAGACAAAGCGCCCCGCCACGCCCTGCATGGCCGCCTTTGAAATCTCCGGGCCGCCGGGGTACTGCATGCCCATCATCTTCGCGGTCTTGTCGAAGGCCTCGCCTGCGGCATCATCCAGGGTCTCGCCCAGCAGCTCGTACTGACCTATGCCGTCGACGCGCACCAGCTGCGTATGACCGCCGGACACCAGCAAGGCGACGAACGGGAACTGTGGCGGGTTTTCTTCCAGCATCGGCGCCAGCAGATGACCTTCCATGTGATGCACGCCCAGCGCCGGGATATCCCAGGCGAATGCCAGCGCCTGAGCGCACGAAGCGCCGACCAGCAAGGCGCCGACCAATCCAGGGCCGGCCGTGTAGGCAATGGCGTCGATATCCGTGGCCACGCAGTCCGCCTCGGCCAGTGTCTGGCGAATAAGGGGCAGCATGCGCTTGACGTGATCGCGTGAAGCCAGCTCCGGCACCACACCGCCATAGGCACGATGCAGGTCGATCTGGCTGAATAATGCGTCCGCAAGCAAACCGCGTTCGCTGTCGTACAATGCGACGCCGGTTTCGTCGCAGGAGGTTTCTAATCCCAGTACTAGCATGGGGTTGCGCCTTGTAGGGGGCAGATTTGAAGGCGCGCATAATAGTCGCCGACCGAGGTGCCGACCAGCGGTTTTCGATCAGAGGCTTTGCATTCCTCTCAATGAGGGGTTAACATCCGCAACCCTTAAAAACCGACGTACTTTTGTGCAGTGTTTGCACTGAGCGTTGACCCCGGTAATGAATGAAGGTAGCTCTGGATGCCAGCCGTCAAAGTTAAAGAGAACGAACCCTTCGACGTAGCTCTGCGTCGTTTCAAGCGCTCCTGCGAAAAAGCCGGTGTTCTGGCTGAAGTTCGTAGCCGCGAATTTTACGAGAAGCCGACTTCGGAGCGTAAGCGCAAGGCAGCAGCTGCTGTCAAACGCCACGCCAAGAAAGTCCAGCGCGAACAGCGCCGCGCCGTTCGTCTGTATTAATTTACAGACCTTCGTCGCAAGCTTCTGCCTTGCCCGGCCAACCAGCCGGGCTGTCGGCAGTTACAGCTTCGCTGTTTTGCGTTCGCTTTATTGATTGATCCTGTCCAGGCCGCCGATGCGACTCGGATATGTCAGTCAAGCACGTCCAGCCTGTTCACAGGCTACATCGGTCATGCCCACTCGGGCAGCACATCGACCGATGAACAGACGAGTATGCCTTGATGACTTCGCAAGAAGCTCAGCCAAGGCAGCGTCTTCCGTGCCTTCAGGCTCTGACCACTTCTCGTGGACAACGAAGCTTGCGGCCTTTCTGATCCACTCGCGGGATCAAGCTTTATCCCTTTCAGGCCAACACCGTCCTTCGGATGCAAAGACGTGCCCGTTTATTGCCAACGTCTTCAAAAAGACGGCTGACAGGCTGACGGAACGCTCGTAGAGTCATCCGATACTTTTGCACCACGCTTGAATGATGAGAACGCCATGGCCGGGCTGATTCCCCAGAGCTTTATCGACGACCTTCTGAACCGCACCGATATAGTCGATGTTGTCAGCTCGCGCGTGCAGCTCAAGAAAGCCGGGAAGAATTACACCGCGTGCTGTCCGTTCCACAAAGAGAAGACACCGTCTTTCAGCGTCAGCCCGGACAAGCAGTTCTATTACTGCTTCGGTTGCGGCGCAGGTGGAAACGCGCTCGGCTTCATCATGGACCACGACAACCTGGACTTTCCCCAGGCCGTCGAGGACCTGGCCAAGGCCGCCGGCATGGAAGTGCCTCGCGAACAGAGCGTAAAAGGCCAGAAGCCCCGGCAACCGACCGACTCCCCGCTCTACCCGCTGCTGACCGCCGCAGCCGAGTTCTACCGTCAGGCCCTGAAAAGCCACCCGTCACGCAAGGCTGCGGTGGATTACCTCAAGGGCCGCGGGCTGTCCGGCGAAATCGCCAGGGACTTTGGCCTGGGCTTCGCCCCTCCCGGCTGGGACAACCTGTACAAGCACCTGAGCAGCGACTCATTGCAGCAAAAGGTGATGATCGATGCCGGCCTGCTGATCGAGAACGCCGAAACCGGCAAACGCTACGACCGCTTCCGCGACCGGGTGATGTTTCCGATTCGCGATTCACGCGGGCGTGTCATTGCCTTTGGCGGCCGCGTACTGGGTGATGACAAACCCAAGTACCTGAACTCCCCGGAAACACCGGTTTTCCACAAGGGTCAGGAGCTGTACGGGCTGTTCGAGGCGCGCAAATTCAATCGCAACCTCGATGAAATCATCGTCGTCGAAGGCTACATGGACGTCATCGCCCTGGCCCAGCAAGGCTTGCGCAATGCCGTGGCGACGCTGGGTACTGCGACCAGCGAAGAGCACTTGAAGCGCCTGTTCAGGGTCGTGCCCAACGTGCTGTTCTGCTTCGACGGCGATCAGGCCGGGCGTAACGCCGCGTGGCGGGCGCTGGAAGCGACCCTGTCGAACCTGCAGGACGGACGCCGGGCGCGCTTTCTGTTTCTTCCCGAGGGCGAAGACCCGGACACGCTGGTGCGCTCCGAGGGCACCGATGCGTTCAAGGCACGTATCAATCAGCACGCGCAGCCGCTGGCCGATTATTTTTTCGAGCAACTGACCAAAGAGTCCGACCCGCGCTCGCTGGAGGGCAAGGCGCACATGGCCACCCTCGCGGCGCCATTGATCGACAAGGTGCCCGGCGCGAACCTGCGCATTCTGATGCGTCAGCGCCTGACCGAAATTACCGGGCTGACCGGCGAGGCCGTCAGCCAGCTGGTGCAGAGCGCGCCAGCGGAGGCGCCACCGAGTTACGACCCGTATGTCGACTACGACGCCATGCCTGATTTTGCCGATTACCAGCCACAAGGCGGTTACGAGCCTCAACAGGAATGGACGCAGAAGAAAACCGGCGGTCCGAATCAAAAAAAATGGGACAACAAATCCTGGGGCAAAAAAGGCAAGCGCCAGGACTTCGAACATCGAACGCCGCGTGTACCCACCGCCGTCGAGCCGCCCATGCAGGCCGCACTGAGAACCTTGCTGCATCACCCCGAATTGGCGGAAAAGGTCGAAAATGCCAGCCATTTCGCTGCAGAAGACCAATCCAACGCACAACTGCTGGTCGCTCTTATCGAGGCCAGGCAAAAGAATCCGAACCTTCGGTCGTTACAGTTGATAGCGCGATGGCACGGGACTGAGCAGGGTCGTTTGCTGCGCGCACTGGCAGAAAAGGAATGGCTGATTGAGGCCGACAACCTTGAACAACAGTTTTTCGACACTATAACTAGCTTATCCGCTCGCCAACGCGAGCGCAGTCTGGAACATCTGATCAGCAAGGCTCGGCAGACCGAGCTGAGCGCAGAAGAGAAAATTCAGCTTAGGGAACTGCTAAATCGCAATGTTCCCGCACAAACCCCGACCTCAACTGGCGCGTGAGGTCATAGCTCGGGTATAATCCTCGGCTTGTTTTTTGCCCGCCAAGACCTTCAGTGGATAGGGTGTTATGTCCGGAAAAGCGCAACAGCAATCTCGTATCAAAGAGTTGATCACCCTGGGTCGTGAGCAGAAGTATCTGACTTACGCAGAGGTCAACGACCACTTGCCCGAGGATATTTCAGATCCCGAGCAGGTGGAAGACATCATCCGCATGATCAACGACATGGGGATCCCGGTACACGAGAGTGCTCCGGATGCGGACGCCTTGATGCTGGCCGACGCCGATACCGACGAGGCAGCCGCAGAAGAAGCGGCTGCAGCGTTGGCAGCGGTCGAAACCGACATCGGTCGTACCACCGATCCTGTTCGTATGTACATGCGGGAAATGGGCACCGTTGAACTTCTGACCCGTGAAGGCGAAATCGAAATCGCCAAACGTATCGAAGAAGGCATCCGTGAAGTGATGGGCGCAATCGCGCACTTCCCAGGCACGGTTGACCACATTCTCTCCGAATACACACGCGTCACCAGTGAAGGCGGTCGCCTTTCCGATGTTCTGAGTGGCTATATCGACCCGGACGACGGCATTGCGCCGCCTGCCGAAGTCCCGCCGCCTGTCGACCCCAAGGCCGTCAAGGCCGAAGGTGCCGATGACGACGAGGAAGAGTCGGCAGACGCCAGCGACGAAGAAGACGAAGTCGAGAGCGGTCCTGATCCGGTCATCGCCCAGCAGCGCTTCGGTGCGGTTTCCGATCAAATGGAAATCACCCGCAAGGCCCTGAAGAAATTTGGTCGCGACGACAAGCACGCCATTGCCGAAATGGTTGCACTGGCCGAACTGTTCATGCCGATCAAACTGGTTCCAAAACAGTTTGAAGGCCTGGTGGAGCGTGTACGCGGTGCCCTTGAGCGTCTTCGTGCCCAGGAACGCGCCATCATGCAGCTGTGTGTACGTGATGCACGTATGCCGCGCGCCGACTTCCTGCGCCAGTTCCCGGGCAACGAAGTTGACGAAAGCTGGACTGACGCACTGGCCAAGGGCAAGAGCAAATACGCCGAAGCCATCGGTCGCCTGCAGCCTGACATCCAGCGTTGCCAGCAGAAGCTGTCCGCACTGGAAGAAGAGACCGGCCTGAAAATCGCCGAGATCAAGGACATCAACCGTCGCATGTCGATCGGTGAGGCCAAGGCCCGCCGCGCGAAGAAAGAGATGGTTGAAGCGAACCTGCGTCTGGTGATCTCCATCGCCAAGAAGTACACCAACCGTGGCCTGCAATTCCTCGATCTGATCCAGGAAGGCAACATCGGCTTGATGAAGGCTGTGGACAAGTTCGAATACCGTCGTGGCTACAAGTTCTCGACCTATGCCACCTGGTGGATCCGTCAGGCGATCACTCGCTCGATTGCCGACCAGGCACGCACCATTCGTATTCCGGTGCACATGATCGAGACGATCAACAAACTCAACCGTATTTCCCGGCAGATGTTGCAGGAAATGGGTCGCGAACCGACCCCGGAAGAGTTGGGTGAACGCATGGAAATGCCTGAGGATAAAATCCGCAAGGTATTGAAGATCGCAAAAGAGCCGATCTCCATGGAAACCCCGATCGGTGACGACGAAGATTCGCACCTGGGTGACTTCATCGAAGACTCGACCATGCAGTCGCCAATCGATGTCGCCACTGTCGAAAGCCTGAAAGAAGCGACACGCGAAGTGCTGTCGGGGCTTACTGCCCGTGAAGCCAAGGTTCTGCGCATGCGTTTCGGCATCGATATGAATACCGACCACACCCTTGAAGAGGTTGGTAAGCAGTTCGACGTAACCCGCGAGCGGATTCGTCAGATCGAAGCCAAGGCACTGCGCAAGCTGCGTCACCCGACAAGAAGCGAGCACCTGCGCTCGTTCCTCGACGAGTAATCGCACCAGCGAGTCAACAAGACCCCCGGCATGCCGGGGGTTTTGCGTTTCCGGGCAGAAGAAAATTCAAACTTTGCAGGCCCAATCGTCAATTGACCAAAACAAGAAGAGGTCAGACGTCAGTCTAATTGCAGCGCCTGACAAATTGACCTACAACTATGTATCACACCAGACAACAGCGTTCTTCAAATCAAGCCTTGGATCATTGAAGTTACAGGGTTACGCCACACCATCATCAGCGATAGTCAGACACGGACGTAAGCCGCATATGCGTGGAGTAATCAACAAAAGTGACCGGGAAGCGTCATGCCTGTCCGAAGGAAAATTCGCCTCGATCTTCGCTCAATGCCCGGATGCCATGCTTATCGTCAGCCTTGCTGACGGGCACATCATGGATGCCAACGAGGCGTTCGTAGAGCGAACCGGCATCCCCCTTGATGAAGTAATTGGTAAGACACCGACAGAACTGAATCTGTGGGCAGTGCCAGGCATCGGCCCAAAAGTCTTGCTGCAATTGCAGACCGGCGATATCCATAATCTGGAGATACCCTTTCGGCGCAGAAACGGCGAAACCTTTTCAGGGCTCATGTCCGCCCAACCGTTCGAGCATAGCCCGATACCTGCCGTGCTGGTGATAGTGCGTGACATCACCCAGCTCAAACAGGCCCGGCAACAATTGCAGCTTTCCGAAGAGAAGTTCGCCAAAGCCTTTCATGCCTCGCCTGACGGGATGGCGATTACCCGGCAGCAGGACGGCATGCTGCTGGAGGTCAACGAAGGGTTCTGCCGCTTGACCGGGTATAGCGAAAAGTACTGCCTTGACCACTCGACATTCGACCTGGGCATCTGGGTTGACCTCAGCGAACGCTCAAGACTCATCGAGCAAATGAAACAACATGGTTTTGTCAGGGATCTGCGGGTCCGGATTCGTAACAGCAATGGCGATGTTCGACTGTGCGAGCTGTCATCTCAACCCGTCATCATTGCCGGTGAAGACTGTCTGCTGACGACTACCCGGGATATCACCGAAAGCAGGCAAATGCAGGAGAAACTCCATCTGGCGGCCACCGTTTTCGAGAGCACTGCCGAAGGAGTGCTCATCACCAATACCGACCAGACCATCAGCGCCGTCAACCGTGCATTCACGGAAATCACTGGCTACAGCGAAAGTGAAGCCATCGGCAAAACTCCTCGCCTGCTTGCCTCTGGCCAACACGACAGCGCGTTCTACGCCGCGATGTGGCACCAACTGGCGGCCGAGGGCCACTGGCAGGGTGAAATCAGCAACCGCCGCAAGAACGGCGAGCTTTACCCGAGCTGGCTGACCATCAGTGCCGTGCGCAACAAGGACAACCTCCTGACCCACTTCGTCGCCGTCTTCGCCGACATTTCCAGCCTCAAACATGCCCAGGCGCGCCTCGACTATCAGGCCCATCATGATCCGCTCACTGGCCTGCCCAACCGAACACTGTTCGAGAACCGGCTTCAGGCCGCTCTGCTGCACAGCGAAGAATCCGGCAGCCTCGGCGCAGTTCTGTTCCTCGATCTGGATCGCTTCAAGCACATCAATGACAGCCTGGGCCACCCGGTCGGCGACCTGCTGCTGAAAGGCATCGCACACCGGCTCAAGGAAACCCTGCGCGACATCGACACCGTCGCACGCCTGGGCGGCGACGAGTTCATCGTTCTACTGCCCGGCCTGCTGCAAGCCAGCGACGCACAAGCCATCGCCAATAAATTACTGGCCTGCTTCAACACGCCCTTCGAGGCTGGCGAACATGAGCTCTACATCAGCCCCAGCATCGGCAGTTGCGTGTTCCCCACCGACGGCACAGACGTAGCCACGCTGGTCAAAAATGCCGACGCGGCGATGTACCGCTCCAAGGCAAAAGGCCGCAACCGGGTCGAAAGCTATACCTGCGACCTCAGTGACCAGGCCAGCGAGCGCATCGCCCTCGAGCAGGAGCTGAGAAGAGCCCTGGAGCGCAATCAACTGACGTTGGCCTACCAGCCCAAAATCAACCTGACGACCCACACACTGGCAGGCGCAGAAGCCCTGATCCGCTGGAACCACCCGACCTTTGGCGATGTGCCGCCCGAGCACTTCATTCCCCTGGCAGAAGAAAACGGCATGATCCTGCAGATCGGCGACTGGGCGCTGGAGCAGGCCTGCCGCCAGATGGGCGTATGGCGCAAGACCTGTCAGCCGTTCGGCCCGTTGTCGGTGAACCTGGCAGGCGCGCAACTGCGCCAGACCAACCTGCTCGAACGCATCGAACAACTGCTCACGGACAACGGCCTCGAACCCGGCTGCCTGCAACTGGAAATCACCGAAAACTTCATCATGAGCCAGACCCAGGAAGCGCTGGCCGTGCTGCACCAATTGAAAACACTCGGCGTGCAACTGGCGATCGACGACTTCGGCACCGGCTACTCTTCACTGAGCTACCTCAAACGCTTGCCACTGGACATCCTCAAGATCGACCAGTCCTTCGTCCGCGGCCTGCCCGAAGACACCCACGACGCCGCCATCGTCCGCGCTATCATCGCGCTAGGGCGCAGCCTGCAACTGACCGTGATCGCCGAGGGCGTGGAGAACAGCGAACAGCAGCAATTTCTGACCAGCGAAGGCTGCGAACAGATCCAGGGCTACATCGTCAGCCTGCCCCTCGACGCCGAAGAATTCTGCGCAAGATTTCTTCTCATGAATCTTTCGGACTTTTCGGATAGCACAGCCGCGAAACCGCCGTTATAATCCGCGACCTACTGAGGGCCCATAGCTCAGTTGGTTAGAGCAGAGGACTCATAATCCTTTGGTCCACGGTTCGAGTCCGTGTGGGCCCACCATACTCAAAGCCGCGCATTGCGCGGCTTTTTGCTGCCTGCAATAAAAACAGCTGGACCAGTCCTATGGTCCACAGGTACAAAATCAGTACAGTGCCAAAACCGTGGTACGTTTTTGGAGCAGAAATAGAATGGCCACGATCGTCAAAACAGACGCTGGCACCTGGAAAGCCCTGGTGCGGAAAACCGGCTGGCCCGCCAACGCGAAGACCTTTCGTACAAAGCGTGATGCCGAAGACTGGGCCCGTCGCACAGAAGATGAAATGGTCAGAGGCGTTTACATTCAGCGGAGCGGTTCAGAGCGCATGACGTTAGCCATGGCTTTGAAGCGATATCTGGCCGAGATCAGCCCAACGAAGAAACCGACAACTCAGCGCGCCGAAGCAACCAAAGCTCAGCAGTTGATCAGCCATCTAGGCAAGTACTCGATGGCTGCACTCTCCGCAGAAATCATTGCCAATTACCGAGATACGCGCCTGGCATCAATCACCAGTCGTGGCAAGCCAACAAGCAACAACACCGTGCGTCTGGAGCTGGCCCTTCTGAGCCACCTGTACACCATCGCAATTCAGGAGTGGGGGCTGGGGCTAAGTTTCAACCCGGTGCTGAACATTCGCAAACCGAGCCCTGGCGAAGGCAGAGATCGACGCCTATCTGCCGAAGAGGAACGTCGGTTGCTGGCCGCAGTGAATGCTCACAGTAATCCCATGCTTGGTTGGATTGTTCGAATCGCCCTGGAGACCGGCATGCGCTCGTCGGAGATAACATCGTTGCGCCGGCATCAGGTCGACCTGACAAAGCGCGTAGTGCGCCTCTCTGACACAAAAAACGATAGCGCTCGCACCGTGCCACTCACCCGGTTAGCGACCGACACCTTCCAACTGGCGATGAGCAACCCTGTTCGTCCAATCGATTGCGACCTGGTGTTTTTTGGGGAGCCAGGCAAAGAGGGTAAGCGTAGCGCTTATGCCTTCACCAAGACTTGGGGCAAGCTGCGGACTAAGTTAGGAATGCCTGACCTGCGCTTTCATGACCTCCGTCATGAGGCAGTCAGCCGATTGGTAGAGGGTGGTCTTTCTGATCAGGAGGTGTCGGCCATCAGCGGGCATAAGTCAATGCAAATGCTCAAGCGATACACACACCTACGCGCTGAGGATCTGGTTAGCAAACTGGATAAGCTAGAAGCAAGACGCTCCTAATTGAGTAATCGCATCGACTTGCCCACCCGCTTGCAGTCAACGTGACCAATCAGGCTGAGCGCCGCGGGGATGTAACCGTCCGGGCAACTCATCTAGCGTAGCTGGCTCTATTGTTTTACGAGATTGCGCAACGATGAAGCT
>NZ_LKGW01000105.1:0-103759 GCF_001467335.1 Pseudomonas sp. ICMP 10191
AACCCGACGAAGTCGGGCCGGAAACAGGAGCGAGGGGCTTTGGTTACTTTGGCCCCATCTCAGCGCCAGGACTCAGCCGTCACTAACGTCGTACTCTGCGTCGACAGTGCCATCGCGATCAAAAAAGCAGCCTGAGATCTAAAACAAATCTCACTTAACCCCCAGAACGATGTGACACGGATTGCTCATTGTTATACATAAATCCGCTTTTGATTCTGGCCGGAGGCCGTGGGAGTGGACCGGGCGACGCTTCGCTTGTTCGCGAAGAGGGCCTTGATCAGCTCGACCCTGCAGCCTTGAGCTCACGTTGCTCGACGGCGGCAGACCTGGATAGCACTGTAATCGCCGCCAGTGCGGCAATCACCAGGCCTGGGGAGGTGGCCAGCAGTACGCCGGCGGTTCCAGCGCCAGCGCCCAGCAGTTGTCCGGCCGCCAGCGGGCCGGCAACCGAACCGAGACGGCCGATGGCTACTGCAGCACCTACACCGGTGGCGCGTACCGAGGTCGGGTAGGACGGCGGGGCCAGCGCATACAGCACCAACTGCGCGGCGATGACGAACACCCCGGCTGCAAACCCGGCAATGGCCATCGGTACGATACCGACCGACAGACCCACGCCTGCCAGCGCTGCTAGCAAGCCGGCATAGACGAACAGCACGACCTTGATGCCATTGCAGCGATCAAGCAACAACCCGCCCAACAGCGAGCCCAGTGCGCCGCCGATATTGAACAACATCTGCACCATGCCCGCCTGCGGTTTGCTGAAGCCCTGACCGATCAGCAGTGAAGGCAGCCAGTTGAGCAGCATGTACATCACGGTCAGGGTGAAGAAGTAGCCGAGCCACAACGCCAGCGTGGTGCGAGCCCGGCCTTCGCCGAACAACGCAGTGGCGCTTGAATGCCGAACGCTGTCAGCACTGGTCTGCTGTTTGAAAGCGCTGGACTCGGGCAGCAACAGGATCATCAGCGGAGCCACCAACAGCGGCACCAGACCGCCGATGATGAACGTGGTTTGCCAATGCTCGCTGGTGAACATGGCGACGACCGCCGCCAGGGCACCGCCCAGTGGAACACCTGCGTACATGACGCTGATGGCCAGGCCGCGGTGACGTTCGCTTGCAGCTTCTGCACACAGGGCAATCAGGTTGGGCAACGCCGCCCCCAGACCCAGGCCCGTCATGAAGCGCACCAGCAACAGGCCGGAAAAGCTTTCGACATACGCAGTGCTCAGCGAAAAGACCCCGAACAGCAGCACTGCGCTCACCAGAATCTTCTTGCGGCCGATGCGATCGGCAATCCATCCGCCAAAGAACGCCCCAGGCAGCAGCCCGATGATCCCGGCGCTGAACACCCAGCCCATCATTTTTGGATCAAGGGCGAAGGTCTGGCGCAACCCGGCGGCCGCCGTTCCGGCAGCCTGCAGGTCGAAACCCTCGATGAGCGCAACGATAAAACACAAGACAATGGTCAGCGTCGATCGACGTAATGGACTGTTCATGGCAAGCCTCATTGTTGTTTTTGTTTTGGAGAAAAGCCTGTTCCCGAGCGCCAATCGAGGCGTTGTGACAGGTCGTTATCAAGGTAACAAAAATAACTAAAAAGTGAATCTGACTGGGAGAGTGATAAAAAGAAGTGTTTAGTCTTTCAAAAACATTGAGTTAGCAGCGGAATATCAACAAGCTGATAAAGTAGTTAATAGTATTAATGTTCGATTATCGGTCATTTTGGATTGACGCGGCGGTGGAATCTTTCAATTCTCTACTCACGGGCCCGCAGTTAGCGCCGGACCGACTCCAAAAACAACAACAATAAGTGGACACCGAACATGTCAAAGCTCGCTCATGATGCAGCAAGCGCTGTGTCAGCTCCCTTTTTACGTGGAAAACGTTGTGGCCTTGCACTGGGCCTGCTGGGTATCAGTGCCATTCCCGACCCTGCACAGGCGCAGGGCTTTCTGGATGACAGCCATGGCACCCTGACGCTGCGCAACTATTATATGGACCGCGATTACAAGGATGATGGCGCCAAGACTGCGACTCGGGAATGGGCGCAGGGCTTCATCATGAATGCGGAGTCCGGCTTTACCCAAGGGCCGGTGGGTTTCGGTCTCGATGCGCGAGCGCTGGTCGGGGGGAAACTGGATTCCTCGCCAGACCGCAGCGGCACCGAGCTGTTGCCAGTATCCGCCAGCGATGGCCGGGCGGCTGACGAGTATTCGCGGCTGGCCCTGACCGGCAAGCTGAAATTTCACGAAACCACGGTCAAGACCGGCGACGTGTCGATTTTCCTGCCGTTCGCTTTCGCCAGCCCCTCGCGACTGTTGCCGCAGACCTTTCGTGGCACCACGCTGACCTCCAAGGACATCGATGACCTGACCCTCAATGCGGGCTACATCGACCGGGTCAACAAACGTGACTCGAGCAACTACCAGCCCATCAGCCTCGCTTCACCGAACCGCCGTTTCAATGGGGCGGCAACCTCGTCGCACATGGCTTACGCCGGAGGCGATTATCAGGTCAACAAGGACCTGAGCCTGCGGGCGTACCACGCCGAGGTAGACGATCTCTACACCCAGAACACCCTGGCCCTGTTGCACAAGCTGGCGATTGGCGACGGCGTGCTGACCACCGATCTGCGCAGCTTTTTCAGCCGCGATACCGGCAGTGCGAAGGCCGGCGAAGTAGACAACCAGAACCTTTCCGCGTTGCTTGGCTACAAGTGGGGAGGGCACAGCGTGAGCCTTGGCTACATGCATTCCAGTGGCGACACGGCAACGCCTTATGTCTCGGGCACCGAACTGATGGGGTTGAGCGAGATGACCATGAGCTCGGACTTCCTCAACGCCAAGGAGCGCACCTGGCAAGCCATCTACGACTATGACTTCACGGCCGTCGGGCTGGTCGGGCTGCGCAGTCGTCTGCGTTACGTGCGCGGCGACAACATCGAGCTGGCCGCTTTCAATGCCGATGATCGCAAGGAGCGTGAGTTTCAGATGGAACTGGGCTACGTCGTGCAAAGCGGTCCGCTGAAGAACGTCGGGCTGCTGGCGCGCAAGTCGATCTATCGCAACGACTTCCCGGCGGGTGCAGCCTTTCGTGACGAGAACCAGACACGCTTTATCGTGCAATACAGCTTGCCGCTCTGGTAATCATCGCGCATCGACGGCAGGGAAGCCGTCGATGAGCGCTTTTACGATTGATACACCTTTTTCAGCAACCTGAGCAGGTCCTGACGTTCCTTTTTATCCAGCGCGGCGGTGGATTCCAGGTCGCTGTCCACGGCGATCTGTTTCAATTCGCGCAGCAGTGTTTCGCCGCTTTTGCTGAGAAAAATGCCGTATGAGCGTTTGTCCGGCTTGCAACGCACCCGGACGGCCAGCGCACGCTCTTCGAGCTTGTTCAGTAATGGAACGACCTGCGGCGGTTCGATCGCCAGCGCCTTGGCCAGGTCTGCCTGCATGAGACCCGGGTTCTGCTCGATGATCGCCAGCGCCGAGAACTGCGCCGGGCGCAGGTCGTGTGCGGAAAGACGTCCGATCAGGTTCTGGAACAGCTTGAGTTGTGCGCGGCGCATGGCATAACCGATCAGATCATCCAGCGCAGAATCCGTTGGCAAACGTGCCTCGGCAGCCTGTACGGGAGCCTGGCAAACGTCGGCGATGTCAGATGGCTTGGCCATTGAAAATGCGGTCCTTATGGTTTGATGGGTCAATCAGCCGGTCAGTTTGCCGAGGTTGGCGAACGATAGCTATGGGGCATACGTGACTGTGACCAGCCTGTTCGGGCGGAGTGCCGAGATTTTGATTAATGTGAATAACAGTTAATTGACATAACTATATTTGCGGTTTAGCTTTGAGTCATCTTCAAGCCAAGAACAAGAGAGCATCGCCATGAGCAAATATGAAGGCCGCTGGTCAACCATCAAGGTCGAGATCGAGCAAGGTATCGCGTGGGTCATCCTCAATCGGCCGGAAAAACGCAACGCCATGAGCCCGACCCTGAACCGCGAAATGATCGATGTGCTGGAAACCCTGGAGCAGGATCCCGATGCGGGCGTTCTGGTGCTGACCGGTGCCGGCGAGGCGTGGACCGCTGGCATGGACCTCAAGGAGTATTTCCGCGAGGTGGACGCCGGACCGGAAATTCTGCAGGAAAAAATCCGTCGCGAAGCCTCCCAGTGGCAGTGGAAGATGTTGCGCATGTACGCCAAGCCAACCATCGCGATGGTCAACGGCTGGTGCTTCGGTGGAGGTTTCAGCCCGCTGGTGGCCTGTGATCTGGCGATCTGCGCCGATGAAGCGACCTTCGGCCTGTCGGAAATCAACTGGGGCATTCCGCCCGGCAACCTGGTGAGCAAGGCCATGGCCGACACTGTGGGCCACCGCCAGTCGCTGTACTACATTATGACCGGCAAAACCTTCAACGGTCAGAAAGCCGCTGAAATGGGCCTCGTCAATGAAAGCGTACCGCTGGCACAACTGCGTCAGGTGACCATCGATCTGGCCAATAATCTGCTGGAAAAGAATCCGGTGGTACTGCGCGCCGCCAAGCACGGCTTCAAACGCTGCCGCGAACTGACCTGGGAGCAGAACGAAGACTATCTGTACGCCAAGCTGGACCAGTCACGTCTACTGGACAAGGAAGGCGGGCGCGAGCAGGGCATGAAGCAGTTCCTCGATGACAAGAGCATCAAGCCTGGTCTGGAAGCGTACAAACGCTAGTCTGATATCCAGACGTTTCGAGCCAAGTCTGTAGTTCCTGATAAAGACAATAAAGAGGAATCACCATGCTGGACGTGCCCCTGCTGATCGGCGGACAGTCGTGCCCCGCGCGTGACGGACGTACATTTGAACGCTGCAACCCGGTGACTGGCGAGGTGGTTTCGCGGGTAGCGGCGGCGACTCTGGAAGATGCCGATGCGGCAGTCGCAGCCGCTCAGGCTGCGTTCCCCTCATGGGCGGCGATGGTGCCCGGCGAGCGTCGGGCGCGTCTGCTCGAGGCTGCTACGCAGTTGCAGGCCCGCAGCGGCGAATTCATCGCTGCTGCCGGCGAAACCGGAGCAATGGCCAACTGGTACGGCTTCAACGTACAGCTGGCCGCCAACATGCTGCGCGAAGCGGCATCCATGACGACGCAGATCACCGGCGATGTCATTCCTTCCAATGTTCCCGGCAATTTTGCCATGGCGCTGCGCCAGCCCTGCGGTGTGGTCCTCGGTATCGCGCCGTGGAATGCGCCGGTGATTCTCGCCACACGGGCCATCGCCATGCCACTCGCCTGCGGCAACACCGTGGTGCTCAAGGCCTCGGAGCTCAGTCCCGCCGTGCATCGGCTGATCGGCCAGGTGCTGCAGGATGCCGGGTTGGGTGACGGCGTGGTGAACGTGATCAGTAACGCGCCGGCCGATGCGCCGGCGATTGTCGAGCGCCTGATTGCCAACCCGGCAGTGCGGCGGGTCAATTTCACCGGTTCCACTCATGTAGGCCGCATCGTCGGTGAGCTGTCGGCGCGGTATCTGAAACCGGCACTGCTGGAATTGGGTGGCAAGGCACCGTTTCTGGTGCTTGACGACGCGGATCTAGACGCGGCAGTAGAGGCCGCCGCCTTTGGCGCCTACTTCAATCAGGGCCAGATCTGCATGTCCACCGAACGGCTGATCGTCGACCATAAGGTCGCCGATGCCTTCGTTGCCAAGCTGACGGCCAAGATCAAAACGTTGCGCGCCGGTAATCCGGATGACAGCGAATCAGTTCTCGGGTCGCTGGTCGACGTGGGTGCCGGGACGCGCATCAAGGGCCTGATTGACGACGCTGTGGCGATTGGCGCAACGCTGGTGGCGGGCGGGCAACTGCAGGGCAGCATTCTGCAACCGACGCTGCTCGACGGCGTGACAGATGCCATGCGCCTGTACCGCGAAGAGTCCTTCGGCCCGGTGGCCGTGGTGCTGCGCGGCGACGGTGACGAGGCGCTGTTGCGGCTGGCCAACGATTCGGATTTCGGTCTCTCGGCGGCGATTTTCAGTCGTGACACCAGCCGCGCGCTGGCGCTTGCGCAACGGGTGGAGTCCGGGATCTGCCATATCAACGGACCCACCGTGCACGACGAGGCGCAAATGCCCTTCGGTGGGGTGAAGTCCAGCGGCTATGGCAGTTTCGGCGGCAAGGCTTCGATCGAGCACTTTACCCAGTTGCGCTGGGTGACGCTGCAAAACGGGCCCAGGCACTATCCGATCTGAGCCATCCGATTCGAACGCTTCCAGGCTGGCGGCAGCGGTCTTTTGTACAAGACTGTGTCGCCGGTAAGTCAGGCATAACAATAACAAGGCTGCAGCCTGGTGCTGCAACGCTCGGCCCGGACCGCTGCATGGCGTTTGGTGCCTGCGTACCTTGATGGAGAGAACGCACGTGAGTTCCGATATCAGATCATCAACGTTGCAGAGTGAAGATAATCCACCGCGCTACCGTCAGGTCTCCATCGGCCACCCGCCCATCGAGGTGCGGGAAGAGCAGGGCGTTCTGCACATGCGAGCCCTGGAACCTCTGGCGCGGTTACCCGACCGGCTGCTCGACCGACTGGTGCACTGGGCGCGGTTGCGTCCACAACAGACCTTCATTGCCGCGCGCGACAGCCGGAGCGGCTGGCGCAAGGTCAGTTATGCCGAGATGCTGACTGACGTGCGCGCTATCGCACAGAGCCTGCTGGCGTACGGCCTTTCCGCCGATCGGCCGCTGGTGTTGCTGTCAGGTAACGACATCGAGCACTTGCAGCTTGCTCTGGGGGCCATGTACGCCGGCATTCCGTACTGCCCGGTATCACCGGCGTATTCGGTCATGTCTCAGGATTTCGCCAAGTTACGCCACGTCTGCGACGTATTGCAGCCAGGATTGGTATTTGTCAGCGATGCCGCGCCGTTTCAGCGTGCCATCGATGCGATCATTCCTGCGGACACGCCCGTCATCACTGTACGCGGACAGCTCAATGGCAGGCCTCAGCTGAGCTTCTCCAGCCTGCTCGAAGAGCCGGGTGGCAGCGAGGCCGAGGCCGCTTTCCTGGCCAGCGGCCCCAACACCATCGCCAAGTTTCTGTTCACTTCGGGCTCGACCAAACTGCCCAAGGCGGTGGTGACTACCCAGCGCATGCTGTGTGCCAATCAACAGATGCTGTTGCAGACGTTCCCGGTGTTCGGCGAAGAGCCGCCCGTGCTGGTCGACTGGCTGCCCTGGAACCACACCTTCGGCGGCAGTCACAACATCGGTATTGTGCTGTACAACGGTGGCACGTTCTATCTGGACAACGGCAAGCCAACCGCACAAGGCTTCGCCGAGACGCTGCGCAACCTCAAGGAAATTTCGCCTACCGCTTACCTGACTGTGCCCAAGGGCTGGGAAGAGCTGGTCAACGCACTGGAGCAGGACGCCGAGCTGCGCGAGCGATTCTTCTCGCGCATCAAGCTGTTCTTCTTCGCCGCTGCCGGCCTGTCGCAAAGCATCTGGGATCGTCTTGACCGGGTGGCCGAGCAGCATTGCGGCGAGCGGATTCGCATGATGGCCGGACTGGGTATGACCGAGGCCGCGCCGTCCTGCACGTTCACCACCGGGCCCTTGTCGATGGCCGGATATATCGGCCTGCCCGCACCGGGATGCGAAGTGTGCCTGGTGCCGGTGGATGGCAAGCTCGAAGGGCGTTTTCGTGGCCCGCACATCATGCCGGGCTATTGGCGCTCGCCGCAGCAGACGGCCGAAGTGTTCGACGAGAACGGCTTCTATTGCTCCGGCGATGCGATCAAGCTTGCCGATCCTGCGGCCCCGGAGCTGGGCCTGATGTTCGACGGGCGACTGGCCGAGGATTTCAAGCTGTCGTCGGGCGTGTTCGTCAGTGTCGGCCCGATGCGCAACCGCGCGGTGCTGGAAGGCTCGCCGTACGTGCAGGATGTGGTCATCACCGCGCCTGACCGCGAATGCCTTGGGGCGCTGGTGTTTCCCAGGGTGCACGAGTGCCGGCAACTGGCCGGGCTGGATGCACAGGCCAGCGATGCGCAGGTCCTGGCCAGTGCGCCGGTGCGTGAGTGGTTCGCCGGCTGGCTGGCGCGCCTGAACCAGGGCGCGAACGGCAACGCCAGCCGGCTGGAGTGGATCGTGCTGCTTGATGAGCCCGCGTCTATCGATCGCGGCGAAATCACCGACAAGGGGTCGATCAACCAGCGCGCCGTCCTGCAGTGGCGCGCAGACAAGGTCGAAGCGCTGTACCGTGATCAGGACCCCGACAAGCTCAGTGCCGAGCCCAGGGCATGAGTGGCTGCGGGCAGTATTCGGCATTCAGCGACGTGGCCATCGTCGATGCCGTGCGCACACCCTGGGTGGATCTGGGCGGTGCTCTGGCGCCTGTTTCGCCCATCGATCTGGGTATCAAGGTCGGCCGCGAGGTCCTGGCGCGGGCCGTCATTCAGGCGGATCAGGTCGACAGCGTACTGGCCGGCTCGATGGCGCAGGCCAGTTTCGATGCGTACCTGCTGCCCCGGCACATCGGCCTGTACAGCGGCGTCGCGCAGAGCGTTCCGGCGTTGGGTGTGCAACGCATCTGCGCGACCGGTTTCGAACTGTTGCGCCAGGCCGCCTTGCACGTGGGCGAAGGTGGGCAGATGGCGCTGTGCGTCGCCGCCGAGTCCATGTCGCGCAACCCGATCGCGGCCTATATCCACCGCAATGGCTTCTCGCTCGGTGCCGCCGTGCAGTTCAAGGATTTTCTCTGGGAAGCGCTGTATGACCCGGCACCGGCGATGGACATGATCTCCACCGCAGACAACCTCGCCAAGCGTCATGGATTGAGTCGTGAGGCGGTAGACAGTTATGCCTTGCTCAGCCATGAGCGGGCGCTGCAATCACAGATTTCCGGCAAATGGACCGAGGAAATTGTCCCGGTCAGCCGCGAGCGCTTTGCGCTGGAAGGCTATCAGCCGCGTGGCATCGAGTTGCCGCGTGGGGTTGAAGTGGTCACGCAGGACAGCCATCCGCGTGCGACCCATCTGGCAGCGCTATCGCGTTTGCGCGCCATTCACGCGAACGGTGTGCAGACCGCAGGCAATAGCTGTGCGGTGGTCGATGGCGCGGCGGCGGCCCTGGTGGGGCGTGCTTCACAGTCAACGAGACCGGTGTTGGCGCATCTGCTGGCCAGCGCGGTGACGGGTGTCGCTCCAGAGTTTATGGGTATCGGCCCCGCACCTGCGATCCGCTTGCTGTTACAGCGCAGCGGGCTGGCGCTGAGCGATATCGGTCGGCTTGAAATCAATGAAGCGCAGGCCGCTCAGGTTCTGGCAGTGGCACAAACGCTGGAGCTGGACCACGAGCGGCTCAACTGCCTGGGTGGATCACTGGGCCTGGGTCACCCATTGGCTGCCACCGGGCTGCGTCTGGTCATGACTCTGGCCCGTCAACTGCGCGACGCAGGCCTGCGTTACGGTATCGCGGCAGCCTGCGTCGGCGGCGGGCAAGGCATGGCGCTGCTGATCGAGAATCCCCACTGTGCGTCCAGCCGTGTCTAGCCAGGCAAATACCCGCAAATGCGACATTTTCCTGCTTTAAACGCTACGCCTCACGCAGGTCATCCTTTAGCGCTTGACCGAATCGTGGCGAACGGTGAATCTCGCACCTCTCGACCCCACGGAACCCCGTCTATGCGTGCCCTCGCTGAGCTTTCTTTCGATTTCGTCTGGCATTTGATGTTCACGGATGACAAGCAGCTCGACCAGGATCTGGCGGTGCGCTCGCTGGAAAATCTTTCCGATTGTTTTTCGTCGATGTCCGACGAAGAGAAAAGGGCGTTCATCGCGGTGGCCCACGAACGCAAGGCGCGCCTTTTCGCAGTGCCCGATGCCGACGGCTACTCGCCGATACGTCTGGCCACCGAAGAGCAGGCGCAGTTTCTCGATCATGTCGTTTCCGGGCAGTTCTTCCAGCAGTTCGAAGAGCACCTGGCGGCGGATGCAAGCGACCGTGTGGTGCCGATTCGCCGCTGAGCGTACCCACGCTGCCCGGTTATTGCTCGACGGCTTCCGGCAGCCTGGCGATGACCTTGATTTCAAAATCGAAGCCATACAGCCAGGTGACGCCGACGCCGGTCAGGGTCGGGTGCGGCGCTTCGCCCCAAAACTCGGGAATTACCTTCCATATCCGCTCGAACCTTGTCTCGGGATCGACAATGAACACCGTCACGTCGACCACATTGTCGAACGTGCAACCGGCCGCCAGCAGGATGGCGTTCAGGTTGGTGAACGCCAGGCGCACCTGTTTTTCCAGATCAGGCTCGGGTGAGCCGTCTTCGCGACTGCCGACTTGTCCGGACACGAGCAGAAAACCATTGGAGCGTATGGCGGGCGAATAGCGATTGCGCTCGTAAAGCGCCTGGCGGCCAGCCGGGAAAACGACGTCACGTTGGGTCATGGGGATCTCCATCAGAGCTTGAGTACGAAGGCTGAAGTCAGCGTTGAAGCCACAGTAAGGACTTGCGTCAGCGCGATAAACGAGCAACCGTACTCAGCACTGTTTGGGAAACCCAAACAATCGACAGGCTGATGGGACAAGACAGGCGGGGCGAGGATGGACCGTTTCGACGCAATGCAAGCGTTTGCTCGCGTGGTGGAAACCGGCAGTTTCACCAAGGCTGCCAGCACGCTGCACATGAGCAAGACCAGCGTGACGCAACTGGTGCAGCAACTGGAGGTACGCTTGCGGGTCAAGCTGCTCAACCGCACCACGCGGCGGGTTAACGTGACTGCCGACGGTGCGGTATTTTACGAGCGCGTGGTCAGGCTGCTGGCCGATATGGATGACGCCGAGACCAGCCTGTCCAGTGCAACATCGCTGCCCAGAGGGCGTTTGCGCGTGGACGTACCCAGCCCGCTGGCCAGCATGCTGCTGTTGCCCGCCTTGCCAGGGTTTCATGCGCGTTATCCGGACATTCAGATCGATATGGGCGTCAGCGACCGTATGGTCGATCTGATCGGCGAGAACGTCGACTGCGTGGTGCGGGGAGGTGAAATAGCCGATCAGTCGCTGATGGCGAGGCGGGTGGGCGACCTGCAACTGGGCGTTTACGCTGCGCCGGACTATCTGCAGCGCATGGGCACGCCTGTTCATCCGCAAGAGCTTGAAGACTCGGCCCATCGCATCGTCGGCTATCTGTGGGCGCGCACCGGCAAGGCGCTGCCCTACGCCATGCACCGCGCCGGGGAAAAGGTCCATGTGCAGGGGCGCTATACGCTGGCGGTGGATGATGGCAATGCCTACGTTGCCGCAGGGCTGGCCGGAATGGGCATTCTCTGGCTGCCGGACTACATGGCCAGGCCATATCGGGAGCGCGGAGCCCTTGTCCCGCTGTTCGAAGACTGGCAGCTGGACAGCATGCCGATGTACGTGGCCTTCCCGCCGAACCGTCACATCAGCATCAAGGTCCGCGTGTTTATCGACTGGATCACCGAGCTGATGGCCGAGCATGCGCCCGTCACTCGGCCACCGACACGGCCTGCGCAATAGCGTGCCGCGGGTTCAACGCCGTGCCGACAGTTGCTGCGGGGCCAGAAATGCGTCATGAAAATAGTTGCGGAAGGCCTGCATGGCCGGGCTCAATTCACGTTCGCGGTGCCAGGCCAGGCCGACGCTCATGGGCGTTACTGTGTCGGTGACGGTGATCGTTTCGATACGCTTGCCTTCCAGCGACCAGGGGCGATGCACCAGATCGGAAAGGATCGCCACGCCGCTGCCGTTGGCGACCATGCTGCGTACTGCTTCCACCGAGCTGGTGCGGATTCTGACGTTTGGCTGCTGCCCGGCCAGTTCCCAGTAGCGCATGGCGCTTTGTTCGGCTTCGTCGACGGTCAACAGGATATAGGGCTCCTGCGCGACGTCGGCGAGGCTGACAGAGGCGCGTTGACACAGCGGGTGATGGCTGGACAGCCACAGGCGGCGCTCGGAGTTGAACAACGTTTCCGAGATGATATCCGGGTGAGTGATGTTGGCCGTCAGCACCACCGCCATGTCGAAGCGACCTTGTAGCAGGCCTTGTTCGATGGCTTGTCTTTCCTGCTCATGTACCTCGATGGCGACGTCCGGGTGCCAGTGCTCCAGGCGCTGCAAATGATGCGGCAGGAAGTAGCCGATGACCGTGTAGCTGGCGGCCAGACGCAATACGCCGCTGGCGCGGATATCGGGCAGCGGACTGTTCAGCGCATCATCGACGCTGCGCAGAATGACGTAAGCCCTGTTGAGAAAATGACGGCCTGCTTCAGTCAGGCTCATGCCTTGCGCCGAGCGCTGAAACAGCAGGGTGCCGAGCATGCTCTCCAGCTCCTTGATCGCCGTGGTGACCGCCGACTGGGAAATGTTCAGGTGAATGGCCGCCTGCGAGATTTGCCCGATCTCGGCAGTTGCCACGAAATAACGGACCTGGCGCAAGGTCAGGGACATAAGCACTCCAGACAGACGTTCGATGTAGCGGGGTATCTGTTTTTCAGAAGATGGCGTATCTGTTAATAGATCTACCCAAGGGGTGCGGGTGAATTTAACGTGCTTTGCATGAAGCCGGATAGCCCCTTGTCCGGACAGCCCACAGGAGCAACAGCCATGCAGGTGGATTTCAACTCGGACATGGGTGAAAGCTTTGGCGCTTGGACCATTGGTGACGGCGTCGATACTGAATTGATGACCTTTATCAGCTCGGCCAATATTGCGACCGGTTTTCACGCGGGCGACCCTGGCACCATGCGCCGCACGATCGAGCAGGCGAAACGTCTGGGCGTTGCCATCGGCGCACACCCGGGGTTCCGTGATCTGGTCGGCTTTGGCCGCCGGCATATCAACTCGACGCCCCAGGAACTGGTCGACGACATGCTCTACCAACTGGGCGCCCTGCGCGAGCTGGCGCGGGTCCAGGGTGTGGCCTTGCAGCATTTCAAACCCCACGGAGCCTTGTACATGCACTTGGCCAGGGACGAAGCCGCAGCCCGCCTGCTGGTGGAAAACCTGCAGCGCCTGGAGCCCGATTTGCTGCTTTACTGCATGCCCGGTTCGGTGATCTGCAAGATCGCCGAGGAGCTGGGCCAGCCGGTGATCCGCGAGTTCTACGCCGATCGCGATTACGACCTCAGCGGCTCCATCGTTTTCACCCGTCACGTACGGGCCCTGGACCCGACCGAAGTCGCAGCCCGCGTGGTGCGCGCTTGCCTGCAAGGTCTGGTGCGTACTGTCGAAGGTGAGGACCTGAGCATCGAATTCGATTCGATCTGTCTGCACAGCGATACGCCCGGCGCGCTGGACCTTGCAGAAGCGACACGCCTGGCGCTGGACGCTGCAGGCGTCAAGGTGCGTGCACCGCGTTGAGTCAACGGCATCGTGCGCGTAGACGCACGAGCTGTGTTACTGATTTTTGCCTGCCGTTCTACAACGATTTCAAGAAAGGAACAGACATGGCTGATCCGATTCGCTACAGCTTTGGCGCTGATGAACATCTGTTCGCCGAAGTCAGTGACAGTATGTCGCTGGAAGCATTTTTCACGGGGCTTGCGGTGACCCGTGCGGTCGAGCGTCTGGCGCTCGATGGTGTGCTGGACGTGTGTCTGGCCAACGCGTCATTCCAGATTCGTTTTGACCCGGACCGTATCGCACCGCATGCCTTGCTCGAGGCGGTGAGGGCGGCCGAGGCCGGTGCAGTCGCCGAACGTACCCTGCAGACCCGGATCATCGAGATCCCGGTGCTGTACAACGATCCGTGGACCCACGAAACCCTGATGCGCTTTCGTGACCGCCATCAGGACCCCGGTTCCACCGACCTGGAATACGCAGCACGCATCAATAATCTGGCGGATGTCGATGCCTTCATCGCGGCGCACAGCGGCGCGCCGTGGTTCGTTTCGATGGTCGGTTTTGTCGCCGGTCTGCCGTTCATGTTCCAGATGGTGGAACGCGAACGCCAGCTGCAAGTGCCCAAATACCTGCGTCCGCGCACCGATACCCCCAAGCTCACACTCGGTCACGGCGGCTGCTTCGGCTGTATCTATTCGGTACGCGGGGCGGGCGGTTATCAGATGTTTGGCGTCACTCCGGCGCCGATCTATGACCCGCAGCAGGGGTTGGCCTATCTGAAAGAGCACATGGTGTTTTTCCGGCCTGGCGACATCGTCCAGTTCAAACCGCTTGACCGGCAAGCCTATGACGAGGCTGTCGCAGAGGTGGAAGCCGGACGCTTCGATCTGCGCATCCGCCCGGTCGAGTTTTCACTGGATGCCTTTCTCGCCGATCCGGTGGGCTATCCCAAGTCGTTGCAGGAGGTGCTGGCATGATCAAGGTGCTCAAACCCGGTCTGGCCACCTCGGTTCAGGACCTCGGCCGCGAGGGCTATTACCACCTGGGCATACCGCCCTCCGGTGCACTCGATCAGTATGCCCTCAGCGCCGCCAATCAGCTGGTCGGCAATCCGCCCGGCGCGGCGGGGCTTGAATGCACACTGCTGGGGCCGGAACTGGAGTTCCAGTGCGACACGTTGGCTGCGGTCTGCGGCGCGCACATGGCGGCGCGCCTCGACGGCGTGGAAATGCACCACGACACTGCCTTTGCGGTGAAGGCCGGGCAAGTGCTGCGCTTCGACTTCCCCAAGGACGGCGCGCGTACCTATCTGGCCGTCGCGGGCGGTATCGATGTGCCGCTGGTACTGGGCAGCCGTTCGACTTACACGCTGGGTGCGCTTGGCGGTTTTCAGGGGCGCCGACTGGCCGCTGATGACCTGCTGCCGATAGGCACGCCCAGCGGCAAGGGACGTGCCGGGGCCAGCCTGCCGATGGCCTTGCGCCAGTCTCTGGGCGGGGAAGTGTATCTGCGGGTCGTGCCGGGCCTGTATTACGAGCGTCTGACCGAGTTTGCCGCCACCAGTTTTTTCTCCGAGCCCTGGAGCGTAGGGTCGGAAGCCGACCGCATCGGTTATCGCTTCAAGGGGGGCAGGGCGCTGACCTTCCAGCCCAGGGAGCAGCCCTTCGGCGCCGGTTCCGATCCATCCAATATCGTCGACAGCTGCTACCCGATCGGTTCAATTCAGGTGCCTGCCGGGCTGGAACCGATTGTCTTGCACCGTGATGCCGTATCGGGCGGTGGCTACGCGATGATCGGCACGGTGATCAGCGCGGACCTGGATCTGATCGGTCAGATGCAACCCAATCAGACCGCCCGATTCGTGGCTGTAACGCTGGAGGAAGCGCTGGTGGCGCGCAAGTCATACAAGAAGAAGCTGGCGTGCCTGAGCAAACTGTTTCCTTCCTGAGACGGTCAGTCGGTTTGCCCGGACTCCAGGTGTGCCCGCATCTTCGCGCGGCACACCTCGAGTATTTCGTCCGCCAGCGGCGAGTCATCCGGGCAGCTGCGTGATAGCAGCAGCGCCCCCAGCGCATGGGCAAAGCGGTCGATGGTGTTTGCCCGCGCCTGTTTCCATTCTTCGCCGCCGGGTGCTGCCTGGTCGGGAGCAAGCGCTGCCAGCAGGCTCTCGATGCCGTTGGCGAAGGTTGCTTTGACCGGGTCCGACTGGCGCGCTGCATCGCCGCTCAGCGCGGCCATGGGGCAGCCCGTGCCAAGGTTGTCACGGTGCTCTCGGGACAGGTAATAATCGATGAACTGCGCTGGATCGATGCCGGTCGATTGCGCCACGGTCTGCGAGATGGCGCACGCCGCCGACTCGGCCATCAGGTCGGACTTTGAACCGAAATGCTTATAGAACCCGCCGTGGGTAAAGCCTGCCGCAGCCATCAGGTCGGCGACCCCGACACCGTCATAGCCATGCTCGCGAAACTGCACGGAGGCCGTCTCGACGATATGTGCCCGGTTGGCCTGGGCCTGGGCCTTGGTGACTCTCATAGGGGTCGCCTCTTTGCCTGTCTGATTGTGGCTTTCTGGGCCAGGAAGAGCGTGACTATAGCATTGATGCTGACCGTCATCAAAACCGCTGATCGTCAGGATGCTGACTGCAGGGAATGGCTGGTAAGCAACACGGATCTTCGCCTTCGCGTTGAAAGTGTTAGCGTGTTACCCGCGTTTTTCTTTGTAACAAGAAAGCTCAGACTAATCGCCAACCTGTTTATGGCACAAAAAGCCCCCAATGCTGATGGGCCGCTGGCCCTTCAGGAGAGAGCACCATGCATCGAACGAAAATTTCCGCCGCAATTGCCATCATTTCCGCAGCCACACTCGCCACTTCGCTGGCCTACGGCGCGACCGCCATTCCATTGCCTGCCAGTGCGCCTGCCGACAAACCGATCGGCAAGCTCGAACAGGTGCATGCCTTTTACGATGCGATGCCCACCGGTGTGACAGTCACTGAAACCGGGCGAATTTTCGTCAACTTCCCTCGTTGGGGTGACAAGGTGCCGTTTACGGTGGGTGAGATTCGTGACGGCAAAGTGGTTGCCTACCCCGATCTGGCGGTCAACAAGGAGAACCCCAAAGACCCTGGTGATGGGCTGATCAGCGTGCAGAGTGTGGTCGCCGACGGCAAGGGCCGTGTCTGGCTTCTGGACACGGCCGCACCGGGTTTTGCGTCTCCGCGTCCAGGCGGCGCCAAACTGGTTGCGGTGGACCTGGCCACCAACCGAATCGTCAAGCGCCTGGTGTTTCCGGATAACGTCATCTTGCCCGGCACTTATGTCAACGACATGCGCTTTGACTTGCGCAAGGGATCGGAGGGCACGGTCTATGTAACGGATTCATCCTTGAGCGGGCCGGGTGCGATCATTGTCATGGATATTGCCAGCGGTCACGCCGTGCGGCGCCTGAACGGGGCGCAGTCAACATCTGTCGATCCGGCTTTCGTACCCGTCGTCGAGGGCGTGGCCGTGCTGGGCGATGGCCCGAACGGAACGCGCAAACCGGTCGGCGTCGCGTCGGATGGCATTGCGTTGTCGGCAGACGGCAAGACACTGTATTTCTCGCCGTTGTCCAGCCGTCATCTGTATGCCGTGGCCACCGATCTGTTGAACGACAGCAAGGTCAGTGAGCAGCAGTTGGCAGCGGCGGTGCAGGACCTCGGAGAAAAAGGCGCTTCGGATGGCCTGGAGGCTGATGCGAAAGGCGCCGTATACGCAGGCGACTACGAGCATAATTCGATTCGCAAGCGCCTGCCGGACGGCACCTGGCAAACAGTGGCACACGATCCGCGCATGCTCTGGCCTGACACCTTGTCGATCGGCCCGGATGGCTATCTGTACTTCATCGTCAACCAGTTGCACCGCCAGGCCAACTTCAACGCCGGCCACGACAAGCGCGAAAAACCCTACAGCCTGCTGCGTTTGAAAATAGACGCTGCGCCCGCACCGACCCATTGATCGAATTGAATACCGGAGCATCGATAATGAACACATCTGCAAAGCCAATGGCCTTGATGGCCGTCCTGAAAGCCAGTGCTGGCAAAGAGGCGGCCCTGAAACACGCATTATCGGCACTGGTGGAACCGACCCGGGCGGAGCCGGGCAATATCGAGTACACGCTGTTCGAGGCGCGTGATGAGCGCGGCACGTTCTACATGCGTGAATGCTTCAAGGATCAGGCAGCACTGGACGCCCATGTCGCCACGTCGCACTACCAGCAGTTCGCGGCGGTCAGCGGCGAGTTGCTGGCAGAGCCGCCGCGGTTGATATTTCTTGATCAGGTATCGAGCTGAGTGTCCAAAAGGGCCCAGTCAGTCCGGGCCCTTTCGCGGTGAGTCAGCACACCGTATTGAGCACCTTAGAAAATATTGATCGGGTAACTGACGATCACCCTATGCTCATCGGAATCGCGCTGGCTGGCGAATTCGGTGCGCAGTTGCGCGTGGCGCAGCGCGATGCTGAGGTTCTTTGCCGGACCGGACTGCACCACATAACTCAGAGTGACGTTGCGTTCCCATTCCTTCTTGTCGCCGTCGGACGTCTGGATGTTCGAGCCGCTTTCATACATGGCCAGGAAGTTCAGGCCGGGTACGCCCAGTCTGGCGAAGTCGTAGCCATAGCGAACCTGCCAGGTGCGCTCTCCGGCACGCTGGAATTTACCGATCATTGATTCGGTCATGAAGTAGGCAGTCGAGCCGTCACCCTGATTCAGCCAGACAGCATCACTGTCGCCGGTCACCGCCTGGTAACCCGCAGCAAAGGTGTGGCCATTGATCAGGTAGGTGAACTGGGCGCTGGACAGGCGGCTGTCGACTTCACCCTTGGTGACGCCGTTGCCGTAATAACCCACCGTGTAGAACGCCGGGTCGTGACCGTTTGCACCGTCCGAGCGGTTGTCGAAGTGGCGCAGGTCGGTGCGCAGGATGCCCGGACCCAGCTGCATGTCGTATTTCAGGCCCAGGAAGTTCTGCTTGTAGAAGTTTTCCAGGTTGCCGTAGTAGTACTGCAAGGTCAGGTCTTTTGTCGGTTTGTAATCGACGCCTGCATAGTAGAACTTGTTGACGAACTCACCGGTCAGCGGGTTGTTTGCACCCGGAATCGACATGCCCATCTGATTGGTCGAACCACGGCCCATGACATGCTCCAGCTGGCCTGCGGTGAAGGTGAAGTCCTTCAGGTCGCCAGACTGAATCTGCCCGCCACGAAAAGTCTGTTGCAACATGCGATCAGTGGACATCACCACCGGCAGCATGGGCACCAGCGTGCCGTATTTCAGTTCGGTCCTGGAGACGCGTGCCTTGAGCGTCGCGCCCAGGCTGCTGAACTCGTCGACCGCACGACCGTCGCTGTCAGTCGGAAATATGTTGCCGTTGAACGCCGTGCTTTGCGGGTTGTAGTGACGGCCTTTGCCCGAGTCCAGACGAATGCCCAACTGGCCCAGCGCATCGACGCCAAAGCCGACGGTGCCGGGCGTGTAGCCGGACTGGTAGTTGAGCATGAAGCCCTGGCCCCACTCCTGCGTGTAGTTCGGGTCGGCGGCGCCGCTGCGGTTGTCTGCGTTACTGAAGAAGTTGCGCGCCAGAATACTGGCCTTGCTGTCTTCCAGAAAACCTTCGCCAAAGCTCTGCTGCGCGATCAGCAGGCCACAAAAGCCCGCAACGAAAGGGGTGGCGCGATTGATACGCTCCATCGGGTTCATCCTCATGCTGTCATTAAGTGTTGTGAGAGGCAGGGTCGGGCGGCAGTCAGGTTTCTTATTGTTTTTCAGGAACAGGTGTTGCAGATGAATCCGTTGCAGACGTTGCTGCATGGGATACCTGATGAAGGGTGACGCGAGGCAGGCGGTGCAGAACCAGCAACGCGAGCACGCCCAGCCCGGCGCATGTCAGCAGCCCCGTGCCCACCGCCTGGGCGAGGGCGGTGCGCGCTATCAGCAGCGCCGCATCGACATTGGCAGGCGTGTGCTGCAGCAGAACCTGAGGGTCGGCCAGGCGCGGTAAGGCCGACGCCTGACCTGCTGCGTTCAGCGCACTTTGCAGATTGGCGACATACAGCACCTTGACCAGCACGCCCATGGCCGCTGTGCCCAGCAAACCGCCGACCAGTCGCAAGGACTGGGTCAGCGCCGTGGCAATGCCGAGAAATTGCCGCTCGGCGAGCGTCTGGGTGAACACGGTCAGGTTGAGCAGAATGAACCCCAGACCTAGCCCCGCCAGCAGAATCAGCCCCAGTAAGGTCGTGAAGCCGGCGTGCAGTCCGACCAGTGCCAAGGCGATGCAGGCAACCGACAGGGCAATGAATCCGCCAATAGGTAACCAGTTGGGGTTTGTCAGACGCGTGACGATACGACTGTTGACGATGGCGCCCAGGGTGATGCTCAGCGCCAGTGGGGTAAGCAGTAACCCTGCGTCTTTTGGCGAGTAGCCGTAGCTGCCCTGCAACAGCAGCGGCAGGTAGAACAGAAGGGTGAACATGATGGCGCCGGCCAACAGCGACATGATGAACAGCAGGCGGATGCTGCGGTTGGCGAACAGCCCGGCGGGCAGCAAGGCAAAGGCACAGCGGCGCTCGTGGAACCACAGGCCGAGCATGGCAGCGAGGGTCACGGCGCCACATGTCAGGCTGACGGACAGAGAACGCTGGCCCAGCCATTCGACGAACAGTTGCAGGCTGCCCAGCGTCAGGACGATCAATAAAGCCCCGAGCCAGTCGAGCCTGATCGCACCGTCAGAATGGGGTCGATAGCCTTGCGGGCGATACCACGGCAAAAAGCGCCAGGCAAAAAACAAGGCAATCACGCCCAGGGGCAGGTTCAACCAAAACACCGAACGCCAGCCAAACTCGCCGGACAGATAACCGCCCAACCCCGGGCCGATGGCATTGACCACGCTGAACATGGCGCTCAGCAACACCTGCCAGCGCAACCGCTGGCGGGTGTCGGGAAACAGCTCGGGCACACAGGCAAAGGCAGTACCGATCAACATACCGCCGCCCACACCTTGCAAGGCTCGCCCGATCACCAGTACCAACATGCTGTCTGCCAGTGCGCAGAGCAGCGAGGCCAGCGTGAAGATGACTGTTGCGGCCAGCACGAACGGTTTGCGCCCGTAAAAATCGCCCAGTCGGCCAAAGATCGGGATGGTCACGATAGAGGCCAGCAGGTAGCCGGTGGCGACCCAGGCGTACAACTCGAAACCGTTGAGCTCGGCGACGATGCTTGGCAGTGCGTTGCCGATGACGGTCTGATCCAGCGCGGAAAGGCCCAGTACCAGTGATATGCCGAGCATGGCCAACAAGGCCTGTTTGAAGGTCAGGGCCGGATGGCTCGGCGTCGTCATGTCGAGGTGCTCAGCGCAACGCAGCGACAGCAGTCGCAATGCGCGCGCAGCCGTCTTCAAGGGTTTCCAGGGCAGTCGCCGTAGACATCCGGAAAAACGGTGCCAGGCCATAGGCGGTGCCTGCGACAACGGCAACGCCCTGACTTTCCAGCAGGTACAGAACCACGTCCGTATCGGCTTCCAGTACCGAGCCTGACGGTGTGGTTTTGCCGATCAGCGCGCCGCAATTGACGTAGAGATAGAACGCGCCTTCGGGCTTGATGCAGCTCAGGCCGTCAATCGCGTTGATCAGCTCCAGGCAACGATCGCGGCGCTGTCTGTAGACCTTGACGCTGTCGCCGACAAAAGACTGGTCGCCGGTCAGGGCGGCCACCGCAGCGGCCTGGCTCACCGAGCAGGCGTTGCTGGTGGACTGTGATTGCAGGGTCGCCATCGCGTTGATGATATCGCCGGGGCCTGCTGCGTAGCCGATGCGCCAGCCGGTCATGGCGTAGGTTTTCGACACGCCGTTGATGATCAGCACGCGTTCGCGCAGCGCTGGCTCGACAGTGAGCAGGTGGCTGAGCGGAGCGTCGTCGTAGCGAATGTGCTCGTAAATGTCGTCGGTCATGACCAGCACGTCCGGGTAGTCGAGCAGTACGTCGGCCAGCGCGCGCCATTCGGATGCGCTGTAGGTGGCACCGGTCGGGTTGCTCGGCGAATTGAGCAGCAGCCAGCGGGTGCGCGGCGTGATCGCGTTGCGCAGCTGCGCGGCAGTCAGCTTGAACTGGTTTTCCTCCGGGCAGGCCAGGGTCACTGGACGACCGTCGCAGGCCAGGACCATGTCCGGGTAAGACACCCAGTAAGGCGCGGGGATCAGCACTTCATCGTCGACACTCAATGTCGCCGCGAATGCATTGAAAATCGCGGCCTTGGCACCGCTGGTCACCACGATCTGGCCGGACGCGTAAGCAAGGCCGTTTTCACGCTGCAGTTTGGCGGCGATTGCCTCGCGCAGCGCCGTGGTGCCAGCGTTGAGCGTGTAGCGTGTTTCACCGTTCTCGATGGCGGCACAGGCGGCCTGACGAATGTGCGCCGGTGTGTCGAAGTCCGGCTCGCCAACCACCAGATTGATGATCGATTTGCCTGCGCGCCGCAGTTCATTGGCCCGATCGGCAGCAGCGCTGCTTGGCGACGGTTTGATGCGGAGCACGCGGGCAGCGATGCGAGATGCGGTCACGTTGGCATTCCTCGTTGATGGCCTTGACGGGGAATACGTTACGAGCCAGAGCAGCGAGCGCCATAAGACCATTTCGTTCTGGGTTGATAGGCAGCGCTTATGACCGCAGATGAGCCGGCGTCGCACCAAAAGCGGGCGTGCAATGGTTGCAGGGGGATCAGCGACTGGCGAGCCCGTTCAGCGGGAGCTGACATAGCAATTGCTTATGCCAGGTTTTTCCAGAGCTGGCCTGGGTCTTGCTGAAGCCCGTGTGTCGTGACTCTGGAGTGCAGCACCTTGAACCTTCGCCGTTTGAAATATTTCGTGAAAATTGTCGATATCGGCAGCCTGACTCAGGCCGCCGATGTGCTGCACATCGCACAACCTGCGCTGAGTCAGCAGTTGGTGACGCTGGAGGCCGAGTTGCAGCAACAGTTGTTGATCCGCACCAAGCGCGGCGTCACCCCGACCGAGGCGGGCAAGGTGCTGTACGGGCATGCTCAGGTGATCCTGCGCCAGTGCGAGCAGGCACAGAGTGACGTCAACGCCAGTGGTCTGGCGTTATCGGGGCCGGTGTCGGTAGGGCTGGCACCCGGCACTGCCGCTTCGACCCTGTCGCTGCCATTGCTCAAACGCGTACGCGAGCGTCATCCGGGCATTCTGCTGTACCTCAATGAGAACTTTGGCACCACCCTCAGTGAGTTGATCATGAACGGGCGTATGGACATGGCCGTTCTTTATGGCGGACGCGAGGTACATGGCTTGAGTTTTGTGCCCTTGATACGCGAGCAGCTGTACCTGGTGAGTGCCGAAGAGGCGCTTCAGGGGTGCGAGGAAATTCCGCTCAGGGAACTGGCCGATATCGACCTGCTGTTGCCGCGCACCTACAACACTGTCCGTCGTCTGGTGGACGAGGCATTTGTGCGTATCGAGCACAGTGCCCGGGTGGTGGCAGAAGTCGAATCTTCGACGACGCTGGCCGCGGCAGTCGCCGATCGATTCGGCTCGACCATTCTTCCCGAATCTGCAGCGCGGGTGCTGGCAGACACGCATGCGGTCAACCTGAGCCGCATTGTCGAACCCGAGATCGAAGCCCCTCTCGCGCTGTGCCTCTCCGGGCACTTGCCGCTGTCGGTGCCGGCCCAGGCGGTCAAGGCGATCCTTCTGGAACTGGTCGCCGAAATGCGCGGCAACCGCCGCGCGCAGTGATCCCGACGTCATAAGGGGCGCTTATCACCCCACAGTCAAACCGTCTTGGCGGTCAAAAACCTGCCTCGTTACATTGCCCTCAGCCACATTTCATTTGCCAGGCAAGGGCTCTTGCATGAATCCGGAACGTATCAAAGCACTTATCGACCTGATGGCCGAATCGGACCTGAGCGAACTCAGCCTGTGTGAAGGCGACGCGCAGCTGCGTTTGCTGCGCGAGCCCGCTCAGGTCGCCAACCGCGTCAATCCGGCTGTTGCGACAGTGCAGACGACGCCCGCAGCGCGCACTGTTGCTCCGACTCAGACAAGTACGACGACCGCCGTACAACAGACACAGGCGTGCGCCTCGCTGTACGGGGTGTTGCACCTGACCCCGGCACCCGACCAGCCGCCTTTTGTCGAGATCGGTACGTCCGTCGAGGTGGGGCAGACCCTGGCCGTGGTCGAGGCCATGAAGATGTTTCATCCGGTGAAGGCTGAGGCGGCAGGGGTGGTGACTGCCATTCTGGTTGCCAATGGCGAAGAGGTTCAGGCCGGTCAGGCGCTGTTCAGCATTGCGTGATGGTCTTGAGCTGCCTTGCAGGCCGTCTTGCGGGTTCACCGATCAGGGGTTTTTGATGTTCGATAAAGTATTGATCGCCAATCGCGGCGAAATCGCCCTGCGCATCCAGCGCGCCTGCAAGGGCCTGGGCCTGCGCACGGTAGCGGTGTATTCCGAAGCGGATCGCGATGCCGGTTATGTACAACAGGCTGACGAAGCGCTGTGCATCGGTCCCGCCGCAGCGGCGCAGAGCTATCTGAATCAGGCGGCCGTGCTCTATGCCGCGCAACTGACCGGTGCTCAGGCGATCCATCCCGGTTATGGCTTTCTGTCTGAAAATGCCATGTTCGCCGAACGCATCGAGCAGGCTGGCCTGACCTTCATCGGCCCCAGTGCTGCGTGCATACGGGTCATGGGCGACAAGGTCGCTGCCAAGCGGGCGATGCGCGAAGCCGGCGTGCCGTGCGTACCCGGTCCGGATACCAGCATGCCGGCCGACCCGCAGAGCATTCTGCAGATCGCTCGCGACATCGGTTACCCGGTCATCGTCAAGGCCGCAGGCGGCGGCGGAGGGCGGGGCATGCGTGTGGTTCAGGAAGAGTCTCGTCTGCTCGATGCGATTGCGCTGACCCGCGAAGAAGCCCGACACGCGTTCGGCAATCCCGAGTTGTATATCGAGAAGTTTCTGGGCCAGCCGCGCCATGTCGAGATTCAGGTGTTGTGCGATGCCTATGGCAATGCTGTCTGGCTCGGCTCACGGGATTGCTCGATGCAGCGCCGCCACCAGAAGGTGCTTGAGGAGGCGCCTGCACCCGGCATCGACGCAGCATTGATGGCCAGGGTGGGCGAGCGTTGCGCACAGGCTTGCCGCCAGATCGGCTATCAGGGCGTCGGCACGTTCGAGTTCCTCTTCGAAAAGGACGAGTTCTATTTCATCGAGATGAACACCCGCCTGCAGGTCGAGCACCCGGTAACGGAAATGACCTCCGGCATCGACATTGTCCAGCAGCAGATCCGCATGGCGATGGGCGAGCGCCTGAGCTTCAGTCAGGCCGACGTAACGGTCTCGGGCCATTCGCTGGAGTGCCGGATCAACGCCGAGGACCCGCGCAGCTTCATGCCGACGCCGGGCCAGGTCACCCGCTGGCAGATCCCCGGTGGTTTCGGCGTGCGGGTCGATTCGCATGTCAGCCACGGCTACCGCGTTCCGCCTTATTACGATTCGATGGTGGCCAAGGTCATCACTCATGGTGCCAGTCGCGATGAGGCGTTGGCACGCATGCGTCTGGCACTGAGCGAAATGCACGTCGAGGGCATCTCTACCAACATCGCGCTGCATCGCGACATTCTGCAGGACCCGGTGTTCTGCAAGGGTGGCATGGACATTCATCACCTGGAGCGCTGGTTGCAGACAAGGAGCCACCCATGAGTCTCGTGCAGGCGCCGAATGCGCCAAGAATCACCTTGCTGGGAACCACCGCGTTGCTGTTCGAAGCACCCGGCGAGCTCGACCTGGCACCGCAGCAACGCATATGGGCACTGGCCCGTCTGAGCAAGGACTGGCCGCAGGTACGCGAGGCGGTGCCGGGGATGAACAACCTGATGCTGACCTTTGCGGCGCCACCGCGGGACCTGGCCGGTCTGAAAACCCGTTTGCTGGAGACCTGGGAGCAGTGCCAGCCGCTGCCGTTGCAGGGCCGGATCATTGAATTGCCGGTGGTATACGGCGGTGACGGCGGACCGCACATGGCTGATGTCATCTCCCATACCGGGCTGGATATCGAAACCATCGCCAATCTGCACTGTGAGCCGTTGTACCCGGTGTACGCCCTGGGCAGCCATCCGGGTTATTGCTACCTGGGCGGCATGGATCGGCGCCTGGCAACGCCGCGGCGCAAGGTGCCGGTACTCGATATCGGGGCCGGGTCGGTCTCCATCGGTGGCGTTCAGACGGGTATTTCCGCGTCGGCCGGCCCCAGTGGCTGGAACACCATAGGACGCACGGAAATGGTGTTTTTCGATGCGGGTCAGCAGCCTCCGGCGCTGTTGCAACCCGGCGATCAACTGCGCTTGCGTATCGAGAGGATCATCCGATGATCGAAGTTATCAGCGCTACGGCACTGGCGACCGTTCAGGATCTGGGGCGGCACGGCAGCCTCGGCTACGGCGTCGGCACGTCTGGCGCGATGGACACGCTGTCACTGCGGCTCGGCAACCTGTTGCTGGGCAACGATGAAGACGCGGCGGGGATTGAAATTCCGCTGTTCCCGTTCGAAGTGCGCTTTGTCGATGACTGCACCTTCGCGATCACCGGCGCCGCCTGCGCTGCGTCGCTCGATGGTGAGCGGCTGCCAGGCAATTGGGTCGCTCAGGCACGCAAGAATCAGGTGTTGCGGCTCAATTACCCGACGATTGGCAGCCGCGTGTATCTGTGTCTGGCCGGCGGCGTCGACGTGCCGTTGGTGCTGGGCTCGCGCAGCACGCAATTGCGCGGCGCTTTTGGTGGCTGGCAGGGCCGTGCGTTGCAGCAGGGTGATGTGATTCCTGCGGGCGCTGTCAACGAACTGCGTGCCAGTGATTTCGGGGTGCAATCGTCGGTGGCGGCCTTGCCGTTGTTGCTTGACGGGCTGCCGGCCATCCGCGTGCTGCCGGCTGCCGAATTCGACTGTTTCAGTGCCGAGGCGCAAGCAACGTTTTTTGCCGATGAGTGGAAAATCACCACGCAGAGCAACCGTTACGGCTACCGCATGGAGGGCACGCCCTTGCTTGCGCGCGAGACGCTGGAAATCCGCTCTCATGGCATCGTGCCTGGCGTGATTCAGGTGCCCCACGGCGGACAGCCGATCGTGCAGATGCGGGATGCCCAGCCCAGTGGCGGTTATCCCAAGTTTGCCACAGTCATCGAGGCCGATCTGTGGCGTCTTGGCCAGGCGCCGATCGGCAGCAAGGTCCGTTTTGTGCAGTGCAGCTACGACGAAGCGGTCGACGCGCTGGACACCAATCACGCTTTCATCGAAGACGCCCGGCGCGTGCTCGCGCTGCGCAGCCTGCAGGGACATCGCTGATGAACATCAAAGAGATTCGCCAGCTGGCAGCGTGTATTCGGGACGCCGGCATTACTGTGCTGGAGTTGAGGCAGCCGGGGTTCGAGCTGTTGATCCGCCGCGGCAAGCCTGTACAGGCCTGCGCTGTGCCCTCTGCGCCTCAGGTCGCCGTTGAACCGTCGGCGCTGACTGCCCATGTGGTGAGTGCCGACAACCCCGGCGTGTTTGTATCGAGTCATCCCGATGAACGCAGCAGCTACGTAAAACCCGGCGATGCAGTGGCTGTGGGGCAGTTGCTGGGGCTGTTGCGTATCGGCCTGTTGTATCTGCCGGTGCGCAGTCATCAGGCAGGGCGCGTACTGCGATTCCTGGCCGCCGAAAACGAGCGCGTCGGTTATGGCCAGCCGCTGATTGAACTGGAGGAACTTGATCATGCGCATTGATCTGAATGCTGATCTGGGTGAGGGCTTCGGGCCCTGGACCATGGGCGAGGACGAGGTCTTGATGCCATTGATCTCCTCGGCCAACGTGGCGTGCGGCTTTCATGCCGGGGATCCGCTGATCATGGACAGCACAGTGCGCCGCGCCAAGGCGCTGGGCATTGATCTCGGTGCGCATGTCGGCTTTCCGGATCTGCAGGGGTTCGGCCGCCGCAGAATGAACATCGAGCTCAAGGAGTTGTGCGCCATTGTGGTGTATCAACTCGGCGCTCTGGCGGGCCTTGCAGCCGCTGCCGGTTACCGCGTCACGCACATGAGTTTTCACGGGGCACTGGGCAATATGGCCGCAGCGGATGCCGAACTGGCCGGGCCTTTGGTAAGGGCTGTTGCAGGTTTTGACCCGCAGATGATCATCAGCTCATCCAGCAGCGCGGCCATCGAGCAGGCCGCCGAGGCGTGCAACCTGAGGGTGGCAACGACCTTTCTGGCTGATCGCGCCTATGACGAAAACTGCCTGCTGGTGCCGCGAGGTACGCCCGGTGCGGTGATCAAAGACCCGGATCAGGTCAGGGCCAGGGTTGCGCAACTGTTGCAGGACGGCTCGGTAACGACCCTGAGCGGCAAGCGTGTGGCGGTCAACGCCCAGTCGATTCTGTTGCATGGCGACACGCCGGGGGCGGTGGAACTGGCGCGCAGCATTCGCCGGAGCATCGAAGAGCAGGGCGGTGTCATCACCCCGGTTTCACAGCTGCTCGGGTCATAAGCGCAGCTTATTGCCACACAACCATTGTGTCTTGGTCGCTGCCCGTGACGCTCGTTAAAGTCCAGTACAAGGCGATCAGCATTAACAGCCAAGCGGCTGATCGACGCTTATTCAAGGAAACCCTGACATGCCTTTTTCCGATTATAAAACTGCGCTGGTCACCGGCGCTTCTTCCGGCATTGGCGAGGCCGTCGTCGAGCGGCTGTGTGCCGAAGGTTTGCAGGTCCATGCGCTGGCGCGCAGTGCAGACAAGCTGGCGGCACTGGCCCAGCGCACCGGTTGTATCGCGCACGCTATCGACGTGACTGATCTGGCTGGCCTGACGGCCTTGTTTCAGGCCCATCATTTCGATGTCGTGGTCAACAATGCCGGCGTCGACCGGCCCGGCTCGCTGCTCAAGGCGGACGCTGAAGGGATCGATCTGCTGGTCGATGTGAACCTGCGCGCGGTATTGCAGATTGCCAGGCTCTCGTTGCCGGGGATGGTCGAGCGTGATTGCGGGCACATCATCAACATCAGTTCGATCGCTGCTGCCTACAACTTCGGTGGCAACTCGACGTACCACGCGACCAAGGCTGCGGTAAGCATGCTGTCCCGTCAGTTGCGCATCGATGCCTTCGGCAAGCGCGTGCGGGTCACCGAAATCTGCCCGGGGCGCGTGGCGACGGATATCTTCGCTCACGTGCATGGCGACTCCGAGGAAGTGCGCAAGCGTTTCATCGAAGGCTATGAGCTGCCGGTGGCCAAGGACATTGCCGATGCGATCGCCTATGTGATTGCCGCGCCCATCGCGGTCAACATCGGGCATATGGAAATCACCCCGACGCTGCAGGTGCCCGGCGGTCTGTCGACTGCGCGTCCGCAGGACTACGAAGGCTGAGGCTGAGGCTGCGTCTGCAAGGGCTGTACCCCATCACGAGAGCGGCATCAGCCGCCATGTCATACCCGCGCCAGACCCGCTGGCGCCTTGCTTCTGCCCTGGCTGAATGTCTATGGGAACAACCATGACGAGTAAATTCGATCTTTCAGCGATCCTGCAGGGCGAGTACGCCGAGCTGATCGTCAAGGGCATAGAAACGACCCTGCAACTGGCATTCGTTGCCTGGTGTCTGGCCATGGCGGTAGCCCTGCTGCTGGTGTCGATTCGCCTGACCGGCAACAAGTACGCCGAGCGCCTGGTGGCGGGTTATGTGTCCTATCACCGCAATGTGCCGACGCTGGTGCAACTGATGCTCTGGTATTTCGGCATTCCCACGCTGCTGTCCGAAAACACACAGATCTGGCTGGCCAACTACAGCACCGAGTACCTGTTTTCGGTCATCGCCCTGGGCCTTTGCCAGGCGGCGTATTTCAGTGAAGACATTCGCAGCGGGTTACGCGCGATTCCGGCCGGGCAAGTCGAGGCGTCGCGCGCGCTGGGCCTGGGTTATGTGCGCTCGATGCGTTACGTGATCCTGCCGCAAGGGGTTCGCAACTGCCTGCCGTCGCTGATCAATCACACGGTCCTGCTGTTCAAGAACACCAGTCTGGTCATGGCCATCGGCGTGGTGGAGCTGACTTATGCCACCCGCGAAGTCGAGAACTACACCTTCCGCACCTTCGAAGCGTATCTGGTCGCAACCGTGGTCTACCTGGCCATTTCATTGATGCTGATGGGCCTGGGTGCTGTGCTGGCCCGGCAATTCAGCAAAGCCATGGCGAGGTAGGCGGCGATGTTCGATGTCTTCACGATTGTTCGCGATAACTGGACCTTGCTGCTGGTCGGTCAATACCCCCACGGTCCGATGGGCGGCCTGATTTCGACGCTGATGCTGGCGGCGCTGGCCCTGTTGCTGGCCTTTCCTCTGGGGCTGCTGTTGTCGCTGGCGCGGGTTTCGCCGTGGCGCTGGCTGCGCTACCCGGCGACGGTCTGGGTCTACGTGATGCGCGGCATTCCGCTGCTGATGGTGATTTTCTGGACCTACTTTCTGGTCCCCTTGCTGATCGGCCATAACATCACCGGTTTCACCACCATGCTCTGCACGCTGGTGGTCTATCAGAGCGCCTACCTGTGCGAAATCATCCGCGGCGCTATTCAGGCGCTGCCGACCGGTCAATACGAAGCCTCCCGCGCACTGGGCATGGGCTACCTGCGCACCACGGTCTGGGTGATCCTGCCGCAGGCGCTGTACAACGCCTTGCCGAGTCTGATCAGCCAGTTCATTTCGATCATCAAGGAAACGTCGCTGGGCTACGTGATCAACGTCCAGGAAGTGACCTTTGCCGCCAATCAGATCAATAACCAACTGCTGACCAAGCCGTTTCAGGTGTTCTTCATCCTGGCGATCACTTACTACGTGCTGTGCTACGGCCTGACCCGTCTCGCCGCCGTGGTGGAGCAGCGGATTGCCCGCAAACGTGAAGGCGATGTATCGCCTGTGCCCGTTCCCCGGCCTTTGACTACCGATAATTGAGGGTTGCCCAATGCATCCGATGATCATGTTTTCCAGGATCAATAAATGGTATGGCGAGTACCAGGCCCTGACCGATATCACCGCCGAGGTGCAGCGCGGCGAAGTGGTCGTGCTGTGCGGGCCCTCAGGCTCGGGCAAGTCGACACTGATCCGCACCGTCAATCGTCTTGAGGACGTGCAAGAAGGCCAGATTCTGTTTGACGGCCGTGACGTGAACGGTACCGACGCCAACGTCAATCGGCTGCGCAGCCGCGTGGGTTTCGTGTTCCAGAGCTTCAATCTGTTTCCGCACTTGTCGGTGCTCGACAACATCATCCTGACCCCGACCAAGGTCCGTGGCTTGAAGAGCAGTGAAGCGCGCGCCCGCGCCATGGAGTTGCTGGATCGGGTGGGGCTGGCACACAAGGCCGGTGCCTACCCCGCACAGTTGTCCGGTGGCCAGCAGCAGCGTGTGGCGATTGCTCGCGCGCTGGCGATGGAGCCGCCCGTCATGCTGTTTGACGAGCCCACCAGCGCTCTTGACCCGGAAATGGTCGGCGAGGTGCTCGGCGTCATGAAAGGCCTGGCCAAAGAGGGCATGACCATGATGTGCGTCACCCACGAGATGAATTTTGCCCGGGAAGTGGCCGACACCATCTGGTTCATGGATGCGGGGCAGATCCTCGAAAAATCCCGCCCTGAGGTGTTCTTTCAGCAACCGACCCATCCGCGTGCCCAGCGCTTCATTGCCGACCTGCGCAGCCATTGAGCGCAGGCACTGATTTCAGCGAATCACTCAATTCATTTTCAGGAGTCTCACCATGCGTATCAAGTCTGTACTGGCTGCACTGGCGTTGTCGCCGCTGGCTGTTTCGGTGGTCCATGCTGATCAGCTCAGCGATGTGATGAGCAAGAAAAGCCTGAGCTGTGGCGTGTATGCCGACGTTCCGCCGTTCTCGGCACCGGACCCTCAAACCCGCGAACTGGTGGGCATGGACGTCGATCTTTGCAAAGCCCTGGCCAAACACATGGGCGTGGAGCTGGAACTCAAGCCACTGTCGGTCGAAGCACGTATCCCGGAAGTCAAAATGGGCCGCGTGGATGTGATTTTCGCCAACCTGGCTTACACCAAGAGCCGTGCCGACCAGATCCAGTTCAGCGACCCTTACTACATCGCCAAGGAAACACTGGTAGTCCGTGCCGCGAATGCCGATCAACCGAAATCGTTCTTCAAGGGCAAACGCATCAGTTCGACCAAAGGCTCTACCTCCGAGCAGTCGATCCGTCTGGCTGACGCGACGCCAGTGACCTTCCAGGACACCGGCTCTGCCTACATGGCACTGCAACAGAACAAGGTGGTGGGTCTGGTGACCAACACCATGACCGCAATCAAGCTGGTAGGGCAGGCCAAGGCCGGCGGCGTGGAATTGGTCATTGCCAAGGAACCGATGGCGCTTGAGCCCATTGGTGCCGGCATGCGCCAGGGCGAACCGGCCTTTCTGGCGAAGGTCAACGAATCGCTGCGCGCAATGGAAGCCGCAGGTGAGATCGACGCGATCTGGGCGCACTGGATTGGCCCGAATACCGAATACAAGATGGTTCGCGAAGACAAGGTACAAAGCCTCAGCGAATTGAAATTCGACCCGTTGCCTTGAGCAAGGGCATGAAGCCGACCAAACGGTCGGCTTCATGCCGCAACGGCGCCATCGCATCTTGATCAGATCTTGATATTTCCTTGATGGTTTATTAATAGCCGAGGTTCAGAGTCCGACCGACAGTATCAATCGTCGGCATGACCCCGCGTGGGCGTCTCAGAGGACAAAATGTCTGATCGCTCAGGTTCGGTTTCTCCATCGGCAGTCGCTGCTTTCATCACCCGAAAGAGACGTTTCGGCGTATCCCCTGTATGGCTGGTTCCGCTGCTCGCTGCCTTGATAGGCCTGTCGCTGCTGATCAGCAGCACACTGTCGAAAGGCTCGAGAATCTTCGTCACCTTCCAGAGCGCCGAGGGGCTTGAACCTCACAAGACGAGGGTCAAGGTCAGGAATGTGGTGATTGGCGAGGTATCGGCCGTGGCCTTGAACAAGGACCGTACAGGCGTTGTGGCGACGGTGGACCTCGATGCCAGCGCCCGTGCTTTCACTGCCGAGGACTCCCTGTTCTGGGTGGTGCGCCCGCGTATAGGCGTCACCGGTGTATCGGGCTTGGATACAGTGCTTTCCGGGCCATTTATCGCGGCGGACAGCGGTACGTCCGGGCATACGAAAAAACACTTTGTCGGTCAGGAAGCTCCGCCACCCATTACCTACGGCGCAAAAGGCACGCGTTTTACCCTGCACGCCGCAGACATGGGCTCACTGGAGGTCGGGTCTCCTGTGTACTACCGACGCATTCAGGTCGGACAGATAGCGGCCTGCCATTTATCCGCAGACGGCAAGGGCGTGGATGCGGAAATTTTCATCAATGCGCCCAACGACAGTTTCGTGACTACCGACACGCGTTTCTGGAATGCCAGCGGCATTGGCATGACGGTGGATGCCGATGGTCTGAAAATAAAGACTGAATCGGTCTCGACGATACTGGCGGGAGGGGTGGCCTTCGTCGAGCCGGATTACCGTACGAATGCGCCCCGGGCCGCGGAGCATGCACGCTTCATGCTGTTTGACGATCAGCAGAAGGCGCTGTCGCCGCCCGACGGCGAACCGGGTTACATCCGTATGATATTCAGTCAGTCGCTGCGGGGGCTGGAGGTCAATTCGCCGGTCGAGTTCATGGGCATAACGCTGGGGCGAGTCGTCTCGGTAGACCTGGACTACGACGCCGCCAGCAAGTCGTTCACCAGCATCGTAGGGGCGCAGATATACCCCGACCGCCTGGGTATGGCCAATGAAAAAATCGTGAAGACGTTAGGCGTTACCGATGATGCACGTACGGCACAGTTGATAGCCGACTTCGTCAAACGAGGCCTGCGTGCGCAGCCTCGCAGCGAGAGTCTGCTGACCGGACAACTGTATATTTCCTTGGGTTTTATCGCCAACGCTGCGCCGGTGCCGTTCGATGTCAGTGCGCAGCCGTTGATAATCCCGACCGTGCCGGGGGAGCTTGAAAAGATGCAGGAGCAGGTACAGCAGATCATCGACAAGTTCAGCAACGTGCCGGTGCAGGAGATCGCCGGCAACTTCAATGGCAGCCTTGGCGAGGCGCAAAAGACGTTCAGGCTTTTCAACGCGCAGGTGATGCCTGAACTGCACGGCGTTCTGCTGCAATCCCGAAGCACACTGGACATTGCCGGCGCAGCACTCGCCGAGGACTCGCCTGTGCATCAACAGATCGATCGGACAATCGACGACGTTCAGCGCATGGCCCGCTCGGTAAGGGTCCTGACCGATTACCTGAGCCGCAACCCCGAAGCCTTGATCCGCGGCCGCACCCGTCAGGATCGACCGGGTGTCTACCAGAGGACCGCGCCTGCTCAGCAGGCCGATTAAGCCGAGCCGGACGGCTTCAGTACCTCGGTTTGACCGCCTTCCAGTCCGGCTTGTACTTTTGCATCTGCTTCACGTCATCGCGCTGCCGAATGCCACAGCTGTGATACTGGTCGTTGAGCTTGCCGAGCTGGTCATGGTCCAGTTCCAGCCCCAGGCCGGGCGCGCGGGTGATGCTGACGCAGCCGTCGACAATCGGCAGTTTGCCGCCCTTGATGACTTCCTCGTCCGGCTCCTGCCACGGGTAGTGCGTGTCGCAGGCGTAGTCCAGATTAGGCACCGACGCTGCAACGTGGGCCATGGCCATAAGGCTGATACCCAGATGCGAGTTGGAGTGCATCGACACGCCGAGGCCAAAGGTGTCACACATCTTCGCCAGTGCCTGAGTGTCGCGCAGGCCGCCCCAGTAATGGTGGTCAGCGAGTACGATTTGCACGCTGTCGAGAGCCACGCTGCGGCGGAACTCGTCGAAATCGGTTACCACCATGTTGGTTGCCAGCGGCAGACCGGTGCGTTTATGCAGCTCGGACATGCCGTCGAGGCCCGGCGTCGGGTCTTCGTAATATTGCAGATCATCGCCCAGCAGCTCTGCCATGCGAATCGAAGTCTCCAGTGACCAGTTGCCGTTAGGGTCGATGCGCAGCGGATAACCGGGGAAAGCCTTTTTCAGCGCCTTGATGCACGACACCTCGTGTTCCGGCGGCAGTGCTCCGGCCTTGAGCTTGATGCTTTTGAAACCGTAGGCTTCGATCATGCGCCGGGCCTGAGCAACGATCTGCTCTTCGCTGAGCGCTTCACCCCAGCTGTCGGGAGCGTAAGGCGCATCGGCATGCTGCGCGTATTTGAAAAACAGGTAGGCGCTGAAGGGTATCTGGTCACGAATGGCACCGCCGAGCAGGTCCACCAATGGCAGGTTCATGGAACGCGCCTGCAGGTCCAGAAACGCCACTTCGAACGCAGAATAAGCATTGCTGACCGCCTTGCTCGCGTGTGAGCCCGGCGCCAGTTCGGCACCCGCCAGGCTGGCAGGCTTATGCGCTGCCACGGTCGCCTGAACGATGCTGCGCAGCTGATTGAGGTTGAACGGGTCGAGCCCGATCAGCTGGTTCTGCACGTGTTGCTGAATCGCCAGTGCCGGGGCATCCCCGTAGCTTTCACCGAGACCGATGTAGCCGTTGTCGCTTTCTACCTCAATGATCGAGCGCAGGGCAAAGGGTTCGTGAATACCACTGGCGTTGAGCAGTGGCGGGTCGCGAAAGGCGATAGGGGTCACGGTCACACGTATGATTTTCAAAGGGCGGTCTCCCGGAGGTCAGGGTTTGAGGCTGGAAGGGGTGCCAGTAACGGCAGGGCTGAGCGCTGCAGGCCGCTCAGCCCTTGACGGGCGGCCGCGATCACCTCGTGGCGTGGTGCGGGCGAAGAAGATCACCACGGCAGCCAGCAGCGATGTCGCTGCCAGTCCATACAGACCGCCTTGAATCGAACCGGTGGTCTGTTCCAGAAAGCCGAACGTGGTGGGCGCAACGAAACCGCCCAGGTTGCCGATTGAGTTGATCAGCGCAATGACCGCAGCGGCAATGCGTGCATCCAGATAGCCCTGAGGGATTGGCCAGAACAGCGCAGACGCGGCCTTGAAACCGATGGCCGCGAAGCAGATGGCGACAAAGGCGAACACTGGACCGCCGACGGTGGACATGAACATGCCGGCGGCGGCGATGACCAGGGTGACTGCCACCCAGGCCTGCTGGTGCTTGAAGCGTGCAGCCAGTGCTGCAAAGCCGTACATGGCCACGATGGAGATGATCCACGGGATCGAATTGAACAGCCCGACCTCGAAATCGCTGAAGCTGCCCATCTTGCGGATCATGCTCGGCAGCCAGAAGGTGGCACCGTAGATGGTCAGTGCCACGGAAAAGTAGATGAAGCAGAACAGCAGGATCTGCCGGTCCGCCAGCAGGCGCAATACCGAGGGTCTGACGGTTTGTGCTGCTTCGCGCAGCCGTTGCTCTTCGGCGATGGCGGTGCTGAGCGCGGTTTTTTCTTCGTCACTGAGCCAGCGGGCTTCGTGAGGATGTGATTGCAGCCAGAACCAGACGAAACCGCAGAGCACGATCGACGCGAAGCCTTCGATCAGGAACATCCATTGCCAGCCATGCAGGTTCAGGCCCTCGATGCCGAGCAGGGCGCCGGACACCGGTCCGGAGATGACCGACGCTATCGCCGAGCCGCTGAGAAACAGCGCCATGGCTTTGCCGCGGTCGCTGGAAGGCAGCCACTGGGTGAAGTAATAGATGATGCCGGGGAAGAAACCGGCTTCGGCGGCGCCGAGAATGAAGCGCAGCACGTAGAAGCTGGTTTCACCTTGAACGAATGCCATGGCCATTGCAGCCGCGCCCCAGGTAAACATGATGCGGGTCAGCCAGGCGCGGGCGCCGTAGCGCTGCAAGAGCATGTTGGAGGGGACTTCGAACAGTGCGTAACCGACAAAGAACAATCCGGCGCCCAGCCCATAAGCCGCTGCGCCGATACCCAGATCGGTTTCCAGATGGCTGCGTACAAAACCGATGTTGACCCGGTCGATGTAATTGACGATGAACATCACCACGAACAGCGGCAGCACGTGGTGTTTCACCTTGGCGGCCGCACGGGCAAGCACCGTGGCGTCCGTAGTACCAGGGACGGTATTCAAGAGGCGACTCCCATTCATTGTTATTTTGGGGATGAGTCGATCATGAGGGCGTGTATTATTCCCGTCCAATCCAGTTAGTGACTTGATTGATACCGGGAGTGGATCAATGTTCGAGCTTTCTCAACTGCGTTGCTTTACCACGGTGGCAACGGAGCTGAATTTTCGCCGTGCCGCCGAACGGCTGAACATGACGCAGCCGCCGTTGAGTCGGCAGATTCAGATACTGGAGCATAATCTGGGCGTCGAGCTGTTCACCCGCAGCACCCGCACTGTGGCCCTGACCGCGGCGGGCAGGGCTTTTTTCATCGAGGCGCAGACCCTGCTGGAGCACGCGCAGCAGGCGGCCATTTCCGCGCGGCGCTTTGCCGAAGGTGACATCGGCTCGGTGACCATCAGTTTCGTCGGCAGCGCCGTGTACGAGTTTCTGCCCAGGGTGATCGCCGAGGCGCGCCTCAAGCAGCCGCAGGTGAAGATTTCCCTGACTGAAATGAACACCTATCAGCAGCACGAAGCACTCAGGGCGCGGCGCATTGACCTCGGTATCGTGCGAGCGCCACTGTTTCAGCCGGGGTACGAGAGCGAATGCCTGGTGCGCGAGCCTTTTGTGCTGGCCGTGCCGAGCAATCATCGATTGGCGCATGCGGACTCGGTCGCGGTGGCCGATCTGGATGGCGCACCGTTCCTGATGTATTCGCATTCGGCGTACCCACCGTTCAACGAACTGCTGACCGGTATGTTTCGCTCCGCACGAGTTGCACCGGAGTATGTCCAATGGCTCGGATCGTCACTGACTATTCTGGCGCTGGTCAACGCTGGGATGGGGCTGGCACTGGTACCGCGTTGTGCGACCAATGTGGTGTTCAAGGACGTCGTGTTTCGTGACATTGACCTGGGCGAAGGCGTGCAGAGCGAGTTGCACCTGGTCTGGCGCACCGACAATGACAACCCGGCATGCCGGATGCTGCTCGAAGCCATTCGTGCGGCCGTCAGGGCGGATGAAAATTGAAGCGAAAAACCTTGTAACGTAGTGGTATCAACTATCATTCATTCAGTCGATAGTCATCATCAAGCAAGGCAAGTTCTGTTTTTCCGGCAAAGGAGGAGGATGGCGCCATAGCCACCTGCTCCAAAGGGAGACGACGCGATGAGAATGTTCAATCTGTTGACATTTGCTGCCGTGTTCAGCACCAGCATTATGTTCACTGCCCCCGTCAATGCTGCCGTCTCTCCGGTCTCCGAACAGTCCTGCCATTTCATGCCCGTCGCCGACAGCGCTGCCAGCCTGCAACACACTCAGTCGGTGGGCGTGCTGTACAGCGAAAATACCCTCAGCAACCTTCAGTATTTGAACAACTACCATTCGGTGGCACTCAGGAGCGGCAGCAATGGCGCACTCGATGCGCGTATCCGCAACGCATTCATCAACAGCTCGGACCCTGCGCTGGCGACCGACTGGCTGGTGGGCTCATTGAAGAAAGAGTTCGCCTCGGTAACCGTTTACAACAACCTCGATGCGCTGATGCAGGCCCGCCCGGACGTAGTGGTCATGCTCGACACTTACAACCGCCTGGTGAGCAAGCGCAACAGTCAGGTCGAAGCGCGTTTCATGGCGCGCTTCTATGACAACAACCTGCAATACATCGGCAAGGCCGAAGGTGAAGTGGTTCGGGAAATGACCTCGGTCTGGGTGCAAGGCAAGGCCGCTCCGGAGATCGCTGCACAAATCGATCAGCAGCGTGATTTGCAGGTGAATGCCTTGAGACAGTTCGACGCCTCGCTCAAGGCTCTGGTCATGCAGGCCGACCGGGCTCAGGTGGCGGCGAACTGATGGAGTGACTGCGCCAGGCTGAGAAGGCGCGGCGCAGCATTTCACACTGGCCTCAGCTATTGATGACCTGGGCAAAGTTGTTTCTGAACGCGACCTGCGAGACACCCAGCACTGATGCAATCATTCGTGAGCCGCTGCCTTGCAGCTGTATCTGACCACAATGGTTGTCCTGCGGCGTCAACTCGGTGTTGACCGACAGAAACTGCTCATCGATTTTTGTCGCTGCAATACCACCTGCCATCAGCATGGTCGCCAGCGGATCGAAGATCGGCACGGGAAGCCCTTCGGCGTGTGTTCCGGATTTGTGTTCGAGCACTTGTTTGACCAGCGTGGCGACAGGGTCGATGGCGGTGATCAATTGCCAGTAGCTGGCGTCGAGGATGATCTGGTTGCAGACATCCAGCGGCACCAGCGTCAACGGCAGGCTCGACTGGAAAACAGTGTTGGCGGCGACAGGGTCGACGAACACATTCCATTCTGCATAGTGGTTGCTGCTGTAGGCCTCTCCCTGATCCCATGCCTTTTGCGCGTTGTTCAATGCCGCGACGTTGCCGTCGACGTAAACCGCGCCGGCCATGGCGACGATCTGCTCGACCATTTTGAAGTCGGCTGGCTGGCTGCTCAACGAAAGCATCTTCGCGATGTTGGTAAAGCCCCCCAGCGACAGCACTGTGATGGGGTCCTGGCTGTTTTTTACCGTCTGATACATGAACTCCCAGGCGGGCAGGCTCGACAGTTCCGGCAGCGTGGCAGGGTTCAGTGTCCCGAGCAGCCCCATGATGTCGTTCATGTCGTTTTTGAAGGGTTGCGGAAAGCGGTTGTCGTACTCAAGTGGCTGATCGGTACCCTTTGCCACGACGCTGCCGAGTCGATTGCCGATGCCCAGCAAATGCTGCGCGATGATCACGCCCCAGCCGAGGTCTGTTTCGCCGCATCCGGTCACTGTAATGCCGAGGATGTCGATGTCCTGTCGTTTCATCAGGTAGGCGATCGACAGTACGTCATCCCAGCCCATGTCCGTATCGATAATGACTTTCCTGTTCACGGTAATGCTCCTTGCCTGTAGGGGACGATTGAAAAGAAGGTGTGCAAGCGCCGCTGACTTATGCGAAGGCACGCGGAAAAAAGGTTGCCAACAGGTTATTTCAATTAAACCGATGCACGGCTCGGTTTTACCGTAAAGAATTAATCACATCCGCCGAGAGCCTGACAAGTGAGCCGACAATTAGCTGTCCGGTTCGCATGATGAGCAGCAAGCCACGTGTGCTTTGACTGTGGTAACAGAGAAGCCTTGCGATGCTGAAAAAACTACCGGGTGCCTTGCGTGCCCTGATGTCTGTGCCTGCTGATAACCCCAGGTTGTTGCAGGCCCAATACGTTGCGTTGTCCCGGCAACTGCCGTTGATGTACTTCGTGCTGCTGGTCAATACCTGGGCGTTGGCGTTCACCCATTGGCGAACCGCTCCGGTGTGGCTGACGCTGCTGGTCCCGGCGCTGCTTACGGTTATCTGTGCCGTCCGTGCACGCAAATGGTTGCGCACGGTAAACCGGCCGCCACCCGCTCCGGCGATCATTCTGGCCACGCTGCGTGGTACACATGGCCTGGCAGGCGTGATAGCGGCCGGGTTTGCCGCCTGGTCGCTGTCGCTTTACCCTTACGGCGATGCCTACTCCCAGGCGCATGTCGCGTTTTTCATGGGTATTACGGTGATCGTCTGCATCTTCTGCATGATGCACTTGCGGCCTGCAGCGCTGACCACCGCCCTGGTCGTCAACACCGCCTTCGTCATTTTCTTCGCCTCGACGTACAACGTTACCTTTATCGCCACAGCGGTGAATATCGTGCTGGTGTCGATCGGCATGCTGATCATTCTTCATTACCAGTACCGCGATTTCACCAGCCTGGTGAATGTGCAGGTAAAGACCGAGCAACTGAGTAACGAGAATCTGCTGCTGGCCAATCAGGACAGCCTGACGGGCCTGCCCAATCGTCGCCAGTTCTTTCAGACTCTGGATGCCGCGATGACCGAGGCAATGGCGCAGCGCAGCGGCCTGGCAGTGGGGGTATTGGACCTGGACGGGTTCAAGCCGGTCAATGACCTCTATGGTCACCGCATCGGCGACCGTTTGCTGATGCTGGTGGCTGAACGCCTGACCAGCGCCTCGAGTGACAAGGTGCATGTGTCGCGACTGGGCGGTGACGAGTTCGCGCTGGTGATCAAGGGTGACATGCACAGTGACGCGTTGCTGGCGTTTGGCAAACACCTGTGTGACCTCATGCACGAAAGCTTCGAACTGTCGGACATGCCGATCCAGATTGGCGCGACACTGGGCCTGGCGACGTACCCGGCCACGGCGGATAATGCGACCCAGCTGTTCGAGTTTGCCGATTACGCGCTGTATCAAGGCAAGAACCATAACCCCGGAACCACCTGCCTGTTCTCCGCCAGCCACCGTGAGCAATTGCATGCCGACGGCGTTACCGAACAGGCCTTGCGGCGCGCCAATCTGGAAACCGAGTTCCACGTATCGTTTCAGCCGATCATTGAGAGCTGCACGCGCGAAACGGTGGCTTTCGAGGCACTGGCGCGCTGGAACAGCCCGGAACTGGGGTCTGTTTCGCCGGCGCATTTCATTCCGATCGCCGAGCGCATCGGCATGATCAACAAGCTCACCGTGCCCTTGTTGACCCAGGCGCTTGGCATGGCCCTGTCGTGGCCCGCGCCTATCAGGCTGTCGTTCAATCTGTCCGCGCACGACTGTGCGACCTGGGAAAGTGTCAGCAGAATTGTCGAGATCATCGAACACAGCGGCTTCGATGCGTCGCGGCTCGATCTGGAAATCACCGAAACGGCGGTCATGCAGGATATTGCTCAGGTGCAGCAGGCCATTACCCAGTTCCGCAAGCTGGGTTGCGGTATCTCGCTGGATGACTTCGGCACCGGATTCTCAAGCCTCAGTCAGTTGCACGCGCTGGCGCTGACCAAGCTGAAGATCGACCGCAGTTTTGTCACCGGCGTGCACCACAACCCGGCCAGTTACAAGATCGTCAAATCGCTGGTTGCCTTGAGTCTGGACATGTCTCTGGGCTGCGTGATCGAAGGCGTCGAAACACAGGATGAGCTGAATGCACTGACCACCCTGGGTTGTACGATGGTGCAGGGCTACTTCTACAGCCCGCCGATCAGTTTTGCAGAAACGCTGGCCTGGATTGAAATACCCGATGAAGAGCGCACCTTCGGTTACGCAGCATCGTGCCCTCTCTGATCGATTGCATGTGGGCGATTCTCTCAGGCGTGCGTGGGGTAAGATGCGTTTTTTGATCCCCACGGAAGCCTTTTGATGAGCAAACCCGGGCAGACCGTCCTTGTTGCGTTGCGCAAGATGATTGCATCAGGCGAGCTGGCTGCCGGCGAGCGTCTGATGGAGGTGCCGACTGCCGAGCTGTTCGGCGTTTCGCGCATGCCGGTGCGCATGGCGTTCCGGACGCTGGAGCAGGAGGGGCTGCTGGTGCCCTTTGGCGGGCGTGGTTTTCAGGTGCGCTCGATCAGCCCGATGGAAATCGCCGGCGCGGTGGATGTCCGCGGTGTCCTTGAGGGGCTTGCCGCGCGGCAGATGGCCGAGCGCGGCCTGACCCAGGAGGCGCGTGACGAGCTGGAGGCCTGTCTGGTACAGGGTGACGCGCTGTTCGAAAAGGGCCATGTCACTGAAGATGACCTTGAGGTCTATCACGACATGAATATGCGCCTGCATCGCGTGATCGTCGAGGGCAGCGGCAATCGCGCCATTGCCGATGCACTGTCACGCAACGACCATCTGCCTTTTGCCTCGGTAACCGCGCTGGCCGTGGATCGCGACAACCTGATTCGCGAATACCGGCGGTTCAATTTCGCCCACATGCAGCATCACGCCGTCGTGGATGCGCTGGTGAATGGGCAGGGCGCTCGCGCCGAGGCCATCATGCGCGAGCATGCCAATGCCACCTTGCGCTATGCAGAAATCTTCGGCGCCGGGCAGAACGAGCGCATGAAAGTCATTCAGCGCCCGGACTGATCAGATGTCGAGCACCAGCACGGGCGTCTTGGAACGTGAGCAGCAGGGCGTGAACTGATCGTTGAGCGCCTGCTCGTCTTCGGTCAGAAACAGATCGCGATGATCCGGAATGCCTTTCAACACCCGCGTCAGGCAGGTGCCACACACACCTTGCTCACACGACAGCGGAATATCGATACCGTGGCTTTCGAGCACCTGAGCGACCGTTTTATTGGCCGGAATGGCAATGACCTGGCCGGTACTGGCGATCTCGATTGAAAAACTGCCATCGTTGCTGGTGTCGACCGGCTCTGCGGAGAAGTACTCGCGGTGCAGAGTGTCCTCGGACCAGCCAGCGGCCCGCGCGCTGTCGAGGATGTATTGCATGAAACCGCCCGGCCCGCACACGTACAGGTGGGTATCGGGCTGTGGGCGGGCGAGTACTTTGCCAGCCTCCAGCGCAGTGTCCGGCTGTTCATCGAAGTGCAGCGTGATGCGCTCGGCAAATGCCGAATGCTTCAGGCGCTCGATAAAGGCGCCGCGCTCGGCGGAACGCAAGCAGTAATGCAGCTCGAAATCGGCAGCCTCCAGCGCAAGTTGTTCGGCCATGCAGAGGATGGGTGTGATGCCAATACCGCCGGCGAACAGCAGGGTGCGTCGGCTGTTTTCAGCCAGCGGGAACAGGTTGCGCGGTTCACTGATGCGCAACTGTGCGCCAGTCTGAATCTGGTGATGCAGGCTACGCGAGCCACCACGCGAAGCCGGGTCGTTGAGGACGCCAATCAGGTAGCGGTGACGCTCGTTCGGGGCATTGCACAGCGAGTACTGACGAATCAGCCCGTCAGGCAGGTGTACGTCAATGTGCGCGCCTGCGGTGAACGGCGGCAACAGCGCTCCGTCTGCCCGCACCAGTTCAAAGCTGCAGATGTCCAGCGCTTCATCGTTGCGTGATAACACCTTCACGTCGATCATGTCAGGTCCTCGGGTGACCGCGGCACGGGTCACTTCTGATTGTTTTCTTGGTGTTTCGACGGGCAATGGCCGGTCATTTCGTCGCCATCACGGGAATCTGCTCGCCGCGACCGGCCTGCTCGGCAGCGATCAGGCGCTCCAGGATCTTGCGTGACTGCACGCCACCGGCGTCGATATTGAGCTTGAGCAGGCTGCGATGCGGGTGCGTGAGCAGGTTCTGTTGCTGGCGTTCAAGCATTTCCAGGTCTTCGGTGAAGATCTTGCCCTGGCCTTCACGGATGCTGGCGGTCAGCTCTGCATCAGCGGGATTGAAGTTGCGCGCCATGCCCCAGAAGTACCAGATGGAGGTGTCGGTCTCGGGGGTGATGAAGTCGACGACGATGCTCGACGCCTTGAACTCTTTGGGCGCGTGATAGCCGCCTTTGCCTGCATGGGCTACGCCGACTTCGATCAGCACATGGCTGGGCGGCGTGAAGCGGCAGATCTGCCAGCGATCGACCGGCACGTCATCGGCCAGGTTGTTGCCACGCAGTGCCATCTGCCAGAACGGCGGCGGCATGATGTTTTCCATGTGCCGGGCGGTGACCACTTCCTCGCCTTCGACCGTTGTGACGGGCGCTGCCTCGTCGATTTCCTTCTGGCCGATGCTTGACGCATGCACATAGGTTTCGTGGGTGAGGTCCATCAGGTTGTCGATCATCAGGCGGTAATCGCACTGGATATGAAACAGCCCGCCGCCGTAGGCCCAGTCGTCGCTGACTGCCCATTCCAGATGGTGGATGAGTGCCGGGTCGGCCTTTTCCCGGTCACCGGGCCAGACCCAGATGAAGCCGTAGCGCTCGACCGCCGCGAAGGTCTTGTTGCAAGGGAAGCCGCGAACACGCTGGCCGGGCATTGAAACAGTCTTGCCGTCGCCGCCCATGACCAGTCCGTGATAACCACACACCAGCTGGCCGTTCTCGACATAACCCAGCGAGAGCGGGGCGCCGCGATGCGGGCAGAAGTCTTCGACGGCAATGACCTGCTGGTCCTGGTCGCGATAGAACACCATCTTTTCGTTGCAGATCTGCCGCCCCAGAGGCTTGTCAGCGACTTCATCCGCTGTACAGGCGACGTACCACGCATTTTTCGGGTGCATGATGGTTCTCCACGGTTCGATTATTGATCTTATGGATCCACAGAATGAATCATGTTGTTTCCTCGCGATTATTAATGCCACAGGATCGAGATTAATCCAATGATTAATTTAGTTAACTATTATTTAATGGATCCACAGAGATTGATCAGCCGGGGCTGGATACCAGCAGCGCCGCTCGCAGGCGCGGCGCGAGTGCTTCCAGCAGGGTCTGCACAGAACGCAGGGCGCGGCAGTCGGGGCGGGTCAGCAGCCACAGGTCAGTGCGGCATCCTTCCAGAGGGCCGCTCAGGCGTTCGACCGCACCCAGGCCCTCGACCGTGAAACCGGTCAGCGCCGCCACGCCCAGGCCGGCAGCGACCAACTGCGAGACAGCCGACATGTTGCTGCAGCGGTAGCTCGGTAATACCCCTGGAAACGCCTGTTTGCGCCAGATCACCGAGGTGTGGTCGGGCATCGAGTCGTCCGGGCTGATCCAGGGGATCGAGGCAGGGTTTTGCGTCAGGGCCTCGCGGTATTCCGGGCGACCGCAGACAAAGTAGTCGGCACTGCCCAGGCAGCGCCCGATCAGGTGCTCGGGAGGCGTATTGGTCAGGCGCAGGGCGATGTCGGCATCGCGACGGCTGAGGTTGGCAAAGGCGTTGGAGGTGGCCAGCTCCAGCGTAAGGGCAGGGTACTGCGGCATGAAGTCTGCCAGCGCGGGCAACAGCAGGCTGTGCAGTACCGCATCGGTACAGGTCAGGCGCACCGTGCCGCTGACGACTTGTTCGCCCTGCTGCAAAGCGATGCGCGCAGCGGCAAGCGCCTGTTCGGCACGCTCGGCCTGTTCGGCCATGGCCTGAGCGGTATCGGTCGGTACGTACCCGCGCCGGTTCTTTTCAAACAGCGCGGCACCAAGGGCGGCTTCCAAACGACGGATCGAGCGAAACACGGTCGATACATCAACCTGCAACAGGTCGGCGGCACGGGCGAGGGTGCGGCCGCGAACCAGGGCGAGCACCAATGAAAGGTCGGCGTGGGTGATTTCATATTGCATTGGTGCATTGTTCCTTTGCCTGAATGCCTATGTTTGTTGCGCGGATGACTATCCTAGACTGGTTTCATTCCCGCTGGATAGCGTCCGGTAATCGGCGCTGACCACTCAGATTTCACACAGGATTCAACCTATGTCGCGACCTCCCTTGATTGGTGTCACCGCCTGCCGTCAGCAGTTGGGCAAGTACTCTTCTCACACCGCAGGCGACAAGTACGTCGAGGCCGCAGCCTTCGCGGGCATGCCGGTAATCCTGCCTGCGCTCGAGGTGCCCACCGAGCCTCCGCAACTGCTTGCCTCACTGGATGGCCTGTTGTTTACCGGCTCGCCGTCCAACGTCGAGCCGCGTCACTACAATGGGCCGGCGAGCGTGGAGGGCACCGCCCATGACGTCTTCCGGGATCGCACAACTTTGCCATTGCTCAGGGCTGCCATCGCTCAGGGGGTGCCGGTGTTGTGCATTTGCCGCGGCTTTCAAGAACTGAATGTCGCGCTGGGCGGCAGCCTGCATCAGCGTGTCCAGGAGCTGCCCGGCTATCTGGATCATCGCGAGCCACAAAGCGAGGTGCTGGCGGTGCAGTACGCGCCAAAGCATGCCGTGCAGGTACAGCCTGGCGGTTTGCTCGACTCGCTGGGCCTGGCACCGGGGTTCGAGGTCAACAGCCTGCACAGTCAGGGTATCGATCGCATGGCGTCGGACCTGCGCGCGGAAGCATTGGCCCCCGACGGTCTGGTCGAAGCGGTGTCCATGCCTGGTGCGCCAGGCTTTGTGCTGGGCGTGCAGTGGCACCCGGAATGGGCGTTCATGGACAACCCCGTGTCGCTCAGCCTGTTCAAGGCCTTTCGCGAGGCCTGCCAGAGGTATGCGCGCAGCAGTCGCTAGAGCGATGAGCTGCTGAGTGTTGTGGGCAAACGTGATTTAATATCCGGCTTGATGGCTTCGGGTGATGGACGATCCATTGCACCGGGGCGCTGCCTCATTCACCGGATATCTTTCACATAAGGCCACTATGGATACGGGAGCACGACTCAAACTGGTGCGTGAAAGCTACAAGCTGTCACAGCGTGAGCTCGCCAGACGCAGTGGTGTGACCAATGCCACGATTTCCCTCATCGAACAAAATCGTGTCAGTCCTTCCATCAGCTCGCTGAAAAAGCTGCTTGAAGGGATTCCCATGACGCTGGCGGATTTCTTCACGTTCGATCAGCCTCCGGGTCAGGATCAGTACGTGTTTCGAGCCGGCGATCAACCCGATCTTGGGCGCAACGGTGCCCGCCTGCTGCTGGTCGGCGCGACATTGCCAAGCCGGCAGATGCGGTTTCTGCGTGAGCAATACGCGCCGGGCGCCGACTCGGGCGATGAACCCATCGTCCACAGCGAAGGTGAGGAGTGCGGTCTGGTGACGCGCGGCACCGTGGAGCTGACCATCGATGGGCAGGTCAACATTCTCGGTCCGGGTGACGGCTATTACTTCCCGACCACCTTGCCGCATCGCTTCCGCAACATCGGCCAGGACGAAGCGGAGATCATCAGCGCCAACACCCCGGCCAACTTCTAGGTGCCGATAGCCAACGATGCCTTGCGCCTAACGAAGGCTCCAGGAAATACCGGCATAAATCCCCATCCCGTCGCCGGGTGTCGAGCGTGCGATGTCTTTGCCGTTGTCGTCATAGCCGGGTGTCACGGTGCTGGCGTAACGCTGGTTAGTCAGATTGCGCAGGTCCAGCCAGGTCTGCCAGTCTTCGCCGGGTGACGCGTAGCCCAGTGTGGCGCCCAGTAAGGTGTACTGATCGGCGTAAAACGAGTTGGCGTAATCGACCGCGATCCTCGACGCGTGCTCAGTGTTGAGTGCTACGTAAACGCCGACAGGATGGCTGTAGCGCAGCTCGGCCTGATAGTAATGCCGGGGGATACCCGGCAGCGCGTTGTCGCCGAAGCGGTCGTCGTTACGGTAGTGAAAGTCGCTGAACGTGTAGGCTTGGCGTAAATCGACCTTGCCCGCAGCGCCTCCCTGCCACAGCGGGCTGTCCAGGCTGAGTTCGATACCGGTATGGATGGTCGGGCTGGCGTTGGACTCGGCAATGACTTGCGAGCCTGTCGCGCTGGCTGCCTGGGTTTCGACACTGAGCAGTTCATGTCTGACCTGCGAGTAATACCACCCTGCGGTCCAGTCGCCTGCTGCGCTATTACCCTTGCCGCCGAGCTCCAGCGTAGTCGCGGTCTGATTTTCAAGTTTGACGCCAATACTCTGCAGGCCGGTCGCCGCACCGCTGCCTGCTGGGAAAAAACGGTTGGAACCCCAGATCATTGACCAGGCGTGCGGCGGCTCGACCGAGCGACTCAGATTGCCGTAAAGCTGCAATTGCGGCGTGAAGTCGTAGCGCACTCCAGATCATTGCTCAGGTGCAGCACGCTGTCCGAGCCCAGGTAGCTGTAATCCCGGGTTCTGGTCCCTGGCACATAGCCTGCGGTGTTGCCGGCTGGCACGCGGACGAATTCCGATGCGCCGTTGTCAGGCAGCCCCTTGGTGGTTCGCAGTCCCAGCGTGGTCGTGCTCTGATGGCCAGACACGGTGTCCTGGCGTATGTAATTGAGCGTGCCGCTGATATCGGTGTAAGCGACTTTCAGGCGATTGGTGCCCTCGCGCAGGTCCATGGGGTAATCGTGATAGACCAGACCCGTTTCGAGGCGTGAGCTTTCATCCAGATAAACAGTGGTCTTGTTGCCGAGCCAGGTGCTGCCGGGTTGCAGGCGTTTTGAGTCGCGCGTACGGTTGAGCGCATTGGCCGCCTGTGGATCATGGCGGATCTGCTCGCGGGTCAGTCTGCCCGGCGAGTCGTTGTCGGTTTCCCGGTAACGAAAGAAGAAGCGGGTTTCCAGATTCGGGCTGAACCGGTAACCGACGTTGGCTGCGATACCCTGGCTACCGCCGGCACTCTGGTCCTGGAAGCCGTTGTAGCTTGAGTCGGTCACGCTGACGTAATAGTCCAGATCGCCCAACACCTGTCCCGAGCTGATCTGCCGTTTCGAGTAACCGTGGCTTCCTGCTTCGTAGCGCAACTGCAGCCTGGGCGCGTCATAACCGGTGTGGGTGACATAGTTAACCGCGCCACCCAGCGCCAGCGAGCCCAGTTCAAAGCCATTGGCACCGCGTCGTACTTCTACGTGGCTCAGCCATAACGGCTCCTTGAGTTCGTAGGGCGTACCCCCGGGGCCGGTCAGCGGCAAGCCGTCGAGCATTTCGAACAGCCCGGAGGCATGCGCGCCAGGCGCCCGGTTCAGGCCCGAACCACGAATCGAGATTTTTGCCCCCTCACTGTTGGCGGCCTTGGCGTAGATGCCGGGCTGGTATTTGAACACGTCTTCATTGTTGGCGACCCGTCCTTGCTCGACGGTGTTCATATCGACAATGTTGGTACCGCCCGGAACTTCCCGTAACGCGTCGCGCGGGATTTGCGCCGGGCTGTCGATACGTGAGCCGTCCACTTCGATGTTGGACAGGCTGACAACATCAGCCTCGGCGACACAGGTAAAAGCAAGAGCCGTACTGAAACCGAACAATTGCAGGGTCAGGTTCAAGGGGGAAAGCAGAAACGGTGGGTGGTACTGCAAGTGCATACGCCTTGTGGTTCACGGCCAGCGTCAACTGCCAGCCCTGCGTGCTCTGGAAAAGGGACAGGTGTTCGATGCCTGATGTGTGACTGGCGTCACTAAACCGGTGAGTGAACAGTCGATGCCGGGCGATATTTTCAGGCTGTTCAATGTACTAACTGAATATAATTTGCTTTTTGTCTGCTCAGCGAGAACCCTTTCAGGCTTCGCCAGTCCTAGCCATTAGAGAGAGCATTCGCACTAGCCCAATAAACAGTCGTGGAGTTTCTGGAGTGTCGGAAAATAAAGCCCGAGTCGACAATGCGGCGACGGGAGATATCAAGCATCAGGGAAAGGATATCTTTTTCGCAGCGGTAGAAACGACACGGATGCCGATGATCGTGACGGACCCCAATCGCCCCGACAACCCCATCATTTTTGCCAACCGTGCATTTCTGGAAATGACCGGTTATGCGTCAGAAGAAATCATCGGTAGCAACTGCCGGTTTCTTCAAGGGCCGGACACTGATCGGGCGGTGGTGAAATCCATTCGCGATGCAATCGATGAACGCGTCGATATCTCCACTGAGATTCTCAACTACCGTAAGGACGGTTCAACGTTCTGGAATGCCCTGTTTATTTCTCCGGTCTATAACGACGCGGGTGACCTGATCTATTTCTTTGCGTCGCAGCTGGACATCAGCCGTCGTCGAGATGCCGAAGAGGCATTGCGTCAGGCACAGAAGATGGAGGCCTTGGGGCAGCTTACCGGTGGCATCGCGCACGACTTCAATAACCTGCTGCAAGTGATGGGCGGTTATATCGACTTGATCGGCAGTGCGGCAGAGAAACCCTCCATTGACGTGCAGCGTGTCCAGCGCAGTGTTCATCACGCCAAGTCTGCTGTTGAACGCGCCAGCACATTGACCAAGCAATTGCTGGCGTTTGCCCGCAAACAGAAGCTGCAGGGGCGAGTCCTCAATCTCAATGGCCTGGTCTCCACGACGGAGCCGTTGATCGAGCGTACTTTTGGACCGGAAGTGGTGATCGAAACCGATCTGGATCCGGCACTGAAAAACTGCCGCATTGACCCGACCCAGGCAGAAGTTGCCTTGCTGAATATTTTCATCAACGCCCGGGACGCGCTGATTGGCAGGCCCAACCCCAAGATATTCATCGAAACCCGCAATCTGGTCGTCGATGAGCTGGCCAATATGTCCTATGACGGTCTGTTGCCGGGGCGTTATGTTTCTATTGCGGTGACGGACAATGGCATCGGCATGCCCGCGAGTATCCGTGATCGGGTAATGGACCCGTTTTTTACCACCAAGGAAGAAGGCAAGGGTTCCGGGCTCGGTCTTTCGATGGTCTACGGCTTTGCCAAACAGTCGGGCGGCGCGGCGCGTATTTATACCGAAGAAGGTGTCGGTACTACGCTGCGCTTGTATTTCCCGGTAGACGAGGCGGTACTGAGTAAAAACGATCCGCCGAAAGCTTCGGAAAGGCGCATTGGCAGCTCCGAGCGCATTCTGATCGTGGAAGACCGTCCTGACGTGGCCGAACTGGCGAAGATGGTGCTGGATGATTACGGCTATGTGTCGGAAATCGTCCTCAACGCCCGTGAGGCACTGAAGCGCTTCGAGGCCGGCAGCACGTATGACCTGTTGTTCACCGACCTGATCATGCCGGGCGGCATGAACGGGGTAATGCTCGCGCGGGAAGTCAGGCGCAGGTACCCCAAGGTCAAGGTGCTGCTGACCACCGGCTACGCTGAGAGCTCGATCGAGCGAACCGACATTGGCGGCTCAGAGTTTGAGGTGGTGTCCAAGCCCTGTATGCCGCAGGACCTCGCCAGGAAGGTCAGGCAGGTTCTTGACGGGCCTAACGGTATCGCCTGACGGCACTGGCAATGCACCTGCGAAGGCCTGACTGTTCTCAGTCGGGCCTTCATGCTTTTTGGCGCACGGTGCACGGCGCTGTCTTTATTACGATACCTGCGCGCATTCCTGCAGAGTTGCGTATATCCAGTGAGTATCGACAGTTAAAAGTTGGCAACAGGTTAATTCTCGTCTGTTATTAGCAGACGTCAGACAACTTCAATAATTAGAGCAAACAGCCTAATGAAACGGTAAGTGTGTAAAGCGCTTGGAGCATCGGGCGAAGGTTACGTTCCGTTGCTGTGCGTCATTAACAATACTGTTCTATTGTGCTTTGTACAGCCTGAAAAAAAGTCTATAAAAGTTTTAAACTTCTTGAACGTCGTCTGGGTCATTGATGGGTACGTCACACATTTGTGCGTTCACTGCCAATGACTCAAAGGACTATGACTATGATTCGCGACGACCGTATCGCCCCAGGTGCCCCTGTGTACCACGAAACTCATGCAGCGGCTCCGCTGCTTAAACGAATCTCCTGGAGTGCGATTCTGGCCGGTGTTGTTCTGGCCATGGTTGTGTCGCTGTTGCTGAACCTGCTGGGTACGGCAATCGGAAGTGCCAGTATCGATCCCATGCAGGAAGCCAATCCACTGTCCGGTATGGGTACGGGCGCAGGTATCTGGGTCGTTGTAAGCTCGGTGATCTCGCTGTTCGTCGGCGGCTGGGCCGCGGGACGTCTCGCGCAGCGCGAAGGCGCGTTTCATGGCCTGCTGGTGTGGGCGACTGTATCGCTTATCACTGTTTATCTGGTCTCCAGTGCAGTGACCGGCGTAGTACGCGGTGGCCTCAATCTGGCAGGTAGCGGCATGTCGGCCCTGGGCAGCGGTATCGCACAGGTGGCTCCGGCCGTTGGCAGCAAGATTCAGGATCAATTGCGCGCTCAGGGCATTGATTTCAATCTGGACGATATCCAGGGCGAAATCGAAACGGCCATGCGTCAGACCGGCAAGCCCGAGCTGAACCCGGACAATGTCAAGCAGGAAGCTCAAGCGACTCAGCAGGATGCGCAGAATACTGCCAAGCAGAGCGCACAGAATCCTCAGCAAGCTGACGAGCAATTGAGCGGTCTGATGGATCGCATCAAAGCCAAAGGCGACCAGGCTTGGGATGCGGCTGATCGTCAGGCGCTGGTCAATCTGATCAAGGCGCGCGGCAACAAGACTGATGCCGAAGCCAATCAGATCGTCGATCAGGCGCAGGCCAGCTATCGTCAGGCTTATGCCAAGTATCAGGAACTGAAAGCTCAGGCAGAACAGAAAGCCCGTGAAGCAGCTGAAGTGACTGCCAAGCGCGTTTCGCAAGGTGCCTGGATTCTGTTGATCACTTTGGTGATCTCGGGTCTGGTAGCAGCGGGCGCCGGTGTACTGGGTCGTCGTACTCAGCCGCCAGCCAAAGTTGTCGCTGCGATCTGAACCAACGCAACAAGACTGGACTGAAGTATCAGACGGGGAGCGTTGATCGCTCCCCGTTTTTATTTCAGCCATTCGATATCGTGTCAGTGCCGATCCGCTTCGACAACACGTTGGTAAAGTCCATCCCTCAATTTTTTACCTTATCATCGTGCGGCTCTACAGCTTGCGTAACAGTGCAACTTTCAAAGAGCAAATACTCTAACAGCCTGCGGCGGGATATATATTCAATCTCAACGGTGGCACCTGTGCCATTGATGTTGCCAAGTCTATATTCACTGGGTTTTAAGGGTTGTTACTGTGAAGGTGTCCCGGTGGAATATCGGGTCGGGCTTTGGCTGTTCGGCAGTGGGCTCAGGCTGGGTGAATTCGGCACTTAGCAAGTACGCTTGTGAGCGTGCAGAATCAAACGTCATGTTGTGCGCCCACAAACGGGTGCTGACACTTCCTTTGGTCCGATACTGCCCGTCCGGGTCACGTGCCACCACGGTCAGACTGGCATCTGCACCACTGGGTATCAACAGGCGATCGTTTTGGCGGTCGTACGCCATGCTGTTGACAGCGCGGGTGGTGGGCAATGCTGCGAGGCGTTTGCCGGTCATCAAGTCGGCAATAATTAACTGAGGGCTTGCGCCACGACAGGCAATGAACAGACGTTGTCGCGATTCATCGGCGGCGACCGCGCTGGGTTTGTTGCAGCCCTCGAACGTCCAGTACTGATGTTTCTCCAGCAGTTGGCCTGAAAGAACGGCCACTTGATTCTCGTCACGCATCGGCACTATCAGCGTGCCGTCGCCGAGGATGATCGGCGCGTCGAGTTTCTGTGCCGGAACCTGCCGGGAACCCACGAGTGCGTCGGTACGTGTGTCGATGAAATACAGTGTGGAGTGGTCGCCGCGACGGCCGCTGGTAACGATCACTCGCTGATGCCCGGGATCGTAGATGACATTGTTCAGGTTGCCTGAGTCCAGTTTGAGCCGGTTTTGTACGGTCATGCGGTCCAGCGCGACGATGCCTAATGTACCGTCCATGTTGGCGACATAGGCGTGATTGTGCTCAGGTGCAAAGGCAACGGCATTGGCACCGGTCGAGTTGTCCAGGGTCTTGATCAAAACCTGCCGTTCGACGTCGAACACGGATAAACCGTTCTCGCGGCGTGCGATGTACAAATGAGGCTGTGCCGGCTGCAATGCCGCGAACCCCCAACTGTAGCCAGCGCCTGGCAGCACGGTTGCTGCGCGGGTGGTGTACAGCAGCGAGTCATCCGCCTGAACCGAAAGAGGTGCCAGCAGCGTGAACACACTGGCAAAAATCTGTAATCCCGTCACCTTGAGCCACCTGATCAACGACATCATCGGCTTAAAACTCCAGAGTGGTGGAAAGAATGAACTGCCGCGCATCACCAACGGACACGAAGTAACGGTTGGCGCTGGAGGTGTAATACGTGCGGTCAAACAGGTTCTTGACGTTGAACTGAATGTTGAGCTTGTGCTCATCGACTTTTGTATCGTAAGACGCGAAGGCATCCGCCACGGTGTAGGCGGGCAGTTCGAATGAGTTGGCAGAGTCTCCCGGGCGCTCTCCGACGTAATGTGCGCCAGCGCCGGTGCGCAAGCGGTCACCGCCGCCGATAATGCTGCCCCAGTCGTATACCGCAGACACTGCCGCTGTGCGCCGGGCGACGTTCCACAGCTCGTTGCCCTTGTAGAGCGGGTCCTTGGTGATCTTCGCATCCAGTAGTGCAAAGCTGCTGATCACGCTCCAGCGATCGGTCAATTCTCCAGCCACGTCCAGTTCTATGCCTCGCGAGCGGGCTTCTCCGGATGTCCGCCAGTCGGTGAGCTTGGTCGCATCGTTGAACTGGGAGACCAGAATGTTTTTCTTGCGAATATCGAAGACCGCTGCGGTAGCCGTAATGCGTCCCGGAATGTCCAGTTTGGCACCCAGTTCGTAGGACCTGGCTTGCTCAGGCAGCACGGCAGAGTCAATGACCACGCCACTGCTTAACGGCGCAATGGTTGAGCTGGGTTTCAGTGATTGCGTGTAGCTGCCGTAGAACGACAGCACATCGTTGTATTTGTAGACGACGCCACCGCGCGGCAGCCATTTCTGCCCATTGATATTGGTGTTTGCCACAAAGGGGCGACCGCGTCCGGCTATTTGATCGTAGGTTTGGTAGCGCGCACCGGCCACCAGAATCCACTGTTCGTTGAGGTGGAACGAGTCCTGAGCAAATAACGAGGTGGCGCGCAGTTTATCGGTCTGGTCACTGTCGCTGGCCGATACGGTGCTGGACGGGGATTCCCGGCCATAGACAGGGTTCAGATAATTGAAGCTGGACCGCGCTGTTTGACGCAGCAGGTCCGAGCGGAAGATTTTGCGTTTCTCATCATCGACGCCAACCTGCAAGTCATTCTGGAAGCCTGCGATCTGAAAGGTGCCTTCCAGGTCGGCAATTGCAAAACTGTCGGCGCTCACAGCACCATGGGTTGCATCGTTACTGCGCGTCACTGCGCCCGTGGCGGCATTGATGGCATTGATCCGCAATTGGTTGGCATCGTAGGTTTCACGGTTCCAGCTGTAGCCGAAATGAGATTTCCAGTTGTCGTTGAACTGATGGTCGACGCTCAGTTGCGTGAGGTCCGAGCGACCTTCCATTTCATTGAACGGTTCGTCCAGGCGCCGTGTTCTGGGAATATCCAGCGGGTGGTTGGTACGCGGGTCCAGTGCCGTTCCGCGGTCGAAAGGGTAAAGAAATTCCCTGTGCTCATATGAAAGCACCACTTGTGTCTTGTCGCCGTACCAGGCAAGCGATGGCGCGACCAGAGATTCGCGATGGGTGCCGAAATTACGCCAGTAATCCTCGTCTTCATAATCCACCACCATGCGATAAGCCAGACGGCTGTCGCCCAGCCCGCCGGTGCTGTCAAAGCTGCCACCGCTACCGTCGCGGCCATGCGCATAGGCGGAGGCGCGACCACTGATTGCGTTGTAGCTCTCCAGCTGCGGGCGTTTACTGACGACGTTGACTACGCCACCTGGGTCCATGATGCCGTAAAGCAGCGATGCCGGACCTTTGAGCACTTCCACGCTGTCAGCAGTAGCGCTCAGACCACGTCCCTGAACGATGGGCATTCCGTTGTGCATGATCGAACCGTCGCGATTGCCGCCAAAGCCACGCTTCATCAAGGTGTCTTGCGTCGCCGCCAGGGTGTTGCCCTGAGTGATGCCACTGGTATTGGCCAGCGCATCGTCCAGATTGCGCGGCTTCTGATCGCGCAGAACTTGTGCAGAGACTACGTTCACGACCTGGGGCACTTCCAGCGTCGACCTGTCGCTGTGCAGGATCGAACTCGTACCGGTTGGCTGGTAGCTGGTACTGCGATCGGAGTTGGCTTCAACCTGTATCGCGCGCAACTCCATCGACTCTGAGGCAACCAGCGTGTAGCTGCCGTTGCTTTGCTGCGCGGCAAAGATGCCGCTGCCTGCGAGCAATGCGGTCAGTCCTTCAGTGACCGAGTAGTTGCCGTCAAGGCCCGGTCCGACCTTGCCGTCGGTATACGCCGCATTTCCGGCCAACTCGATACCTGCCTGCTGGGCAAAACGGACGAGTTGCCCGGTGAGTGGGCCTTTCTCGATGCTGAACCGGTGAGTCAATGCGCTTGCATCGGTGGCAGAGGCGGTTGAGACCCACGATGCACTTACACCGCCCACCGTCAATGGAATGATCATGGCCAGCGGCGTCAGGCTGAGATAAAACGGGCGTCGTTTATGGAAATGCATAGTGCTGGCGTCCACGCTGATGAAAGGAAAAAATATTGGCTTTCATCTACACCGGACGAGCAGGGCAAAAGGGGAACCACCGCGTGCAAAAAAAATCAGGACCGCGCAATTATGCCCGCGCCTCGACAGTGACCCACCAGGGCAGCGTGCGCTTGATCGCCACGGGCAGTACCGACGCGAGGGCAGCCAGTGCCCTGTCTGTATCTTTGATGGAAAAGGTGCCGACCACTCGCAGCCCTGCAATCTTCTCGTCACAAGCAAGGTAGCCATGCCGGTAGCGGGACAGTTCATTGACGAACTGCAGGAGCGGCATACCTTCAGCGACCAGAATGCCGGAGGTCCACGCGCGGCCAGAGGCAGGAGCGGGTTGTGGGCCGTCGAGTCGATCCCCATAAAGGGTTATCTGCTGCCCGGCATGTACATCGCAGCTTTGATCGGCTGCCATGACCGACACCTCGCCTGAATAGACCGTGATGCAGGTGGCGTCATCATTCAGCAGCCGTGCACTGAATTCTGCGCCGTATGCCTGCGCTTTTCCATTAAGGGTCTTTACCTGCGTCCGCTTATTCCGCGAGCGGATAGCGTCGATCAACACTTCGCCTTTCAGCAGTTGCAACGCTTGAACATCAGGGGAGGCCGTAACGTTCAATGCGCTGGCGGTGTTGAGCCAGATTCGGATGCCGTCAGCCAGCGTGAACTCTCGTGTTTCGCCCGTTGAGGTGGATAAATCGGCCCGAATCGAAGCAAACAGCGAGCCGTTCTCACCGTTGTTCAGCAGGTGCCAGCCCAATGCCCCGCCCAGTGCGAGAACGCCCATTGAAAGAAGGGTCTGACGGCGGCTCATCGATGAAGAGCTGGTGGACTGTAGAACCTTGTAAGCGCCATTTCTTTCTAGCGGATCCTGAAACTGGGCGAAGCGTCCACCTATCTTCTCCACCAGTGCCCAGGCCTTGCGGTGTTCCTCGTTCTGGCTCAGCCAATTCTGCCACTTGCGTCGCTCGGAATCGCCAGCATCCTCTGCACCCAGACGCGCATACCATGCCGCAGCTTGCTGGAGAACATCATAATGATCACTGCGAGGACTGTTCATGGTCAACACCCATCGGCACGTGCGGACAGTTCACGCACCATGCACTGATACATGACCTGTGCCATGTACTTTTTCACCATGCGCTCGCTGGTGCCAATCTGTTCGGCAATCTCGCGGTAAGTGTTGCCTGACAGTTGCGCCAGCAAAAAGGCGGTTCGCGCCTTGTGCGGCAAGTCACGCAGCATGGCGTCGATTTCATGCAGTGTCTCGAGAAGAATGGTGACGTACTCGGGGGAGGGGTGTAGGTTCTCGGGCCTGTTTGCCAGCTCTGTCAGCCATGCCTGCTCGATCTGCCCCCGGCGCCATTGATCGATGCACAGGCCACGTGCAACGGTACATAGGAACGACCGCGCTTCACCGGGCAGCATGAATACTCGTGGCTTGAGCAACAGGCGCAGGAAGGTATCGTGAGTCAGGTCCGCTACGTCGGCAGTGTTGAACGAGTTGCCAAAGCGCCGGGTCAGCCAATGACGTAGCCAGCCGGAGTGCTGTGCATAAAGGTCGTCGATGCGGGTCTGATCAGGAGCGCTTGAGCAGGTCATGAGAAAGCAGTCGTTCCGAAGTTATAGAGAATCATACGCATACAATAAACAATCTCATTGATAAAGCACAGAACAAGCGTGCCAATTGTCTTGTTGACTGACGTATGCCCTGCTTGCGTGTTCTGGCGTTGCCGCTCAATACGCTCGCCGCACGTGGGCAGGCGCTGTCGCAGATTCTGATCCTGCGTGCTATACCGATAAGCTATCGTCGATTTGAACCGGTTGCGTAAAGTGTCCAGCGTCGCGATATCCCGCCTGTGCGTGACGCACAAACGTATCGTTTTGGTAAGCCATGAATATAAAAACCAACCTAAGACGCCGCATTGTGGTGGTGTTTGCGCTGATGAGCGCATTTGTGGCGGCCATGTTTGGCATCGGTATTTACATGACCGAGCACTTCGTTGAATCCAGGCTCATTACCATTGATCTTGAAAACGATCTGCACCGTCTCTTGAATGCGCAAAGTACCAATGAGTGGAGTCATCGGCCTGAGCGCGAGGAATTGTTCTACGTCGAAGAAGGCGCAGGCGATTTGGCTGTTCCGCAGGATCTGGAATATCTGCATCCGGGGTTTCAGGAAATCACCCGTCAGGGCAAGGAGTATTATGCGCTGGTGAGTACCGTCGCCGACCGTCGCTATGTGTTGTTGCGAGATCAAAGTGGTTTCGAAAAGCGCGAAAGGATGTTGCTGGCCATTGTATTTGTCGGTTTTGTGCTCAGCGTGCTGCTTGCCGTGTTGCTTGGGCGTGTGCTCGCCACACGCGTCATCGCTCCGGTCGCGCGTTTGTCGCGTCAGGTTCGACACCGTGATCAACTGTTGTCTATTGCGCCGCCGTTGTCTCCGGACTATGCCGATGATGAAGTGGGTGAGCTGGCTGTTTCTTTTGACCATACGCTCGGGCAATTGCGAGCGGCACTGGGCCGAGAGAAGTTGTTTACCAGTGATGTCAGTCACGAGTTGCGTACCCCTTTGATGGTACTTGCCTCGTCCAGTGAGTTACTGCTTGAGAGCCCCTGCCTGGATGAGTTGGGGCGAGCGAAAGTCTTGCGTATCACGCAGGCGACGTCCGACATGCGCCAGCTCGTTGAAACATTTCTCATGCTGGCCAGGGACAATGGAGCCCATGCGCGCAATGGTCTCCGGGCAACCGTACATGAAGTGGCGTGCGAGCTGATTGAGGTATGGCGAACGCCGATAGAAAAAAAAGGGCTGGAGTTGATGTTCAGTCCTGGCGCGAACGCAGGTGCGTCTTACAACGCGACCCTGTTGCATTCGGTAATGGGGAATCTGCTGCGTAATGCCTGGCATTACACCGATACGGGGTATATCAAGCTGTCGCTGTTCAAGACCGGGTTTTGTGTAGAGGACAGCGGCTCGGGTATTTCCGACGACACGCAGAATGCGTTGTCCCGACCCTTCGTACGGGGTGAGGAACAACGTGGTGAAGGGCTGGGAGTAGGGCTGTCACTGGTTAATCGGATCTGTGCCTATCAGCGATGGCAGGTGACATCAAGCAACCTGCCTGGCGGTTGCAGCTTCCGTGTGGAACTGCAACCGCAGGATGCGGACAGCGAGCCCGTCAGAGTCAGTTGAGTGGTTTATGCGGGGTGGTTTCAATCGGTTGCGCCAACTGCCGCCAGCCATAAAAGGCGAGCGCGGTAAGCAGCGCACTGAGCCAGACAATCACACCAGCCCAGAATGTGTGGGACATGAAATGCCAGCCCTGAACAACTCGTGTGGTGCCGTAGATTGCACCCAGTACGGTCGATGCGTAGAGGATTGCCTTGGCATGGCGCCAGCAGTAACGGCGTGCAACGAAATACAGTGCCACCATGGTAAATCCCCCCGAAGCATGGCCTCCTGGCCAGCAACGACCTGCACCTGCTTCATGGAACAGGCTGAAGTTTTCGAACCACTCCTTTTTCTCCATTGTGCCGCCATACAGAGTGGTTTCCACAGGGCAGTAAATGCTCGTGTGACTTTTGAAAAAGTGGATCATGCCGGTGATCACCGCGAAAGAGACCACGATAAATAGCAGGTCGCGACGGTGACGAGCAGTGAAGCGTAACAATGGGGCTACCCGAGCAGTTTCCAGCAAGCCAATCATTCGGTCATTGCGCCCGGGCTTCAGCAGTGGCCATATAAAGGAAAGCAACAGCCCGATCACTGCGGCTTCTCCCGTCCAGTCGGGAATGATCCTGGGCCAGCGGTGGGTCAAATTTTCAAATAGGCGGTCATGCTCAAACGGAAATACCTGAAGCGGGTAGTAAAGCCAGTTGCTGATCGCTTCGTCGAGCGAAGTAAGATCAAAAACGAAAAAGGTCAGCAGCGCTATTGCCACCGGCACGCCGAAGTTCCAAGCATAGAATCTTGATTTTTCGCTTTGCACTCTTTTTTATTCCATAGTCATTTGCGTGGCTTGAGAGTTCAGGTCGATGTGCCCAAGTCTTCTGCGAGGCAGAATATACGTAGCGGCCTGTTCAATTCCTAGCAGGACTTTCATGAAAACCGTTTCATTCAGCTTTGGCATTTTTTTCACATGTCATTGACCCGACGATGACCTGTCCTTGATCAAGCTGGCGGCCTTAAAGGACAGAGTCAGCGTGTTCGGTTGTCCATTGAACAGGCAGGCATGCGGGGCAACTTGATGAAAAGTTATGGTAAATCCGCGTTCAGGGCATCTTCGCTTCTGGGCGGCAGGGTAAATGTTGTTCTGATGGCGGCCGCCATTGTGATTTCTTTGCTTGTGTTGACGGGTTACACCTATTGGCCGCGCTCGCCAGTTCGGCTTGTTCAGGGCGAGAATCTGGCCATGTCCGGTTTGTATGCCAGCTGGAAGAAAGGTGATGTGATGGTACTGGTTCGCCACGGCGAACGCTGCGACCGCTCCAGCAACGAGTGCCTTGGTGCAAACGACGGCATCACTCGCTACGGCAGTTCCGTTTCGACAGATGTCGGCCGGTCGTTCAGCGAACTCGGGCTTGCACACACCGATGTAATAACCAGCCCTTTGACCCGCACCGCCCAGACCGCACAAGCCATGTTTGGCCATCCGATGGAGGCCCAGGAATGGTTGTACAACTGTGATGAGAAGATGCTGAATGAAGTCATGGCGCACAAGTCTCTGAATCGAAATCTGATTCTGGTGACGCACAGCGGTTGTATTGGTCAGTTGGAAAGCCTGCATGGGTATCCTCATGCAGCCACCAGCGAGTACGACAGTGCGCTTTTCATTTCGCTCGACAGCCAGGGTAAACCCGTTATCCGGGGAATTATAAACCCGGAGGACTGGACGCAACTGGCGCAGCAGAAAAGCCGCTGAGTTGCCAGGTACGCAGTGAAACTTAGTAGTGACTGAGGGCGGCGCATCGAAGAGGGTCTGCTCGGATAGAGGGCAAGTCGTGGCTTGCCCTCTATAGGCGGCGATGTTGCGTTACGGCTATGGCTTGGCGTTTTCAGGCTTCCAGCCGAGCAACTTGTGTTTGAACCCGTAACTGGCAACCTGGTAATAGGCGATGGCACGAGCGATCAATGGATCATCGCTGGTCGCCTTGCTTTCGACACTTTCTCCCGGCGCATTGTCGTGACGACGCAGACCCTGGCGGGGGCTGAGGATCGCAAGGTTGTTGCCGTCAAACAGGCCCAGGTGCTGGTAATTGCCGACTACCACGCGAGGTGGCAACGAGGTGTCCAGAAACAGGTTGCGGCCGAAGAACGTCGATTGATAGTCCAGGTTCAACAAACCCAGCAAGGTGGGCGCCAAGTCGATCTGACTGGCCAGACGGGATATTTCTGCCGGCTGGATCAGCTTGGGGGCGTAGATGAACAGCGGGATAGCATAGTTATCGATAGGCAGGTCTTCCTTTCCGGCGCTGCCCGCGGTGTGGTCAGCGACGAAGACGAATATTGTGTTGTCGAACCATGGTTTCTGGCGCGCGTCCGCCAGGAACTTGCCAATGGCGTAATCGGTATATTTCACTGCGCCATCACGGCCGTTACCCGACGGGATGTCGATACGTCCTTCGGGATACGTATAAGGGCGATGGTTGGACGTCGTCATGAGTTGCAGCAGGAACGGTTTTTTTGCCGCAAAATCGGCATCCGCCAGGTTCAGCGCCTGACGATAAAGGTCTTCGTCAGCCATGCCCCAGGCATTCTTGAAGTGAATGTCCTCTTCCTTGACGCTGCTCTGATCAACGACGCGATAACCGTTGCCGCTGAAAAAAGCATTCATGTTGTCGAAGTAACCACGCCCGCCATAAACGAAAACGCTGTCATAGCCCACATGGGCCAACTGCTGACCCAGGCTGGCAAAACCACTTTCGCGACCCACGCGCTTGACCACCGAGCGCCCTGGCGTGGGCGGAATGGAAAGGGTTATGGCCTCCAGACCACGGTCGGTGCGTGTACCTGTGGCGTAGAAGTTGTTGAAGTAAAGACCCTGTTTGCGTAGCGCATCGAGGTTGGGCGTCAGGTTGCGTGTGTCTCCATTGCTGCCCAGGTATTTGGCACTGAGACTTTCGATGGTGACCAGTACGATGTTAGGCGTGCGTGGCGTTCCCGGGTTGTTGATCGACCGTCGAATATCCAGAGGGTCGTTGCCAGTGAACTGGCTGTCGGGCTCGGCAAGCTCCTGGCGCATTTGACCGGCGACCTGAGCATCGGGGAGGGTGGCGTAGAACTGTTGATAGTCCAGTTCATTGTTGCGGAACGCGGCAAAAAACTGATAAGGCCCGTTACTGGCGAGTTCCCGCTGATAGGCATTGCCACCCATACCGCGTGGTGTGTCCTGATCGACCCATTGCAGGCTGATACCCGCGAACAATAGCAATAATGCACTGGCGGCAAGACGACCACGATAGGACGGCAGGGCCGCTTTCACTGCTGCGGCTACTGCTCGACTGATCAGCAGGCTAACGACGATAGCAACCAGCGCCAGAATGCCGAGCAGTTTACCAACAGGGTAGGATTCGAGAATGTTATTGAGTACTTCATCGGAATAGACCAGGTAGTCCACCGCGATAAAGTTGAACCTCACCCCGAACTCATCCCAGAACAGCCATTCGGCGACCGATACAAACAGCATGACGAATATACTTATCGTCATGACCCCTTGAAGGAACCAGCGGTGCCCGCGGGCACGCCACAACACCGGCGGGCAGAGGAAGACGTAAATGCCCAGAGGGACTGCAGCGTAGCTCAGGAAGGCAAGGTCGTAGAGAAGTCCTGTTGCGAAAGTCGCGAAAACTGCGTTCCTGCTTGATCCATATGAGTCGAAAATAAAAAAAGGCGTGTCAGAAAGAAAATGATCAGCCATGTACCAGTCGCCAGCAGCAAGAATCGGGCTGGGGCTGTTGAATAAATCCGCATTTGTCAATTCCTTGGACGGGAAAAATCTGAAATTTCAGGGTGAAATATGTTGAGCATCAGCGTCTACTGCTGCGTCATGAAAGTAGAAGAGTTTTTCGCGTTGTCAAATTTCTGTAATCATAAACACACGCGGAAAGACAGTGCATCCTGCACGCTCTATTAATGAGTGTTAGCCAATTATTTATACACAAGGGTGAGTATTTGGTTGCGCAGGCGTGAAAAAAATGTTTAAGAGCTGTTCAACAATTATTCAACAACTCACTGTTTATAATTTGTCGTCCTGTTGCCTGTCGGTATCCTCTTTCTCGTCAAACCGGTATCTCCCTTGATGACTTCTCGTGTGCGTTCGCCGTTGCTGTTACTGCTGGGTGTCTTGCTGTTTTTTCTCGCACTGGGAAATCACCAGTTGCAAAATTCGACGGAGCCACGCGTGGCTGGCATTGCCATGGAAATGCACCTGAGTGGCAATTGGATTACGCCGAAACTGAACGACCAGCCTTTTCTGGAAAAGCCGCCGATGAGTGTCTGGCTGGATGCGGCGGCTATTCAGGTGTTCGGTCCTGCCCCATGGGCGGTAAGACTGGCTTCTGCCTGCGCGGGTCTGCTCAGCGTGTTGCTGCTTTACAGCATGCTGCGACGTTTCGGGCGGCCGGCATCCGTGGCCTGGGTGGCTGCTTTCATGCTGGCGACCCAGGCCAGCTTCTGGAGCAATTCGCGGCAAGTGGGCGAGGATGCCTTGCTGGCGTTGGGGGTAACCACCGCTTTGTTGGCATTCTTCCATGCCAGTAATCGCCTGCGTAGTGATGGGCTCTCTACCGGGCCCTGGTTGCTGTTCATGCTGGGTATCACACTGGCGACCCTGAGCAAGGGCGTGCTGGGGCTGGCAATGCCGGGCGTGGTGATTTTCGCCTGGCTTGTTTGCGAGTCAGTGCAGAACAAACGCATTGTTATTGCTCACTGGTTGCGCCCGGCAATGCTCACCCTTGTGGCCCTGATTCCGCTGCTCGTGTGGCTGTGTTTCCTGTACGGACAGGGTGGCACGCAATCAGTGAAGGACGTGCTGTGGACCAACAGCGTTGGACGCTTCAGTGGTTCGTTCGAAGAGGCGGGTCATTACGAACCTGCCTATTATTACCTGACAAAACTGCCTGAGGCATTCTTGCCGTGGAATATCCTGGTTTATCTGGGGCTGTGGCATTTTCGAAAGCAGTTAATGGCCAATCGTTATCTGCTGTTCTTCGCCCTGTGGCTGGGCGCGCAGTTCCTGTTGTTGTCGCTGGCCTCCAGTAAACGCATGGTTTATCTGATGTCGCTGGCACCTGCGGCGGCAGTGATTGCTGCGGAATATGCTTTTGTTCTGGGTGAGCGATTGCAGGCTCGGTCGGGGCGCTCATTTTTTGCGGCGTCTATCATGAGAAATGGAAAGGCGCTCATGGCCGCAGGCGTTGTGCTGGTTGTAGCGAGCTATCTAAGTGCAGCCCTATGGCTCGCGCCATACGCCGACAGGCAGTTGTCATTTCTGCCATTGACCGACAAAGTCCATAACCTGCAGGTGCAGGGACGGCAGGTTGCCTTATTCCAGCCCAGCGAACGGCTGGCGGGGGCCAGCGTGTTCTATAGTCAGAGCCTGCTGAAAACACTCGCTAGCAACGCTGAATTGACTGGTTTTCTTACCAGCGCTGACGGCAATGTCGCTGTGATGGAAAGCATGCAGCCACCCGAACCGCCTCTGCGGATTGTTGACAGCGTAAAGGTCGGGGATCGTATCTACTATTTCGTCAGTCAGGCACCGCTGAGAGTGGCTGTCAGTTACTGACAGCCACTCTGCACGGCGAGCGTCGCAGGTTTGTTATACGGCCTGACTGCTCGCCACTTGATCATGCGGTATCCACTGCTTCTGCGGGATCGGCAGATCGCACGACTCACCGCGACCGATGGGGAAGTAGTGAAAGCCGCGTTTTGCCAGTCGTTCGGTGTCATAAAGATTGCGTCCGTCGAAGATGACCGGGGCGTTCAGGCGCTGCTGGATCAACTCGAAATCCGGAGCTTTGAACTGCTGCCATTCGGTGCAGACGATCAATGCATCAGCCTCGTTGAGCGCTGATTCTGGCGTCCCCATGAGAATCAGATCCTTGCGATGACCATAGAGGCGCTGGGTTTCCTGCATGGCTTCGGGGTCGAACGCGCGCACGCTGGCCCCCGCGTCCCACAGCGCTTCCATGAGCACGCGGCTGGGGGCATCGCGCATGTCGTCGGTGTTGGGCTTGAATGCCAGGCCCCACAGGGCAAAGGTCTTGCCGCGCAGGTCGCCCTGATAGAACGCGTTGACCCGCTCGAACAGTTTGTTCTTCTGTCGTTCGTTGATGGCCTCGACCACCGACAGCAGGTCGTTGGAGCAATGCGCCTCTCTGGCGCTGTGTATCAACGCACGGATGTCCTTGCCGAAGCATGAGCCGCCATAGCCGCAACCGGGGTAGATGAAGTCGTAACCAATACGTGAGTCGGCACCGATGCCCAGCCGCACGGACTCGACGTCTGCGCCCAGATGTTCTGCCAGCTCGGCGATCTGGTTGATAAAGCTGATTTTGGTCGCCAGCATGCAGTTGGCGGCGTACTTGGTCAGTTCGGCGCTGCGCAGGTCCATGAACATGATCCGCTCATGATTGCGGTTGAACGGCGCATACAGCTCGCGCATGACGTTGCGCACCGCTTCATTTTCGCAGCCGATGACGATACGGTCCGGGCGCCGGCAATCGTTGACCGCCGAGCCCTCCTTGAGAAATTCCGGGTTGGAGACGATATCGAACTGCAACAGCCGGCCCGCCTGACGCAGCGCCTTGTCGATGTGGCTGCGCAAGGCGTCGCCACTGCCGACCGGTACGGTGGATTTCTCGACGATGATCAGTGGTTCGCGTCGATGCCGGGCGATAGCTTCGCCCACCGCGAAAAAGCCGCTCAGGTCAGCTGAACCATCGTCTCGAGAGGGCGTGCCGACCGCGATGAACAGGACCTCGGCATGCTCCACCGCCAGTTGCCCGTCGGTAGTGAAGTTCAGACGCTGCTGATCCAGATTTTCACGCACCAGGTTGGCCAGGCCAGGCTCGTAGATATGCACCTGGCCCAGGCGCAACTGATCGATCTTGGCCTGATCAATGTCCATGCAGACCACATCGTGGCCGACTTCGGCGAGCACGGTCGCTTGTACCAGGCCGACATATCCGCTACCGAAAACGCTGATTTTCATGGGAAAGATCCTGAGGTGATGGGTCGCACATGCGCCGGAGGTTGATGGTCAAGACACCTGCCACGATCAGGGTGACACCCACAGTTTTCGATACCGTGAACGTCTCGTGGAAAAACGGCAGCGCTGCGGCGAGCATATAAACCAGCGCGTAGCTGATACTGAGCAGCGAATAGGCACGGCTCAGGGGCAAGCCCCGCAGGGCCAGTAGCCAGAAAAACATGGAGAGCGCATAAGCGGTGATCGAGGCGCAAACGACCATCAGTGCACGGAGATCGAGCTGCGTCGGATTGTGCAGTTCGAGCCATTGAGCGGGCGAGGGCAGGCGGCTCATGCTCCAACGCATGCCCAGTTGCGCTGCGCTGACCAGTGCCACACTGGCCATGGCGCACAGGGTTGCCCGGCAGCGCGTCACGCCTGACGCCCCAGCTGAAATACCCCGACAAGAATCAGCGCAATACCCAGCCAGTGCTGTGCGTCAACCGGCTCATCGAACAGATAGCGACCTGCCAGCGTGATCAGCACGAAATTAATACCCAGCATCGGATAGGCGATGCCAACGTCCAGGCGTTGCAACACCAGCAGCCATATAAGCAGGCCCGCTCCAAGGCAGGCCACCGCCAGCCACAGCCATATCGAACGCAGCGCTGTAAACGCGCCGGGAAATGCGCCACGCCAGTCTTGTACTGCGTACTTCTGAGCGATCTGGCCCAGACAGGTCAGCAGGCATGCACACGCCAGCATCAGCCAGGTCACGATGCCGATTTCTCGTAAATGAGGATGGCCAGGTTGCCTTCGTCATAGCGCTGACCATCCTTGGGAAGACTTTCGAGCTCTTTCAGCTCCTCATCGCTCTTGCCGCGCATGATGACGCCGACCCGGCCTTGGCTGCGGGCGTTCTTCATCCAGGCATCGATGTCCTGCAGGCGGACTTCGCGACCCTGCACATCGGGATAGCCCAGCCCGTATTCCAGCTCGCCCCAGGTGTTGAACAGCGCAACATCAGGCCGTTTCAGGCGCCACGCCAGTGCCGAGGCCGCGCCCAGATCGTTGCTCAGCAGATGCGTGCAGTCCGCCAGTTCGACCTGGTGCCTGACCACGAACGGGTCGGGAGTCTTGTTATTGATCACATCGTTTGGCAGCGCAGCGGGTAGCAATGCGATCAGCAGCCAACTGCCCAGCGCCGGCATGGTCCAGAACGTCAGTGGACGCAAGCCTTGCAGCGCGTTGGCAAATGTCCATCCGAGAAGCACGATGACCGCCAGTGACAGATGCATCGGTTCGTTTTCGTAGACGGGCTGCTTGAGTTGCAGGTAGATCAACGCCACAAGCCCGACAAAGCTGACGGTCGCGTTGACTAATCCATTCGTGCGCAACGCAGTGCTGTGACCTTTATCAAGGCGGTCGACCAGAGCATTGGCCATCAGCAGTGCCAACGGCAGCAGGCACGGCAGTATGTAGGTCGGCAGTTTGCCTTTGCTCAGGCTCAAAAACGCCAGCGGCAGCAGCAGCCACAGCAGCAAAAAGGCAATGTCAGGGCGGCTTTTTTGTTGCCATGCCTGCTTCAGTGTTACCGGCAGCAGCAGTGCCCACGGCAAACAGGCCGCCACGAGCAGGGGCACATAGAACCACCAGGGCTGGGCATGCTGCGCATTGTCCCCGGCAAAGCGGTGAATATGCTCGTGCCAGAAGAAGTAACGCCAGTAGTCGGGCGCTTGCTGGTGGATCGCCAGCGCCCACGGCAGGCAGACGGCGACGGCAATCAGTACCGCGAGCGGGCCGAATCTGAGCAGCTCGGCCAGGCGCCGCTGCCACAGCATATAAGGCAGGGTGATGATGACGGGCAGTGCCCAGGCGAGAAAGCCCTTGGTCATGAACCCCATCCCGCAGGCCACGCCGACTACCGCCCATGCCGCCAGACGCGCTCGACCGACGCTGTGCACGGCGTACCAGAATGCCAGCAGTGTCACGTTGGTCCAGAAGGTGAATTGCGGATCGAGATTGGCGTAACCGGCCTGGCCCGCGACAAAGCCGAAGCTCATGAACAGCAAGGCGCTGGCGAACTGCTTGCGCGGGTCGTTCCAGATCTTGCCGGCCAGCAAATAGGCCAACAGCACGCTCAAGCCGCTGGCCAGTGCCGACACAATGCGCACGCCGAACAGGTTTTCGCCAAAAACCTGCTGCCCCAGTGCAATCAGCCAGTAACCGGCAACCGGTTTTTCGAAGTAACGCAATCCCATGAAGTGCGGTACGACCCAGTTGCCACTGTGGAGCATTTCCTGGCTGATCTGCGCATAGCGGGTTTCATCGGGAATCCACAGGCCGTGAAAGCCCAGGGGCAGCAGATAAGCCAGCACGAACGCCAATAACAGCAGCGCAAGATGACGGTGCCTGACGTGCATCACTGCTGCACCCCCAGCCAGCCATCGCGGCCGGGCAGGTGACCGCGAACGATATGCCCGGAAGGCAGCCGTTCAATGGCACCTGGCAGCAGATCGCCCAACGGTGCGAAGTGGATGCCCTGGGTATTGGCGCGCTTTAACAGCTGCCTGAAACCGTCGGCCATGATGATTCCTTCCACTTCGGCGTGGAGGGTGTAGACATTGAGTCTGCGTGCGGCAAAACGGCCGAGAATGTAGTCGTTGAACGCATCCGGCTGCAGGTGCGGGCCGACGACTTCATCGAAGGTCGGCAAGTCCACCGGAACCTGAGCGGTACCGACACTTCCATCCGCCAGCAACGGGCGAAACAGACTGACGCCACGGCAATCACTGTTGTAACGAAAGCCAAACGCTTCTTTGGCCTGCACGACGCGCTGGTCGGCGCGCCAGCCTGCTGCCGCAGAGCACACCACCGGCTGGCCGAGGATGTCGCTCAGGCAATCGACCCCACGGTGTATCTGGGCGGTCAACTGTCGGTCGCTCCAGTGTCCGGCATTCGCTTGCCAGCCATGGTGATCCCACGCATGCAGGCCTATTTCGTGGCCTGCATCCAGCGCGCGGCGCATCAGTGGGCCAAGGTCCCGGCCAATCGGTTTGCCCGGCCATGCGGTACCGGCCAGCAGAATATCCCAGCCATACAGGCTCGCCGCCCTGGAGCGCAGCATCTTCCAGAAGAACGTGGGCCTTACCAAGCGCCACAGGTGGCGTCCCATGTTGTCGGGGCCGACACTGAAAAAGAAGGTCGCCTTGACCTGCGCTTCGTCGAGTATGTCCAGCAGCCTTGGCACGCCCTCACGGGTGCCTCGGTAAGTGTCGACATCGATTCTCAGGCCTGCCTGCATCAGCACTGGTCCGCTTTTTCAGCCATGGCTTCGCGCAGGAAGAAATCCAGTGTTTTGCCGATGGTTTCGCTCAGCTCGATACCCGGTGTCCAGCCAATCAGTTTTTTAGCGTTGTCGATGCTCGGCGTGCGGTGGCTGACGTCCTGATAGCCCTTGCCATAGAAGGACTGGCTTTCGACTTCGCGGAAGCCCGCGAAAGGCGGAAAATGGCCGCGCAACGGATGGGCTTCGAACTGGCGAAGCAACTCTTCACCCAACTGACGGATGCTGGCTTCGTTATCGGGGTTGCCGATGTTGATGATTTGTCCGTTACAGCGCTCATCGCGGTTTTCGATGATCCGCGCCAGCGCCTCGATGCCGTCGACGACATCCGTGAAGCAGCGCTTCTGGGCGCCGCCGTCCACCAGGCGAATGGGCGTGCCTTCGACCAGGTGCAGGATCAACTGAGTGATGGCCCGCGAGCTGCCGATGCGCGCCGAATCCAGGCGGTCCAGACGCGGTCCCATCCAGTTGAACGGACGAAACAGAGTGAATTGCAGGCCTTTCTGGCCATAGGCCCAGATCACCCGGTCCAGTAGCTGCTTGGACACCGAGTAGATCCAGCGCTGCTTGTTGATCGGGCCAACGATCAGGTTGGAAGTGTCTTCGTTGAAGTTTGCGTCCTGGCACATGCCATAGACTTCGGAGGTGGACGGAAAAATCACGCGCTTGTTGTACTTCACGCAGTAGCGGACGATCTTCAGGTTCTCTTCGAAATCCAGCTCGAAAACCCGCAGTGGATTGCGCGTGTATTCAATCGGCGTGGCGATGGCCACCAGTGGCAGCACAACGTCGCATTTCTTGATGTGGTATTCGATCCACTCGGTGTGGATGCTGATGTCACCTTCGATGAAATGAAAGTTCGGCTTGGCGCGCAGGCGCTCGATGGCGTCCGAGCCGATATCCATGCCGTAGATTTCGTAACGGTCATCCTGCAGCAGACGCTCGGACAGGTGGTTGCCGATGAAACCGTTGACGCCGAGGATCAGCACACGGGTACGACGGATCGACCGGCGCTGTGCCTTATCGAGCAGTTGCGAGCCTGCTACAAGCCCGAATTCGCGCGCCAGTTGTGCACCACTGAGGTACAAGCCGCTGTCGCCGCGCTGCCCTGCGGTGATGACCAGCGAACCCTCGCCACAGGCAATACGTAACGGGTCGTGGCTGATGACCGTGCCGGGTGCTTCGGCGTTATTGCCTGCCTCGGCATTGGCAGCCCAGACAATCAACTTGTTCTCGCCTACCGGGCAGAATGCGCCAGGGTAGGGCTGCGTGACTGCGCGGATCAGGTTGTAGAGCTGGGTGGCTGGCAGCGACCAGTCGATCAAACCGTCAGCCGGGGTACGCCGACCGAAATACGTTGCACGGGATTCATCCTGAGGCGTAGCTGGCAGTTGCCCTTCTGCCGCCAGCAGGGGCAGTGTTTCGCAAAGCAGGTCAGCGGCGGCATCACGCAATTTGCCATGCAGCGTCAAGGCGGTATCGGTGGCACTGATCGAAACCCGCTGCTGGGCGACTATCGGCCCGGCATCCGCGCGTTTGACCATCTGATGCAGGGTCACGCCGGTTTCACTTTCGCCGTTGACCAGCACCCAGTTGGCCGGCGCGCGGCCGCGATAACGCGGGAGCAGCGAGCCGTGCAGGTTCAGCGCGGCCTTTTTCGCGCAGGCCAGCAACGAATCGCCGAGGAGCTGGCGATAGTAAAAGGAGAAAATGAAGTCCGGGGCCAGTTTGCCGATGCGCTCCACCCACAGCGGGTGATTCGGGTCCTCGGGGGCATGCACCGTAATGCCGTGCCGGGCGCACATCTGGGCCACAGAACCAAAAAAGGTTTTTTCCCTGGGGTCGTCGGCATGGGTGAACACTGCGGCAATCTCATAGCCTGCATCCAGCAACGCTTGCAGACCGACACAGCCAATATCGTGATACGCGAAAACGACAGCTTTAATGCTCATGGCGCGACCTTGTTCATATAGGGAGTTACAGGGGAATCAACGCTGTCGGTGGCCACTCGGGACGAGCTGCGCACGACTTTCTCGATGAAGAAGCGCGGACGCGCACGCACGTCGCTGTACATCCGGCCCAGGTACTCACCCAGCAGTCCCATACCGATGAACTGCCCTCCGGTGAACACGAACAACACGGCAAACAGGACGAACATGCCGTCCCCGGCCCATGACGCGCCGAAGATCAGGCGCAGAACGATCAGCAGCGCCGCGAACAAGACACCGAGCAACGCCATGCTGAAACCGATGATGCTGAGCAGGCGCAGGGGCGTGGTGGTCATGCAGGTGATCAGGTCGAACATGAGGTTGATCAGGCGCATCGGGCTGTATTTGGAGTCGCCGTGCTCGCGTTCGGCGTGGTCGACCAGCACCTCGGTGGTGTGTCGCGCGAAGCTGTTCGCCAGAATAGGAATGAACGTGCTGCGCTCCCGGCAGGCGAGCATGGCATCGACAATCGTGCGTCGGTATGCGCGCAGCATGCAGCCGTAATCGTTCATGGCCACGCCGGTGGAACGCTGCACGGCCAGGTTGATGAGTTTCGATGGCCAGCGTCGCCAGGCGGAGTCCTGACGATTGCCACGCACCGTGCCGACTACGTCGTACCCTTGTTCAGCGAGCTTCACCAGGCGAGGGATTTCCTCGGGAGGATTCTGCAGATCGGCATCGAGGGTGATGACCACGTCGCCCTGGCACTGCTCGAATCCGGCCATAATGGCGGCGTGCTGACCGTAGTTTCGATTCAGGATCACCGCGACGAACGGGCTGTCGGCGCGTCCGGCAGCCCGCTGGAGGATGTCTGTCGAGTCGTCGCGGCTGCCATCGTCGACCAGCACGATTTCGAATCGGTGGTTGAGCTGTTCGCAGGCCGCTTCAGTACGGCGCAACAACTCTGGCAGGCTTTGTTGTTCGTTGTAGACCGGGATGACGATCGACACGAACTTGATGGGATACGGTTTCAATGGCTGGATTCCACGGTCGATTCAATGGCACCGACCACCCGCTCGACATCATCGAGGGTCATGTCGGGGAACAGGGGGATGGAGCACAGCCTTGATGAATTCCATTCAGTGTCCGGCAGACGGACGTTCGGGAAACGCTTGCGGTAATAGCTGTGCAGGTGAGTCGCGATGAAGTGGATGCCGGTGCCGATGTTTTGCGCTTGCAAGGCCTTCATGAAGGCGTCGCGATTCAGCCCGCAGCGCTCGGGGTCGATGCGCAGAATGAACAGGTGCCAGGCATGTTGCTGGGCATGCCGGGGCAGGGCGAGAGGCAGAACGGGGCTGTTGGCCAGTCGATCGAGGTAATGGCTGGCGAGTGTCTGGCGCTGTGCATTGATGGCGTCAAGACGCTGCAACTGCACCCGCGCAATGCTCGCATTCATGTCGGCCAGGTTGTATTTGAAGCCAGGCTCCATGACCTCGGCCTGAGGCTTGCGACCCAGGGTCAGGCGGTCGTAGGCATCGACACCCAGACCATGGAATTTAAGCTGACGCACCCGATCAGCCAGCCGTGCATTGTCGGTGACCAGCATCGCGCCTTCGGCACAGGTCATGTTCTTGATTGCGTGAAAAGAGAAGATCGCAGTGCCTTGCTGGCCGACCGGACGTCCCTGGTAACCGGTGCCAACGGCATGTGCAGCATCCTCGATCACGGTGATGCCGTGCCGTTCGGCGAGCGCATACAGCGGATCGAGATCGAATGCGGCGCCTGCGTAATGCACCGGCACGATCGCTTTGGTCCGGGGGGTGATGGCTTGCTCTATCAGCGCGGCGCTGGTCATCAGGGTGTCACGGTCAACATCGACAAACACCGGAGTGGCCCCCAGCAGGCAGATCATGTTGGCTGTCGACACCCAGGTTTGCGATGGTGTAATCACTTCATCGCCAGGCCCTACACCCAGCGCCAGCAGCGCAATGTGCATCGCTCCGGTGGCCGAAGACAGTGCAACTGCATGTTGCGCGCCGACCCGTTCGGCGAACTCTTCCTCCAGCTTCTGACATTCCGGGCCGGTGGTGATCCATCCGGAACGCAGCACGCGCGTTACCGCAGCAATTTCTTCATCGCCAATGGACGGCCGTGAAAAGGCAAGAAAAGTTTGACTCATTTACAGAGACTCTCCGATTGACGCAGCAGGGCCGAACATAAAAAAGTCACACGACGAGTGCGCAAATACAGGGTGCGTGAGTGCCGTGAACTTAGGCGTTCAATTGTAAAAATAATGTCCAGATGCCGTTGCTTTTTTGTATCGCCTGGCAGGCTTTCGAAGCATAGAGTAGGGGGAAACTCAAACGGCCGACAATGTCGTTATGCGTCCATGTAGAATTATTAATCTGGCGTTCAGGTTTCATCGAGCTCGTCATGAACAGACAGCTTTAGTTCAGCTTGTTCATGATAATCATGGAAAGTTAAAGCGGATGAAGTGTGTTGCAGTTGCAGGATTTTTTAATGAAGGTTTCATGACCGCGAAATGGGTTTCGCGTTTTTTAACAGGGTCGAACCTGAATCGAACAGGTTGCTATTGGCCCGGTTTCATTGGGGGGGAGGCAGCTTTTTTCTCGGTTTTTTGAAAAGCAGACTGCGCGTCCGGATAAACCCGGGTCAAGAGGAATTCGCTCGGGTGTAGAAAACAGTGTCGCCATCAAGTGATATATATAACCAAGCGATAGAGTCGGGCAGTGTGGTATGGAAAAGTACGTGTATAAGGGCCAGGTTGGTACGGGTCATCATCGAGGTGTGATTGTGGGCGTTATAAGTTCGAGACGGTTCAGTGCACGCGTGCTGGTTGTTGCAAGGTGTTCAAGGTTTACTTCATGTTCTCTTATGTCCATTGGCACGATCCTGTAGGTGGCGGGTACAGGCGAAGTATTTAACGACGGATTTAAAAACGACTGTCTGCTCGACTGCAATTGCCAGGTTCATTCGATGCAGCGAAGCAAGAAACCACGCGGTGCGCCCTGGCGTCCACCAGCACATGGCGGGCTCGTATAACCCGCTTCACCGCGATTATCGCTCCTGCGAAGGCTGCCGATCTGTACACCCCATTCTGTCTAGTTCCGGCTGGAGATGTTAAATTAGCCGCCATGAACTTCTTCCGAACCCATTGCTCGCCCATTGCCTGGATACTGTACGCAGTTGTCCTGTTCAATGGTCTTGCGTGCAGCATCGGTCACGGCCAGATGATGGCCGCCTTTGCAGGCACTGCAGTGGCGTCGGTCTCCCATGCAGACCATGGGATGTCGGATATGCACGGTGGGCATCACACGATGCACATGTCCATGGACGGCTCGTCCAAAAAGACGGACATGTCAGGCGGCATGAAGGCGCAGTCGGGAGACTGTTCGTTTGCCGGCACGCTGACGCTGGCGATGATTTTCTTCGTGGCGCTGGGCTGGCTGACCCGTATCCGCCGTTCTCGTTTCGTGTTGCCCGACCTCTGGCTCGGCAACCTGCCAAGGTACTCCCTCCCGCGACTCAATCCACAGGCCCCGTAGCGCCCATCGTGGACGTGTGATTATCGCTCGCACGAACAACCGATATTGTCTTTACAGCCTGCCGGAAGGTCATTCCGGCGGGGCGCGTTTATACGTTGGTGAGTCCTTATGTCTGCATCCTGTTCAAGCCCGGAGCTACGGCCTTCCGGGGCGTTTGTCGCCTTTCTGAAAAGGCTCCATTTTTACATCGGCGTATTCGTCGGTCCGTTCATGCTGGTCGCGGCCTTGAGTGGCATCGTCTATGCGCTGACCCCGCAGATCGAAGATTCGCTCTATGCGCGTGCGCTGCACACAGACAGCCGTGGTCCTGCCATGAGCTTGCAGGCGCAGATCCAGCGCGCGCAGGCATCGGCAGGTCCAGGCCTGAGCGTTGCCGCAGTGCGCCCGGCACCCCGGGAAGGGGATACCACTCGGGTCATGTTCAGCGATCCGGGCTTTGGCCCATCAGAGCATCGAGCGCTGTTCGTGGACCCGGTGAGTGGCGAAATTCGCGGCGACATGAAGGTCTACGGTACCAGTGGCGTACTACCCCTACGCACCTGGATCGATCAGTTTCATCGGGGCCTTCTACTGGGCGATGTCGGCAGGATCTACAGCGAGCTGGCCGCCTCATGGCTGTGGGTGGCTGCGCTCGGCGGTCTGGTGCTGTGGACGGTTCGCCGTCGTCGGCAGAGTCGTGAACGCGGCAACATGCGCCGCTGGCATGCAACCACGGGCGTATGGCTGTTGCTGGGGCTGCTGTTCTTCTCGGCCACCGGTTTGACGTGGTCACAGTACGCTGGCGATAACATTGGCGTACTGCGTGCCTACTATGGCTGGTCAACGCCCAGTGTGGCCACCGCACTGGGCAAGTCGGCGGCGATGCCAATGTCTATGCCCATGGACGAGCACGCCGAGCACCATATGCACATGGCGCCGACGACACAGGCATCCGTGTTGGACCCTGCCTTGTTTGACAGCGTTCTGGCCAGCGCGCGTGCCGAGCATATCGATGCAGCCAAAGTTGAGATCAGGCCATCCGCGAGCAGCGACAAGGCGTGGGTGGTCAGCGAGATAGATCGCAGTTGGCCGACGCAAGTGGATGCCGTGTCGATCAACCCGCAAACACTGGAAGTGGTCGATCACGTCAGGTTTGCAGACTATTCGCTGCCCGCCAAGCTGACCCGCTGGGGCATTGATGCGCACATGGGCGTGTTGTTCGGTCTGGCCAATCAATTGGTGCTGGTGGTGTTCGCCAGTGGCCTGGCGGCCATGGTCGTCATGGGTTATGTGATGTGGTGGCGACGTCGTCCAACGCTTTCTCAACCACGCAATCAGCAGGCAACGCTCTTGAGTCTCTGGCGCTCATTGAATCCGGGCGCGCAATGGGCGTTGATCCTGGTCGCAGTGTTGACTGGCTTTGCCCTGCCCGTATTGGGCGTGAGTCTGCTGGGCTTTATCGTCCTGGACGCGCTGCTGGGCTACCGGCGAGCCGCAAGACCCTTGGTCGACGGCAAGGTGTAACCCTTAGTTGCGCGGATTACCAAGCGCATCGAGCAACTGTTTCCCGACCAGGGCCGTCTGCTCGATGGCTTGTCAGTAGCGGATATCGCGGTCGCTCAATACGCTGCGACCGTTCCGTCCTTCCTCGGATCGGTCCCGCCCACGTATCCATGCGCGGTGCGCTGGATAATCTGCGCACCGCCGAAGGCAAACACGCCGCTCGGCTCTTCGACATCGATGTCGTGACCCTTGGCGCGCAGTGCTTTCACCACCTCGGGGTCAAACGCACGCTCCACGGCGACTTTCAGGCCGGATTCGATCCTCCAGCGCGGTGCGTCGGCAGCGGCTTGCGGGTTCTGTTTGTAGCGCAGGATGCGCATCATCATCTGCAAGTGACCCTGCGCCTGCATCGGGCCGCCCATCAAACCGAAGGACATCAGCGGCGTGCCGTCGGCATTCATGACAAAACCGGGGATGATGGTGTGGAACGGGCGTTTGCGCGGCGCGACGTAATTGACGTGCTGCGGGTCCAGCGAGAAGCCCGCGCCGCGGTTCTGCATGCTGATGCCCGTACCGGGTACCACCACACCCGAACCGAAGCCCATATAGTTGGACTGGATGAACGAGATCATCATGCCGCTTTCATCCGCTGCCGACAGGTACACCGTGCCACCCGGTTTTGGCGAGCCGTGCCCGGGATTGGCGGCCTGATCGGTGATCAGCCGTGCGCGTTCCGTCAGGTAAGCCTGGCCCAGCAAATCGGCTGAGGGCACGCGCATGTGCTCGCTGTCGGCGACATGTTCGTCGAGGTCGGCCAGGGCCAGTTTCATTGCTTCCAGCACCGGATGAACCGTCTCGAGGCTGTCCACCGGGTGTTTACCGACGCCCAGTGCTTCGAGCATGGTCAGGCCGGCAAGGGTGGCAATGCCCTGGCCATTGGGCGGCAGTTCATGCACCACAGCGCCTGCGTATGGCACTGACAGGGTGTCGATCCAGTCCACAGTGTGCGTCGCCAGGTCGTCGAGACTCATCACGCTGCCATTGGCGTTGGCATGGGCGATGATTGTTTGCGCCAGTTCGCCGCGATAGAACGCTTCGCCTTTGGTCTGCGCGATCAGTTCCAGCGTGCGGGCATGGTCCTTGAGCCGGATTTTCTCTCCGGCCATGGGGGCCTTGCCATCCGGCATGAAACACTCGGCAAAGCCCGGTTGGTCCTTGAGCAGATGCGCGCCGCGTTTCCACAGCTCGGCGATAATCGGTGTGACCTGATAGCCATCGCGGGCGTAGCCGATCGCCGGTTCGGCCAGGGTCGCGAAGGGCAGTTTGCCGTAGCGTGCCGAAAGCTCCACCCAGGCCGACACTGCACCCGGCACGCTGACCGCAGGCCAGCCGCGTTGCGGCATCTGGCTCTGGCCTTCGAAGTATTCCGGTGTCCAGGCCTGTGGCGCGCGGCCGGAAGCGTTCAAGCCTTGCAGCTTGCTGCCGTCCCAGACGATGGCAAAGGCATCGCTGCCGATGCCGCAGCCGGTGGGCTCTACCACAGTCAGCACCATGGCCGCGGCGATGGCGGCGTCGACCGCATTGCCGCCACGGCGCAGCATGTCCAGCCCGGCCTGAGCGGCCAATGGTTGAGAGCAGGCGACCATATTGTTGCCCATCACCGGCGAGCGGGCCGACGCGTACGGTTGGTTGTAATCCAGATCATCGAACATAAGCGTTTCTCTTTGGCAGAAGACGAAAGGTTTAGCCCTTGGGGTCCAGCGCATCGCGCAGGCCGTCACCCAGCAGGTTGAAACACAGGACCGTGATGTAGATCGCCACACCTGGCGCAATCGACATCCACGGAGCCTGCTCCATGAAATTTTTCGCAGTATTGAGCATCGAGCCCCAGGACGGCGACGGCGGTTGCTGGCCCAGGCCGAGAAACGACAGGCTGGCTTCGGCCAGAATCGCCGAGGCGATGGTCAATGTGGCCTGTACCACCAGCGGCGACATCACGTTGGGCAGCACGTAACGCAGGATGATCCAGCGATCCGGCAGACCGATGGCGCGGGCACCTTCGAGGTAATCCTCGTGTTTGATCGACAGCACCTGGCCACGGGTCAGGCGGGCAAAGATCGGCATCGCGGACAGGCCGATGGCGATCATCGCGTTGGTCAGGCTGGGGCCGAGAAAGGCGCCCAAAGCGATGGCCAGCACCAGAAACGGACAGGACAACAGCGCTTCCATGACCTGCGAGATGATCATGTCCAGCTTGCCACCGAAGTACCCAGCCAGCAGGCCCAGCGGCACGCCGATGACCATGGCGATGGCCACCGAAACACCACCGGCCAGCAGCGAACTGCGTGCGCCATACAGCAAACGCGAGAATAAATCGCGCCCCAGTTCGTCGGTGCCCATCCAGTAGATCAATGAAGGTGCCTTGCGTACCGCGAGGAAGTTGGCTTTGAGCGGGTCATGAGGCGCAATCCAGGGCGCCAGAACGGCGGCCAGGACAAACAGCAACAACACTGCCGCGCCAATCACTGCGCCTTTGTTGGCCAGGAATTTTTTCAGAAAAGGCGAGCGACTGCGGGGCAGGATCGCGCTGTGCGACAGGCTGGCGATAGCGGTCATCAGGCAGTCCTCAGGCGTGGGTTGATCAGGCGATAAAGCACGTCTGCCAGCAAGTTCAACATCAGGAAGCCAATCGCGACACATAACACCACGCCTTGCACCACGGCGTAGTCACGGTTGAATACGGCGTCGACAATCATCTTGCCGAACCCCGGAATGCTGAATACCTGCTCGGTCAACACCGCACCGCCGAGCAACTCACCGAACAGCAGTGTCGTGAGGGTGATGATCGGCATCAATGCGTTGCGCAACGCATGCTTGAGAATCACCGTGCGCGGGAACAATCCCTTGGCCCGTGCGGTGCGGACGTAGTCAGCACGCAGGACTTCCAGCATGGCGCTGCGGGTGTGGCGCATGAGAATCCCGGAAAGCCCGGCACCCAGTACGAACGCTGGCAGGATCAGGGTCTTCAGGTTTTGCCCGAAGTCCTCACCCATCGGCACAAAGCCGGAGGCGGGTAGCCACTGCAGTTTCACTGCAAAGATCATGATCAGCAGAATGCCCAGCCAGAAGTGCGGGATGGAAATCCCCGACAGCGCCACCACGTTGGCCCCGTAATCCACCGCAGTGCCTTTGCGCACCGCCGAAATGATTCCGGTGGGAATGCCGATAAACAGCGCAATCAGCAGGGCCAGCACGGCCAGTTCGATAGTCACCGGCAGTTTCGACGCCAGCAGCGTGGTCACCGGTTGCTCGGTGCGCAGCGATGTTCCCAGGTCGCCGGTCAGCACGTTGCCGACCCAGTTGAGGTACTGCAACGGGATCGGGTCATCGAGCCGGTATTTGTCGCGCAGGTATTCCATGACCGCTGGATCGCGTTCTTCCCCGGCCATGGCCAGCACCGGGTCACCCGGCAGCAGCTTCTGCAGGGTGAAGACGAACAGCGAAACCAGAATCAGCGTCGGTATCGAGCTGAGCAGGCGTCGCAGGATGAACATCAGCATACCGGAACCTCGCAGGTGCGCCCGTCAGTCATGGCTTGAACGCGACATTGTTCAGACGAATCAGACCGTCCGGGTTAGGGACGAAACCGGTCACGTTGTTACGCATGGCAATGATTCGCGGGTCGAAATACAGGTAGACGGTCGGTACTTCATCGGTCAACAAACGCAGCGCTTCGTTGTACAGCGCCTGGCGTTGTGCAACGTCGTTCACGGTGCGCGCCTTGTTGAGCAGTTCGTCGAGCCTGGCGTTACAGTATTTACCGTCGTTCTGGCCGCCTTTGCAGGTCACGAACTGATGGATATCGCCGTCCGGATCGGGGCGGCCTGACCAGGCGCTCATGCCGATCTGGAAGTTGCCGCTCGCCTGTTCGCTGAGCATCGTCGCGTATTCAGTGGCAATCAGGTTGACCTTGAAGCCTGCTTCTTCAGCCATGGCCTGAATGATCTGCCCGACCTGCTGTGCGATGGGGTTGTTGGCCACTTTCAGGTCCACCGCCAATGGTAGCTTCACACCGGCCTGAGCCAGCAGCGCCTTGCTTTTCTCGATATCGCGAGCCGGGATCGGCAGGTCCTTGTCGTAATACGGGCTGTTTTTCGGGAACGGCTGAGCGCTTGGCGCGTACAGACCCTCGAACACCACCTGGTTGATAGCATCGCGGTCGATGGACAGCTCAAAGGCTTTGCGTACGCGCTTGTCCTTACCCATCGGCGAGTTGGCTTTTTCACCGTTGCCGATGTTGAACATCAGTTGCATGTAGCCCAGGCCGGGTGTGTTGTAGATCGCCAGCTTGCTGTCACCCTTGACCGTTTTCACATCGGTTGGTGCAACACGCTCGATGATGTCCAGGTCGCCGGAGCGCAGGTTGGCCAGGCGCACCGATGTATCCGGAATCGGCAGGAACACCACTTTGTCGAAGTGATAAGCCTGTTTATTCCAGTACTTGTCAAAACGCTCCAGCACGATTCGATCCTGCTGCACGCGCTGCACGAATTTGTAAGGGCCGGAGCAGACCGGGTTGGCGGCGAATTCGCCTTGCGCAGCTTTCGGCGCGAGCATCATTCCGGCGCGGTCAGACAGCTGTGAAACCAGCGTGGCATCGGCCTGCTTGAGCTTGATGGCGACGGTTTTTGCGTCTATCACCTCGACGCTGTCCACCGAGGCCAGCTCGCTTTTGCGCAGCGAGTCGGGGAGGGTGCGGGCGCGGTCGAGGTTGAACTTCACCGAGGCGGCATCAAAAGGTTCGCCATCGTGGTACGTCACGCCTTCGCGCAACGTCATGGTCAGGGTTTTACCGTCTTCGCTCCAGTTCCAGGCGGTGGCCAGTTGCGGCGAGTAGGTCAGGTCCGGGTTGACGTCCACCAGTTTGTCGCACAGCGCGGTGTAGACCAGGCGGCCGGAGTAGGTGCGCGAACGATGCGGATCAAGCACATCGGGATCGTCCTGAATGCCGATGCGCAACGTCGATTCGGCAAAGGCAGCGTTGGCGGCCAGCAATAACAATGTTCCTGTCACGACGCGTGCGATTTTCATGGCTGGCTCTCCACTGCAAGGGATTGATGATGCTTGAACAGATTCAGGCGCTGGGTGTAGGCAGCGCTGGGTGTCGGAAGGATCAGCGTGGCGCTGCCTGCGTTGGCGATTTCACGCCAGAAGTGGCAGGCGACCTGGCGTTCGGCCTCGACTGTTTCCATGACCGGCGCAGCGTCCTTGCACAGCGCACGGGCGTGCGGGCAACGGGTATGAAAGCGGCAACCCGAAGGCGGGCGGCTGGGGCTGGGCATATCGCCGCCGAGGAGCGGACGCGGCTGGCGCAGGTCAGGGTGGCTGACCGGCACAGCGGCCATCAGCGCCTGGGTATAAGGGTGCAAAGGGTTTTCGAACAGCGCGTCGACCGGCGCCAGTTCGACGATTTCACCCAGGTACATCACCGCCACGCGGTCGCTCATATGGCGAATCACGGCCAGGCCATGGGCAACAATCACCAGGGTCAGGCCGAATTGATGCTTGAGGTCTTCGAGCAGGTTGACCACTTGCGCCTGCACTGAAACGTCCAGCGCCGAGACCGGCTCGTCACCGAGGATCAAGCGCGGCTCGGAAGCCAGGGCGCGGGCAATGCCGATGCGCTGGCGCTGACCGCCGGAGAATTCATGGGGATGCCGACCGCCGTGTTCCGGAGCCAGACCTACCGTGCGCAACAACTCGGCGACTTTAGCCTGACGGTCGCTACGGCTGGCCTGGCTGTGCAGCCAGATCGGTTCGCCAACGATGGATTCCACGGTCATGCGTGGATTCAGCGAGGCGAACGGGTCCTGAAAGATGATCTGTAAGTCACGGCGTACCTGACGCAGTTTTTCCGGCGTCAGGTTGGCCAGGTTGCGGCCCTCGTAAATCACGTCGCCCGCAGTCGGTTGCAGCAGGTTGAGCAGCAAGCGGCCAAGGGTGGATTTACCCGAGCCGGACTCGCCTACCAATGCCAGCGTCTCGCCCTTGCGGACTGACAGGTTGACCTCATTGACAGCCTGTACCGGCGGCTTCTTCGGCTGCAAAAGGCCGCTTTGCACGGTAAAGTGCTTGCTCAGGCCGATGCCTTCCAGAATGGGTTTCTGCGCGTTGCTGTCGGGGCTGACGCGCCCGGCGATGTCTGGTCTGGAAAGGTTCACGCACTGACTCCCACATGCTGTTCCAAAGGCGCACGGATGCACGCGGCGAAGTGTCCGGGAGACAACTCAAGCAGCGGCGGGCGTTCGTCTCGGCATCGCTGGATCACGAACGGGCAACGCCCGGCGAAACGGCAACCGCCCGGCATTTCTGCCGGCGTCGGCACCCGGCCGTTAATGGTCGCCAAACGACCTTCACGAGGGCCGATCGAGGGCATCGAGCCCATCAGGCCGATGGTGTACGGATGCTGCGGATCGTCGAACAGGGTTTTCACCGGGCCGCTTTCCACGACACGCCCGGCGTACATGACCATGACGTCATCGGCGACTTCGGCGACTACACCCAGATCGTGGGTGATCAGAATCATCGCTGTGCCGGTCTCGGTCTGCAGGTTGGCGATCAGCGAGAGGATTTGTGCTTGAATGGTCACGTCCAGCGCAGTCGTCGGTTCATCCGCGATGATCAGCGCCGGGTCATTGGCCAGCGCCATGGCAATCATGGCCCGCTGCCGCATGCCACCCGAGAGTTCATGTGGGTAGGCGTCCAGCCGCTGGCGAGCGTCCGGCACGCGGACCTTTTCCAGCATGTCCAGAGCCCGCTGGCGGGCAGCCTTGTCTGAAAGGCCCTGATGACGCATCACGCTTTCAGCGATCTGCTCACCGATGGTGAAGACCGGATTGAGGGAGGTCATCGGCTCCTGGAAGATCATCGCCATGCGGTTGCCGCGCACGTCCAGCAGGCGCTCTTCGGACATGCCCAACAAGGCTTCATCGATCAGCAGCGAGTCGCTGGCGTCTACCTTGGCCGTCGTCGGCAACAGGCCCATCAGGCCCATTGAGGTCACGCTCTTGCCGCAGCCGGACTCGCCGACGATGGCCAGGGTCTTGCCGCGCTTGACGGAAAACGACACGCCGTCGACAACATTGGCGGGCGCACCGGCAAAGCGGACGGTCAGGTCGCTGATGCTGAGCACCGTGCCGTCGCCGTTTTCTGTGAGGTGGGCAGTGGCGCTCATAGGCTGGCCTCCAGGTCTTGGTTGATGACTGTGTTCAGGGCCTGTTGCAGCGCACGTAAATGGCCGCGCATGGCGGTGGCGGCTTTGATCGGATCGCGGCTTTCAATGGCGCTGACAATGTCGTCGTGATCGTGGCTGTAAGTGTCGAGGCGGTCGGCATTGCGCGCCCGGTGACGCAAGTCTCGCCAGGCGGGGTCCAGACGAATCGCATCGAGCATTTCGAAGATGTCCAGCATCAGCCGATTACCCGCGGCTTCGGCAATGGCACGGTGCAGGGCGCTGTCCCACAGCTCGATGCCTTCGGCATCGGTCTGCTCGGCGACCTGCTGGCGAGTGGTGCGCTCGGCAAGGCGGCGCAGAATCGCCATCTGTTCACCATTGGCCCGTACCGCCGCCAGTGAGGCAAGCGCTGGCTCCAGGTGCAGGCGCGCTTCCATGACCTCGGTGAAATTGGTCCGGCCGGAAAGCCGCGCGAAGCTCATGGCGGCACTGGGTGGCGTCGGTCCGACAAATGTCCCTTTACCTTGCCGGCGCCAGACCTGGCCTTCGGCTTCCAGCACCGACAGGGCGCGACGAACTGCGCGTCGGCTGACCCCGAAATCGGCCGCCAGATCCCGCTCGGTAGGCAATGCCCGCTGGGGGAAGGCCGCATGCTGGGCAACGATCTGGCGCAACGCGTCCAGCGCCAGTTTCGAAGAGTTGTCGATGGGGATGTCAGGGTCGAACCTTTGCATCGTGGTACTCGCGCCAGACCGAAAAAAGATGCCCTGAGCTGCCCGCAGGCAGGGGTTCCAGGCATAAGGGCTGGTGCAAGAGCGATGCCAATGAAAATTGGTTCGGTCAATTTTGCCGGGCAAGATGGCCAGCCACTATCGCGGATCAAGCCTGGCGGGCCAATGTTCAAAGGTCCGCCGGGTTGGTCCGCGGCATGGCAAGGGGATTGGTTCGCCGTTGAGTGAACCAATTTTTCAGCGGGTACGGATTTGCTGCATCAATGCGTGCAGGGTGCGCCAAAGTGCACCGCTAGGTGCGCGACCGATGTGCCGCCTCGCGCTAAGCCGCTCGTCATTCCAGGGCCAGATCGAGCAGTGCGGCCCCCAGAGCCTTGCCGTGGGCATCGAGCGCCAGTGACCGCGTGACCCCGCCACGCAGGATGCCGGGCAGGACGAAGTTGAGCGCACCAACACGTGGCAGTTCGTAGCGCCGTACGGGTGGTCCATTTGCATCCAGCAGTTCGGCAAAGTGTTCAGTGACCCGTTCCACCGTCAGCAGCTCAGCCAGACGTGGATAATCGTCGATGCGAAAGGCAACGATGGAGATATTGGAGACGTCACCCTTGTCACCGGTACGTGTATGAGCGATGTCCCGCAATTTGGTGGTGTTCATGCCAGATCCTCCAGATGCACGTGCAGGTTGACCTGGTCTCTCGGCACAAACAAAGACGCCACCGCGACTACCTGGCGGACTGACTTGCTCGCACCGCCGCCGCCGTACGGGCCGTTGGTGTAGAGGGTTTCCACCTCATTGCCGACGCGTATTGCATCGTTTTTGTCCACGCAACGCGCGGCCACCCGGAGGCGTACTTCCCAGGGCTCGCCCTCGGCGCGCGCTCCCAGGTGACTTCCATGCAAGGCGTTAACGCCGATCAGTTCGGCTCGAATGTCCTCACATACCACGCCTGTCAGGGCCAGGCGTTTGAGTACGATGTCCTTCGCCAATTGTCCGCGAGCCAGCGCGCCGGGGCCGCCGTAGGACATTTGTCCTTCGCCGATCCAGCCATCCAGAAAACCTACTGACACCTTCAGCGTCGCGGGACGTGCGTGTCCGTCCGCCCCCTGAACGCGCACTTCGTCTCTGGCGACGGATTCGAAGGCCGCATCGGTAAAATCCGCGCTGACATCCGGCGTCAGATAGGCGGCAGGGTCATGCACTTCGTACAACATTTGCTCGGTGCAGGTGGCGGTATCAATGCGGCCACCGGAGCCTGCCACTTTGCTGATGACGGCGTTGCCTGCCGCATCTATCTCGGCCAGCGGGAAGCCCAGACGGTCGAGGTCTGGGACGTCTTTAACACCAGGATCCGCGAAATAGCCGCCGCTGACCTGGCCGGCACATTCGAGCAAATGCCCGACCAGGGTTCCGCGGCCCAGCAATGCCCATGCGTCCTCGGCCCAGCCGAACTCGAACATTTGCGGTGCGAGAAACAGTGAGGGATCAGCGACCCTTCCGGTAACGATCACGTCAGCATCGGCGCGCAAGGCCTGGATGATTCCTTCCGCGCCCAGATAGGCATTGGCCGAGATGAGCCTGTCGCCGAGGGATCGCAGAGACCTGCCGTTGTCGAGGGTTTGATCGGGCTGTTGCAGCAGGGCTGTGAGCACGTCATCGCCTGTCAGGGCTGCGACTTTCAAGCCGTTCAAGCCCAGTTCTGCCGCTATCCGGCGTATTTCACTAGCGGCGCCAAGCGGATTTGCAGCGCCCATGTTGGTGATGATTCGCAAGCGGCGGCGCGTACCGTCAACGCCGTTGCCCACAAAAGGCAAGACCCGGCGCATGCGCTCGCTCAGCAATGGATCGTAGCCTGCTGATGGGTCTGCCAGACGCGACTGCTGTGCCAGTGCAATGGTACGTTCTGCGAGGCATTCAAATACCAGGTAATCCAGTTGCCCATGCTCGGCCAGCTCGATCGCCGGCTCGATGCGGTCGCCGGAATAACCAGCTCCTGAACCAATCCGTATTGTTTTCATTCAGAAAACCCCTATGACCATAGCGGTCAGGGTCATGATGACCGAGGCCGCAAACAGGAAAGGGATAGTGAAACGCTGGTGGTCAGCCAGTTCGATCTTGCACAGGCCGACCAGCAGAAAGGTCGCTGGCGTCAACGGGCTGACCGGGAAGCCGGTGGTATGCACGCCAAGCAGCGACGCCTGCGCGACCTGCATCGGGTCAACGCCGAGCGCTTTGCCGACCTCGGCGACCACGGGCATGATGCCAAAGTAGAAGGAGTCCGGATCGAAGAGCAGGCTCAAGGGCATGGATAGAAAGCCTACGACGACCGGGATCAGCTTGCCGTGCCCGGCCGGGATCTGGCCTACGGCCACTTCTGCCATGGCCTTCAGCATCCCGGTGCCCTGCATGATGCCTGTGAATACCCCGGCAGCAAGCAGAATACTGGCCATGGTCAGGGCCGTTTTGGCGTGTGCGTCGATGCGTGCCCGTTGTGCGTCCACGGCAGGATAGTTGATGCACAAGGCAATCACCGTGCCGAGCATGAACATCACCACCGGATCGACAACCCCCGCGATCATTACGCCCATCACCACCAGCGTCAGCAGCAGGTTGACCCAGAACAACCGAGGCTTGCGCAGTTCACGCTCGGCATCACTGAGCACGCGTTGGTGGGGTTTTACATCGAGATTGTCAGGACCCAGGCCCAGGCGTCGCTCTTCACGCCGTCCCAGGAAGAACGCGCAGGTGAAGACGAAGATCAGTCCGACGATCTGCACCGGAATGAGCGGCTGAAACAGATCCGAAACCGGCACGTGAAGGGCTGCGGAGGAGCGCAACACCGGACCCGTCCAGGGCAGGAAGTTGACACCCGCAGCCATCGCCGTGACGCAGGCCAGTATGCGTTTATCCATGCCCAGCCGCGTATACAACGGCAGCATTGCCGGAATGGTCACGAGAAAGGTCACCGCGCCGGAGCCGTCCAGATGCACCAACAGCGCCAGCAGTGCGGTGCCCATGACGATGCGGGTCGGCCGTGTACCGACCCGTTTGAGGATGCGATCGATGATCGGATCGAGCATGCCGGCATCCGTCATGATGCCGAAGAAGAGGATGGCGAATACAAACATCCCGACTACAGGCGCAACGTTCTTGATGCCTGTGATGATGAAACCACTGGTTTGCAGACCAAAACCAGCGAGGAGGGCGGCGATGATCGGGAGGGCGATCAATGCAACCAGGGGAGATATGCGTTTGCTCATAATACTGACGAGCATGGCAAGGATGGTTATCACACCGAGTGTGGCGAGCATGGGCAGATCCTCTTTGGCATCCCTGTGCGCGGCAGCGACGAGACACCCTCTTGTTGTTTTGCAAGAGTAATAACAACGACGCTATGCTCTGTGAATTGAAATATTCAGTGGGTCTTGTTCGGAAAAACAAAATGAAGAATTCGATCCAGCACATCCGCGCCTTTCTGTCAGTCGCTCAGACCGGCAGTTTTTCCAAGGCCGCAGCTGCTCTCAACTTGTCGCCGTCTGCACTGACCGTACAAATCCAGCAACTGGAAGATTGGCTTGGCGTTGCCTTGCTGGAACGAAGCCCGCGTCATGTCTGCTTGACCGGCGCCGGGCAAAATGCGCGTTTACCCATGGAAAAACTGCTGTTGGATCTGGACAACATCGTTACTGCTGCGCGGGATATTGCAGCCTCACGACGCGGCTTGATCACCATCGCCGCCTTGCCATCGCTGTGTTCCGGTGTACTGCCTGTCGTGTTGAAGACGTTCCGCGAGCGGTTTCCCGGTGTCGAGGTCAGACTGCGAGATGTCGTCGCGCAACGCATCGACACGCTTGTCATGGAGCGCGAAGTGGATTTCGGATTAGGCGTACAGGCTCGGCCCACTCGTGGGCTGGAGTTCAACGCGATATTGGAAGACCGGTTGTGCCTGTTCGCCCCAAAAGACCATCCACTGGCAAAGTGTCCGACAGTGAGACTGGACGAGATAGCTGTTTTTCCGATCGTTCTTACCGGCAGGGAAAGCAGCGTTCGCGATTTGGTCGAGCGAGTGTTTGCTGACGAGCAACTGCCTTTATCTGCGGGGCTGGAAGCCAATTACATGTCTACCGTGCTGGCGTTGGTCAGGCAGGGGCAGGGCGTTACGCTTCTTCCGGAGTCAGCGGACGATGGGCGGGGAGACCTGAGCAAGGTGCCAGTTGATCATCCGGGTGTTGTTCGGCAAATCGGGCTCATTACCCGTACGGAGCACACAATGGCCCCAGCTGTTGTCGAATTTGTTCGGTTGCTGGAGGATCTGCGCACGCTCGGCGATCCCAGCCATTGATTTCCTGTTATACGAATGGAATAGGATGGGATAGAAGAAAGACGGGTGTCTCGGCATTGCGTCCCGGTTTCTGACTCAAGGTATGCAACGATGAAAGTATTGTTCATGTGCACCCACAACAGCTGCCGCAGCATTCTGTCTGAGGCGCTTTTCAACCATCTGGCGCATCCAGGTCTGGAGGCAGTCAGCTCGGGCAGTTTTCCCAGTGGCCAGGTAAATCAACAGGCTTTGCGAACCCTGGAAGCAGCAGGTATTTCCACCGCAGGCCTTAGCAGCAAGGCTTCGGACGTTTTTGAAGGCTCGCCTCCAGATATCGTGATCACCGTCTGTGACAGGGCTGCAGGTGAAACTTGCCCGATCTTCTTCGGGCCTGCCCTGAAGGCGCATTGGGGGCTGGCTGATCCTTCCGAAGTCTCCGGGTCGGAAGCGCAGATCACCGCAGCGTTTGAAAGCACACTCGCCAAAATTCGCGAGCGTGTGACAGCGTTTCTTGCGTTGCCACTGGAGGCCATCAGCACCGACCAGCTCAAGGCCGAACTTGATCGTATAGGTTCGCTTTGAAGAGCGATAAAGGTTGCTACGACTAGGCTGACAACTGCTTCGAATTCTCCAGCTCACTTGAAATGAATACCCCATGCAGCTCATTACCGAAATCATTCATCCCGAACTGAAGTCCACACAGGGCAGAATATTCAGACGCCATGCGGCACGCGGCATCGTATTGAGGGATGAGAAAATACTTTTACTGTTCACTGAACGCTATAACGACTTCAGCTTTCCTGGAGGCGGCCTTAATGCAGACGAGGACGTTGTTACAGGGTTGAAGCGTGAACTTGAAGAAGAGACGGGCGCTCGCGAAATTCAGGTGCTCCAGCATTATGGTTATATCGAAGAATACCGGCCCTATTGGAAGCCCCAGTATGATCTGATGCACATGACCTCACATTTTTATCTGTGCGAAGTCGCGCACCAATTAGAGCCCGTTAGAATGGAAAGCCATGAAATAGCCAATGGCATGCGGCCCGCCTGGATCAGCGTAACTGAAGCCATCGCTCATAATGAGGCTGTTATGCAGCGTCAGGAGTCTTCGATGGGGCAGTCCATACAACGCGAGACCTTAATGCTGAGAAAAGTCGCCTCGGAGTTGGTCGCCAACCGGTGATTATTTTATGTCCGGGTCAAGTGCAGGAGGGGCGCTTGTGGAGGGTGATTAATAACTCAACTAAATGACTGTTTAGTTGAGTTATTAATCTCAGGGACTTTAAGGTTGGGCGAGGGCGGTTGTTCTGCAGGCGAATATGAGTCTCACGTTAATTGGTAGATCGTCATCAAAAGCTCGCTGACTCAACCTGATTTTTAATCATCTGCTAAAAATAGACTTGGCCGGTAATGCATTTTTGAACCTCACCACCAACCCAGATGCCTTCACCGATCTGTTCTACCTGAATTCGTCCGCGACGTCCCAACGCCGTACCTTGGCTGACGGTATATCGTTTTGGCATTAGCCCGGCGGGTATTAGCCATTGGGCAAGGCTGGCATTAAGACTGCCAGTAACAGGGTCTTCTGCAGACCTGTTACTAATGAAGGCTCGAACTTCGACATCAGCTTCTGCATCTCGCCCGACCCAAGGCGCAAAGGCCCCTACGTTTAACCCATTCAGTGCTGCATAGTCTGGATGTATTGCCAACAATTCTTCACGCGTGCGCAGCATTACCACAACCCAACCCGGGCCGTTGTCTGCCCATTGGCTCGCAATAATACGGTCAGGTGCAACACCCAATCCATCGATGATGCTGTGCAAAACATCGTCTTCAACCGCGCCTCCACGTAGCAACGGTGGTGCCGCGAAAGACAAACGAGGGCCGTCGCGGCGGATGTGAACTAAACCTGCATCACACTCCTGAACGACTTCTTTACTTTGCGAAAAACCATGATCCCCCAACCACACGTAACAGCTGCCTAAAGTAGGGTGGCCAGCGAAAGGAAGTTCACGGATTGGAGTAAAGATACGTACACGATAATCCGCATCAGGATGGGTAGGACGCATGAGAAATGTCGTCTCGCTAAGGTTTGTCCAACGTGCGAACGCGGCCATTTGTTCGGTGGTCAGATCATCAGCGTCGCTTACGACTGCCAGGGCATTGCCTTCCAGGGGCTTACTGGCGAATACATCAACCTGGTGAAAACTCAGTGTATTGGGCATAAAGCGCTCGTCGGTCGGGTTCCGTGGGAAAGGTAACCCTAAATACATCGCAGGATAGTGTCCACATAGCCGCACGAACGACCCGGCGAAGAGCCAGTTCTTGAGTCCAGGAGCCCATGATTGGATCTGGTTCTCGACCCCATTGTTGTTAATGGGTACAACCGAGTCATCGAGGTATCGCGACAGCGCTGCGTAGCCATCACGGATAAAGCAACTCGATACAGCGCCGGGCTCGCTCAGCGAGCGCGCTCTTCAGTGTTTTTAGCTTCGTGATAGATCAATTGGCATGTGTCGACAGGAGCCTTTTCCTGCGGAAATGCGCTCGGCACTGCCAAGATCGCGTAACATCTTGTTACGCATAATGTATATTATGTTAAATTATGTGTGTTTCTATGTCTGTATATGTGTAGCCGCTTTCACCAATCCTTACCTCCCTTTCATGAACCCCGATGCCTCGACCTCCCTCTGTGCTTGCTGACGCTGCATCGGCGAACCTTCCACGGCCAACATTTGATTGTGAGAGGCTTCATAAATGAAGCGCCTCAACCATCGCTGCAAGCAGCAGGCAGATGCTAACCACAGCGGTAAGCCGTAATCGCATAGGAAGGTACCAGCCGGGCAAGCTTATAACCCGCAAGAGCAGTCTGTCCTGCCAAAAGTGGACAACAAAGCCGATGACCAGCAGCAAGCAACCCAATGGCATTGGCAGTAACGTGGCAATCCAGGCAATAAGTGCAGGAATGACACTCCAGATGAACCGGCCGTTGCGCTGCTCGGCTTTCATGTCTTGGGCGGTCATGGCGAAGCCCCAGTGCAAGGCGCCGACGAAGCTCAGGATGACAGCTCCATAGTTGACAAGGGCAATCGCAAACAGCGGCCGATAGTCGATAGAGAACGGGATCAGCAGCGCCAAGGAAATAAACGGCAAAAGACCGCCATAACCCAGCAGGCTGACGTGCTTTGGCAGAGAGTTTGAAGGCAATGCGTTCATTTGTATTCCTTGCAGTGAGCGACACTCAAGACTGTAGGCCCAAAAGCCATGCTTGAGCGAGATATTGATGGCAGTTGGGCCGCATGACCTAAGACCTGAGCTGTTTTAAATCCCCGCCTTTTTACCCGGTCTTCAGGGTAACCCCATATCGTGATTGAGCCGAGAGCAGTGAGCCGTTGGGCAAATTGAACGAGATCCTGCATCGGCCCCCTGCCCGGCTGAGGCCTTCCGAAAGCGCGCAGCCTATTGCTATGTTAAATAATGTTATATAAAAATTAACTTAACATTATCTGATCGTTGGCAGATCATCTCTCCAACACCCATGGCGCCATGACAAAAATACAATGCAGGACGGGAACGAAGATCCCCGTATTGAGATCCGGCGACGTTGCGCCATGCTGCCCTCGCTCTGAGGATTAGCCAACTGATCAATCTCCTGCAAGCATTGAAGCGCAGGACCTCCTAAAACAAAAATAATAGGACATACCCATGCATAGACTCATTTCACGTCCCACGATCGGGCTGTTGTTTTCTATGGCCTTACTCGGCTCTGCCGTCAGTGCCGCGCCGTTACCCGCTGCGACCGAGGGCGACTGGGTTGCACCGCAGTTCACCTTCCATACCGGTGAAAAACTCGCCAACCTCAAACTGCACTACATCACCCTTGGCAATCCCAAAAATCCCGCCATCCTCTTTCTGCACGGCACCTATCGGCCAGGCAGCGATATGCTGAGCAAGGATTTTGGCGGGGAGCTGTTTGGCCCTGGTCAACCGCTGGACGCCAGCAAGTACTACATCATTTCCACCGATGGCATCGGCGTGGGCCAGTCCAGCAAACCATCGGACGGCTTGCGTACTCGGTTTCCGGCGTACAACTACAACGACATGGTTCAAGCCCAGTATCGGTTGGTCACCGAAGGTCTGGGTATCAAGCACCTGAGGCTGATCATCGGTAACTCCATGGGCGGCATGCAAACCTGGATGTGGGGCCAGAACTGGCCGCAGATGATGGACGCACTGGTGCCCATGGCTTCCCAACCCACCGAAATGTCATCCCGCAACTGGATGATGCGCCGCTTGCTGGTCGAGTCAATCAAGCAGGATCCGGCCTGGAACAACGGCAACTACAGCGCGCAACCGCCGTCCCTACGCTTGGCCAACGCGATGTTCAGCATCGGTACCAGCGGCGGTACTCTGGCGTATCAGGCGGCTGCCCCGACCCGCGCTCAGGCCGATAAGCTGGTGGATGAACGCCTCAGCGCTGCACAAACCGCCGATGCCAATGACTTCATCTACCAATGGCAATCTTCCGCCGACTTCAACGCAGCCCCCGGTCTGAAAAAAATTCAAGCTCCGGTGCTGGCCATCAATTCAGCGGACGATGAGCGCATCCCGCCGGAAACAGGCCTGATGCAGGCGTCGATGAAAGAACTCAAGCACGCACGGCTATTACTTATCCCCGCCAGTGCCGACACCCGTGGTCACGGCACCACGAGCATGGCAAAGTTTTATAGCAAGGAGCTCGGGCAGTTCATGCTTGAGACTGAAAAGGCGAAATAGACCACCCGCTCACCCGTGCCAAACGTTTTCAACAAAACGGCTTCAGCTCAAAAGTCCGCCACCTTGCCCCAGGCGGACGTTTGAAAACGGTCAGGGTGATAAGGACGCGGGTCTACAATGGGGCTCACACCGCTGACAATATCGGCAATAAGATGACCCGCGCCGGGGCCAATACCAAAGCCATGCCCGCTGAAGCCGGCCGCGATCACCAGCCCCGGCAGGCTGGACATTTCGCCGATACCGGGAACGCCGTCCGGCGTACTGTCCACGTAACCGGCCCAGGACGCCTTGATCGACGTACCCTGCAGTGCCGGCACCAATTCCACCGCGCGCTTGTAAGTCAGCGCAACTGCGGAGGCGTCAGCGCTTGGATCGAGAATGCGCATTCTCTCCATCGGCGTGGGCTGGTCCAGGCGCCAGCGCTTCAAGCTTTCGTGGCCAGCCTGCCAGCCTTCCAGCCCCCCAGGTGCAAGGTTGCGCCAGCGACGCTGAAACATTGGCAGGAATTGCGTAGAGAACCTCAGCAACTGCGGCGTGATATCGACTCGACCCCGGCCACTGATCGCCAGCGTGTAACTGCCATCAAAGCGGCGGGTCATGGACGCGCCGGTGGTATGCAGCGCACTGGGAATTTCCTGGCTCGGGGCGGTGACCGAAAGCACGGTCTGACGAATCGTCGCTTGCGGGAAGCGAATACCATACTGGCGGCAGAACGAAGATGCCCAAGCGCCTGCGGCAAGCACCGCGAGCCGGGTGCGGATGGTGCCTTTTTCGGTGACGACTGCCGACAAGCGACCGCCTTCGGTCTCGACGCCCCGCACGGCGCAGTCCTGATGCACGCTACTGCCCAGTGCCATGATCGCGCGCGCGACTGCGGGGGCTGCGCGGGAAGGGTCGGCAATGCCATCGGTGGGCGCAAACACCCCACCTTTCCATAGCTTGCCAGTCGCCCTGCCCCGTTCGGCAGCCTGCTCGGCGGTGAGCATCTGGGTCTGCACGTTGACAGTGCGCGCAAACTCGCCCCAGCGCGCCCACCCTTCCAGCTCCTGGTCGTTGTTGCTCAGGTAGAGCAAGCCGCAGCGCGTAAAGCCGGTCTGTTCACCGGATTGCTCGGCGAATTGCTCCCACAGTTCCAGGCTTTTGGTGGCCATCGGTAATTCACGCGCATCGCGATTCTGCTGACGGCACCATCCCCAGTTACGGCTTGACTGCTCGGCGCCTATGCGGCCCTTTTCAACAAGCGCGACCTTCATGCCGCGCTTGGCAAGGTAATAGGCGGTAAACGCGCCGATGATACCGCCGCCGATCACAACCACATCGGCCTCCGCCGGCAGATCTGCAGAGGTATGCACGGGAGTTAAAGGTGCTGGCATGTTCTGGTTATCCACGTGAGTTCAGAAGAGTGACCTGTTGCTAAAGCCCGACCCGTCCAGCCAGTCCTCCGATAAAGCGCAGACCACCGTTGTCTGACGGGCATCTGGCCATCAAGGGTTTATTACACCACCATAAGGCCGTCAATAAGCGCTTAAACGCGGGGCTACCTGGTAGAAACCACCGTTTAAGCGGCACGCTTCGGCAGACTTTATCGAGGCGCCGAGGTAGGCTTTACAATTCGGCAACAGCGCTTTCCAAGGCGTCAAGCAGAGGGCACGCCTCTCTTCTTCGCTCTGACCCTCACATCAAAAAAACGGACCTTTTCAACACAAAGGCGTCCAACCTGGGTATCGCTACCACCGATCAGCCTCATAAGCCCTCGACCCAGGACAACCCATGACCTTCTTCATTTTCCTTTTAGCCTGCTGCGCCGCCGGAGCAACCGGCATCATCTTCAAGCCAGGAGCATGGTACGAATCTCTTAAGAAACCGAGCTTTACCCCGCCTGACTGGGCGTTTCCGGTGGCGTGGACGACGATTTATCTGCTTCTCGCCTGGGCGGGCTATCGCTTGACGCTGATCCCCGGCAGCGAGATCGTACTGGCCTTGTGGGCCGCTCAAATAGCGCTTAACACGTTGTGGACGCCGGTGTTTTTTGGCGCGAACCGTCTGGTTGCTGCGATGGTGATTCTGGTTCTGCTGTGGGTCGTGGTTGCCGCGATGATCGTGATGGCCTTGCAACTGGACATCATCACCGGGCTGATTTTGTTTCCCTACCTGGTCTGGCTCTCGGTGGCAGCGGCGTTGAACTTCTCCATTCTGCGCCACAACCGATAAGTGCCTGGCGCTGACTTCCTTATGCTTCCCCGGCGAGTTTGAGCAGAATATTGATTAACTGATTCATGTAAGCCAAGGACGGCCAGCATCGGCAGTTAATCTGTTCCGCTCAATTCACAAGGCGCTACAGCGCGTAGCGCCGACAGTGCTCAAGGTAGCCTTGCTCGTGACTGCCGACCAGTTGAACGACGCTTGACCATAGCCAGGAGGGAGCGTCCAGGGTCTCGGAGCGATTGCTTTGCAGATCTCTGATCCACGCCGCACGTGTGGCCAGATCCATCTGTCTGGCGTGGGCGTTACCAACCACTTTTGCGAGATACGCTGCGGCCTGCATGGCCTCTTGCTCGGTGAGCTCATCCAGTTCCAGCTTCATGTCCTGAGGAAGCAGCTCACGTATGAAGAACGAATGATCCAGCATTCGCACGGCAACCATTCGGCTGCCCAGGCCGGGCGAAAGATTCCGGGCGCCCTCCACTACCCGTTTGCCATTGTCTCTGGGCATGCGAGCCCTTGCCGTACGGGGGGCCGCCGCTGCGACGGCTTCCTTGACGTCGAGCAGGCAGAACTCTTCATCCTCTTCATCGCCAACACCCATCAGCACCGCATAGCGAAGCAGCCCCAGCGAGCTGCATCCTTTTACCCAATAGGCGGAGTCGAGTAAGCGCACACGGTCATCCTGCGACCTGCCTTTGAGCGATGTCACCAGCGCATGAATCTCCGGCGTTTCACAAAGCTCCTTGATTGCATCGCGTTCCGCGCGTGACAGTTGCCAGAAATGCTTACCCAACGGAATGGTCGGCTGCGTACCTTCGAAGCGCTCCTTGGCAAGGTGCTTCCACGTGCGTTGTACCGCGCTACGCATTCCGGCTTTCACTTGCGCAGGGCGATCAGGCTCTTCATCGTCGTCGCCCAAAAAAGCTTCTTCGTAGCCCTGCATCATCTCTTCCAGCATTCTTGCCGTGGTAACGCCGGGCAAGTCCGAGCCACGAGCAGCCGTCGCCAACGACAACCCCAGCCTCACCAGGTCATGGGCAGGATTACCGATGACGGCCTGATCGAGATCGCGGATATGCATGTCGATGCGCCCTCTCGAATCCCCTGTGGGCCCCAGATTGCCGGCGTGACAATCGCCACAGATCCAGACCGGCGGACCGCTGGGCAGACGCCTACCCGACTGGCTGTGAAGCCACTCATAGAACTGGGCGGTATTGCCTCGAACGAACGCGTGCGCAGACCGCGCCATTTTTAGATTGCGCAGATTGATGAGGGATTTGAAACGTGTGTTCGGGCGAGGCGTTTTCATCGGAAAGCCTTGAAGAGGGTTATTCCATTGACTCTTCATGTGACACGAATGTTTCAAGATATTTCATATCTGATCGCTGTTTATTTCAGCGTCCCAGCCGGATTCAAACTGTTTCAAGCGCTTTGCCCACCGCAAACTGGCAAGGTCGACCGTCAACAAGAAAAGAACAAGAGAAAGCAGTGTGTATTCCCGGTCAAAGCGGTCCAGACGATCAGACCGGAAATACACCTGCACAAGCCCGTTAAAGCTTGAACTGCGCAACCATCGTGTTGAACGAAATCGCCAGCCGTGACAGTTCCTGACTGGATGCACTCGTCTGATTAGCGCCCGCTGCAGACTGTGCGCTCAGCTCCTGAATGTTGACCAGGTTGCGATCCACTTCGCGTGCGACCTGGGCCTGTTCTTCGGACGCCGAGGCAATCACCATGTTGCGCTCGTTGATGGTGCCTACGCCGCTGGTGATTTTTTCCAGGGCGCTGCCGGCACGCTGAGCGAGTTCCTGGGTGTTAGTGGCCGTCGCCAGGCTTTTGCTCATTGCAGCGACCGCACCGTCGGCACCGGACTGCACGGTACCGATCATGCCTTCGATTTCCACCGTTGAAGCCTGGGTGCGGTGCGCCAGAGCGCGCACTTCGTCGGCTACCACAGCAAACCCTCTGCCTTGTTCACCGGCGCGTGCAGCCTCGATGGCGGCGTTCAGCGCAAGCAGGTTGGTCTGTTCCGCAATGCTGCGGATGACCTCAAGCACTTTGCTGATATCCCGGACGTGGCCGGCAAGCGTGGTCACTGACCCCGTCGACTCGGTAATCTCCCTGACCATCGTGCCGATGCCCTTGACGGTGTTATCAACCTGGCCACGACCGTTCGCGGCGTCGGTTGCCAGTGCTTTGGACTCCTCCGAGGTAGACACTGCATTGCGGGCTACCTCTTCAACAGCAGCCGTCATTTCGTTTACCGCCGTTGCAGCCTGTTGAATCTCGTCATTTTGTCGAGTAAGGCCGCGTGTGCTTTCTTCGGTGACCGCGCCAAGCTCTTCGGCTGCGGAGGCAAGCTGATCGGACGCGCTGGAAATCTCCTGAATCGTGCGTTTCAAGTTGCCCTGCATCGTGCCGATCGCATTGAGCAGGTGCCCCGCTTCATCGCCTCGGGTGCTGGAAACGCTCTGGGTCAAGTCGCCCGATGCAATACGTTGTGCAACTTCGATAGCGCTTCTCAGTGGTCCTGTAATCATGCGAGTGATCAGAATACCCAACATGATCGCCACCACAAACGCGATGACGATACCCGCCGTCAACATGAATACCGAGTTGCTTTGCAGCCTGTCAGCGGCCTCTGCACCTTCTTTGATCTGGCGCTTGTTGGAGTCGATCATGATCTGCAGGTAGCCGCGAGCCTTGTTGAACTCCCCGTCCGCCAGCGCGTTGAGGCGATTGCGCGCGTCTTCCAGTTTGCCCGCCTGCTGCAGGTCAAAGATGTTCTGGGAAGCAGAGATGTAGGCTGACATCAAGGCGTCGTACTGGTCGCCCGCTGCGCGTTCATCGTCCTCCAATGGGGTGGCGCGGTAGATGGCATAGACTTTCTGCGCACGCTCCAGCTCGGCATTGATACTTTGGCGCATTTTCTCCGCCGTGGCCTTGTCCTTGGCATCGAGCAAACGGTAAAGCCCGCGGTTATGAGTGGTCAGGGCGGTCATCGTCTCGTTGGTGTTGGCCACTGAAACCAGATTATTCGAGAACGTCAGCTCAAGGGCATCGGAAAGCCGGTTGATACCGAGCATGCCCAAACCACCCACAGCCAAGGTGATCATGGCGCAAACGATGAACGCGGCCATGAGTTTTTTAGCGAAACTGGTGCGATTTATCAGGTTCATTGATTATCCATCATCGTTAAGTAAGGGGTCACTTCTGTCCGAGAGCCCTACTGCACTAGAGGCAAGTAGTTACGCGTGGTTTTGTACTTTTGTTGTAAGCGGTTCGTTGGACTACAGAAATAGCCATCCCCTCTCTGTGCCAGGGCAGAACCTGCTTCCAACAACAAACTAACCGTGCCGTAGCCTAGTAGATATCTGGCCCAAGACCGTTAGTTTTACGGGCCGCGAGAGGTGGAAAGTGCTGTTCACGACACTTTGACTTTTCGCGCTCCCTGTCTTTATCGGCATGAAGCGGATTTTATGAATAGCCACGGGGGTGTTACTGGATAAAAAGGGAGGACTGCATGAAAACGGGTACTGATGCGCTGGGTGCGCTCACTGGAACCCAGGGAGGAAGTATGTCGGAATGCGAAGTATTCTCTGGTGCTTATTCCGGTCAGGGAGCCAGCCCCGAGGCAGCATTACACTGTTTACCCAGGCCTGCGAAACCACTTTATAAGTGTCTCATGGCCATCATCGATATAAGTAAAGATAACGGGCACTACCAACAGGCTTAGTACGGTCGAGGCCAACAGTCCGCCGATAACGACCACCGCCATCGGTTGACGGAAACCGGATTCGCCGCCCCATCCCAGTGCGGTCGGCAGCATGCCCGCGCCCATTGCAATGGTGGTCATGAGAATTGGCCGGGCGCGTTTGTGGCAGGCGTCGATCAACGCTTCGTAGCGGCTTACGGTCGGCGCACGGCGAGCCATGATTGCGTACTCCACCAGCAGGATCGAGTTCTTGGTGACGATCCCCATCAGCATCAGCAGACCGATGACTGACGCCATGGAAAAACTCATCCCGCCGATCAACAGTGCCAACAGTGCGCCACCAAGCGATAGCGGGAGCGCCGACAGGATGGTCAGCGGCTGCATGAAGTCATGGAACAGCAACACCAGCACCGCGTAGATACAGAATACGCCAACGGCCATCGCCAGACTGAAGTTGCCAAACAACTCGCTCATCAACTGCAACTCGCCCTGCTCCACCAGTTTTACTTGCGCTGGCAGGTTCTGCATGACCGGCGTTTGCCTGGCCTGTTCCATCACTTCGCCCAGATTGCTGCCATTGAGTTCGATGGACAGGGTGATATTGCGTAAGCGATCGATACGATCAATCTGCGCGGGGCCGCTGCCCATGCTGAGCTCTCCCAGCGACGCCAGTGCGATCTGGCCATCACGCCCCGTGACCCGTAACTGAGCGAGGCTCTGCAGGTCGGTACGTACTTGCGGCTGCATGCGCACCCGTACATTGACCTGGCGCTGGGACAGATTGATCTTGCCCAGAGACGAACTGTATTCACCATAGGTGGCCATGCGCAGGGTGTCGGCGATGTCTTGACTGCTGACACCCTGCTCTGCCGCGCGGACAACATCCGGGCGCATCTGGATTTCCGGTCGTTGCACCGCAGCACTTGAGGTGACGTTGCCGATGCCCTTTATCTGGCGCAACTGCGGTTCAAGCGCGGCGGCTGTACGCTCCAGTAAATCGCCATCATCGCTAGCGAGGACGATGTCCAGCCGTTCGCCGCTGGCGTCACCACCGACCGTCACCCGCACACCAGGCAAACTGCGCAGACTTTCACGCATGCTCGCTTCCACCTGGGATTGTCTCAGGGCGCGCTGGTCTCGCGGCAGCAGATCGACGGTCAGTATCGCGTTGCGATTACCTGCACTGCCGGCATCGCCGCTGCCCGCTGCGATGAACACGTGGGCCACTTCAGGGATCGCACGCAAACGCTTCTCAGCCTGCAAGGTAATCTCGCCGGTCTGCGCCAGACTGCTGCCGGGCGGCAATTCCAGGCTGACGATGCTGCTGGCAATATCCTGTGCAGGCAGAAAGCTGGTCGGCAGCAAGGGTATAAGCGCCAGCGAGCCGATGAATAGAGCGCCCACAATGGACATGGTGGTCTTGCGGCGGCTCAGGCTGGTATGAATCCAGCCCAGGTAACGCCTCATCAAACCGCCGTCGTGTTCGCCATGCGATCGCGCCTTGAGAAAGTGCGCAGCCATCATCGGCGTCAGAAGACGGGCGACCAGTAACGAAAACATCAACGCAGCGCTGGCGGTCACACCGAACTGGCGAAACAGTTTGCCGGAAATCCCGCCCATGAAAGCGGTCGGCAGGAATACCGCAACCAGGGTCACGGTGGTTGCCAATACCGCAAGGCCGATCTCGTCGGACGCTTCGATTGCCGCCTGCCGTGGGGTTTTGCCCATGCGCAGGTGTCGCGCAATGTTTTCGACCTCAACGATGGCATCGTCGACCAGAATGCCGATCACCAGCGCCAGCGCCAGCAGCGATACGGTATTGAGGCTAAAACCGGCAAAATACATCACGCCGAAGGTCGGGATGATCGACAAGGGCAGCGCCGTGGCCACGATAACGGTCGCCCGCCAGTCACGCAGGAACCACCAGACCACCAGCACAGCCAGTAACATCCCTTCGTAGAGCAGCGCCATGGAGCCACGATAGTTTTCCATCACCGGCTCGACGGCATTACTCGCCTCTTCAATACGCACATCAGGGTGCAGCCTGGCGAACTCACTGACTGCCTGGCGCAAATCCCTGGTCACGCCGACGTCGGAAAAGCCCAGGGAGCGGATGACCTGAAAGCCAATCACCGGTTTGCCATCGCGATACGCCAGCGTAGTACGCTCGGCATGGGTATCGCGCACGGTGGCCAACTGCTGCACAGCGAGCATCCGTCCATCGCTGACGGGAATGCGGATAGCGCCCAGCGCTGCGGGGTCGTCAATACCGCCGAGGACACGCAGCGCCTGTTGACCGCTGCCCAGATCGCCCTGCCCTCCGGAATTGTCTTTTTGCATCGCCCGCAAACGATCTGCAATATCCGTCACACTCAGACCCAGACCGGCCATCAGCGCCGGATCAAGGTCAACCTGGACTTCGCGGTCCACGCCGCCCACCCGGCTGATCTTCGCGACCCCACGCACGGTCAGCAGCTGTTTACTCAGCTCGTTGTCGACAAACCATGACAACGCTTCTTCGTCCATGCGTGGCGCATCGACCACATAGGTCAGCAACGCCGTAGTGTTGGTGGTCAGGCGGGTTACCGATGGCGTGTCGAGGTTGGCTGGCAATTCAGCCGCAGCGCTGTCCACCGCATTGCGCACTTCGTTGAGGGCTTCGTTGCCATCCTTGTCGATGTCGAAGATCACATTGATGAGGACACTGCCTTCGGTAATTTGCGTGGTGACATGCTTGAGCAGGCGCAGCGAGGTCAGCTTGTCTTCGAGCTTGCGCGCGACTTCGGTTTCCAGTTGCTCGGGGGCGGCCCCTTCCAGCGAGGCACTGATGACCACAGCAGGCAGATCGGTGTCGGGAAAGTCCTGGATGCCGAGACGCTCGAATCCGAGGAAACCAAACAGGGTCAGCAATAAAAACAGCATGACCGCCGGAACCGGGTAACGAATCGACAACGCGGAGATATTCATTGCGCGCGGGCCTCGGCGTTGACCAGCGTCACGCTGGCCCCGTCATTGAGAAAGGCCCCACCGCTGCGGACGATCTGTGCCTGCTCTGCCAGGCCGCCGAGGATTTCCAGCGCCGACCCACGACGTCGTCCGATCTCTACCACTTGCTGGCTGACGCGCATGTCCTTGCCCAGTACAAACACATAGGAGCGCCCGTCGCGCAGGATCACGCTGGTGTCCGGAACCGTCAGCGCCGGGCTGGACGGCAGTTCGATGCGACCGCTGGCGTACATGCCGGAGCGGGCCATCGACCCTGTCGGCAGGGATACGTAGACCAGCGCCCTGCTGGTCTTGCCGTCAAGCACTGGCGAGACCAGCCGCACGTGCCCTTCGACCTCATTACCGCCGGGCAGCTTCACACGGGCGAGCTGCCCGGCCTTGACGCCTGGCAGTTGCTGGGCATCCAGTTCCGCCTGCCACTCGATGCGGCCCTCCCGGATCATTCTGAACATTTCGCTGCCCGCCGACACCACATCGCCAAGCAAGGCCTTGCGCCCGGAAATGATTCCGTCATCCACTGCGACGATGCGCGTCTGCGTGAGTTTGATCCGGATGCTGCGCAGATCGGCATTCGCCGAGGCCAGGTCAGCTTCGGCGGTCTGCACCTTGACCCGGTACTCTTCCAGTTTCTGCTCGGACAGGGCGCCGCTCTGCCCTACCGAGGCCGCCCGTCTGGCATTGGAGCGGGCTTCCTGCAGTTGCGCAGAGGCCTGGGCGGCCGCCGACTTCTGCTTGTTTTCCTCGGCCAGCACGCTGTCATCGGCCAGGGTCGCCAAAACCTGGCCCTTCTTCACCTGATCGCCGATATCAGCTTTCAGGCTGGCGATACGCAAGCTTCCGGTCTCGGCACTGATCACGGCTTCCTGCCACGGTGCGAGCGCACCGCTGGCCACACGCTCCTGCGGCCAGTCTTCGCGACGCGGTTGCACCGCCTCGACCGTCAGGCTGGTGGCCGGCGCGGCCGCGGCTGCCGGGGG
>NZ_LKGW01000106.1:0-99941 GCF_001467335.1 Pseudomonas sp. ICMP 10191
TGGGAGCGAGCTTGCTCGCGAAGAGGCCGGTACAGCCCCTGAAAATATGGCGTTTGGACCAAGGTCTTCGTGAGCAAGCTCACTCCCACCAAGATTTCTGTCCAGCCCGATACAGCATGTAGCTGTGACGCGGAGCGTCACGAAATGCATTCCCACGCGGAGCGTGAGGAACGATGAGTGCCCGCAACATGCTCCGCGCTCAGCGTTACACACAAGTCTTCGTGGGAGCGAGCTTGCTCGCGAAGAGGCCGGTGCAGCCCCTGAAAATATGGCGTTTGGACCAAAGTCTTCGTGAGCAAGCTCACTCCCACCAAGATTTCTGTCCAGCCCGATACAGCATGTAGCTGTGACGCGGAGCGTCACGAAATGCATTCCCACGCGGAGCGTGAGGAACGATGAGTGCCCGCAACATGCTCCGCGCTCAGCGTTACACACAAGTTTTCGTGGGGGCGAGCTTGCTCGCGAAGAGGCCGGTGCAGCCCCTGAAAATATGGCGTTTGGACCAAAGTCTTCGTGAGCAAGCTCACTCCCACCAAGATTTCTGTCCAGCCCGATACAGCATGTAGCTGTGACGCGGAGCGTCACGAAATGCATTCCCACGCGGAGCGTGAGGAACGATAAGTGCCCGCAACATGCTCCGCGCTCAGCGTAATACACAGTCTTCGTGGGAGCGAGCTTGCTCGCGAAGAGGTCGGTGCAGCCCCGGAGATATGGTGTTTGGACCAACGCCTTCGTGAGCAAGCTCACTCCCACCAAGATTTCTGTCCAGTCCGATACAGCATGTAGCTGTGACGCGGAGCGTCACGAAATGCATTCCCACGTGGAGCGTGAGGAACGATAAGTGCCCGCAACATGCTCCGCGCTCAGCGTTACACACAAGTTTTCGTGGGAGCGAGCTTGCTCGCGAAGAGGCCGGTACAGCCCCTGAAAATATGGCGTTTGGACCAAGGTCTTCGTGAGCAAGCTCACTCCCACCAAGATTTCTGTCCAGCCCGATACAGCATGTAGCTGGGACGCAGAGCGTCACGAACTGCATTCCCACGCGGAGCGTGAGGAACGATGAGTGCCCGCAATATGCTCCGCGCTCAGCGTTACACACAAGTCTTCGTGGGAGCGAGCTTGCTCGCGAAGAGGCCGGTGCAGCCCCCGGAGATATGGTGTTTGGACCAAAGTCTTCGTGAGCAAGCTCACTCCCACGAAGATTTCTGTCCAGCCCACAGCATGTAGCTGTGACGCAGAGCGTCACGAACTGCATTCCCACGCGGAGCGTGAGGAACGATAGGTGCGCGCAAGACCACTATCGATGCTCCGCGTGCGCATGCCGTTCCGGACGCTCTGCTTCCAGGTCCAGCCTCAGGCGTGCTCCACTGTGCCGATGAAGTTCGCCAGTTCCGGGGTTTTCGGGTTGGCGAAGAGTTCTTTCGGATCGCCCACTTCGTGCACCTTGCCCTGGTGCATGAACACCAGCTTGTCGCCCACTTCACGCGCGAAGCGCATTTCGTGGGTGACCATGATCAGGGTCATGCCATCGGCTGCCAACTGGCGCACCACGCTGAGCACTTCGTTGACCAGCTCCGGGTCCAGTGCCGAGGTGATTTCGTCGCACAGCAATACCTTGGGCGACATCGCCAGCGCGCGGGCAATCGCTACGCGTTGTTGTTGACCACCGGACAGGCGATCCGGGAAGGCGTCGAACTTCTCGCCCAGCCCGACGCGTTCGAGCATCTTCCTCGCCAGTTTGGCGGCCTCGGCCTTCGGTACTTTCTGCACGACCTGCGGCGCAAGCATGACGTTCTCACCCACGCTCAGGTGCGGGAACAGGTTGAACTGCTGGAACACCATGCCGACCTTCTGGCGCAGCGTGCGCAGGTCGGCGCGCGCGGCGTCCAGGTATTCGCCATCGACCTCGATCACACCATCGTTGATCGACTCCAGACCGTTGAGCGTGCGCAACAGGGTGCTTTTGCCCGAGCCGCTGCGACCGATGATCGCCACGACCTGGCCTTCTTCGACCGACAGATCGATGCCTTTGAGTACGTGATGATCGCCATAGTATTTATGCAGGGCGGAAATTCTAAGCAGAGGCATGCAGTCTCCTTTCCAGATGGCGCGCGCACAGCGACAAGGGGTAGCACAGGATGAAGTAGCCCAGAGCAACGAAGCCATAGACCATGAAAGGTTCGAACGTAGCGTTGGCCAGCATGCTGCCGGTCTTGGTCAGTTCGGTGAAACCGATGATCGACGTCACTGCAGTGCCTTTGACCACCTGCACGGAAAAGCCGACCGTCGGCGCGACCGCGATGCGCAACGCCTGCGGCAGAATCACGTAACGCATCTGCTCGAATGGGGTCAGCGCCAGGCTCGCGGATGCTTCCCACTGGCCCTTGGAAATCGATTCGACACAGCCACGCCAGATTTCCGCAAGGTAGGCGCTGGTAAACAGCGTCAAGGCCAGTGCCGCCGCAGCCCAGGGCGAAATGTTCATGCCCATCAGGGCGACGCCGAAGAACACCAGGAACAACTGCATCAACAGCGGCGTGCCCTGAAACAGTTCTATATAGAGTTTCGCGGTCACGCGCGGGCCGGATTTCTCCGAGGTGCGCATGCCCATGATCAGCAAGCCGATCAGCCCGCCGCCGATGAAGGCCACCAGCGACAAGGCCACGGTCCATTGCAGGCCGATCAGCAGATTGCGCACGATGTCCCAGAGGGTGAAATCCATCAGCTGTTCCTCGAGATGTAGCGACGCCCGATCCAGGCCAGCAGTTGCCGGATCAGCAGCGCCATGGCCAGGTAGATCAGCGTGGTCACAATGTAGGTTTCGAACGAGCGGAAGTTGCGTGACTGAATGAAGTTGGCAAAGAAGCTCAGTTCTTCAGTGGCAATCTGCGAGCAGACCGACGAGCCCAGCATGACGATGATGATCTGGCTGCTCAGTGCCGGCCAGACCTTGCCCAGCGCCGGAACCAGCACTACGTGGCGAAAGGCTTCGTAACGGTTCATTGCCAGCGCAGCCGACGCTTCAAGCTGACCCTTGGGAATCGCCTGGATACCCGCCCGCACGATTTCGGTCGAGTAGGCACCCAGGTTGATGACCATCGCCAGCACCGCTGCCTGCCATTCCGTGATCTGCACGCCCAGCGACGGCAGACCGAAGAAAATGAAGAACAGCTGGACCAGAAACGGTGTGTTGCGGATCAGCTCGACATAGATGGCAAAGATCGTCGCAAAAGGCTGAATCTTCCAGGCCCTCACGACGGCACCGACAATACCGAGACTGACGCCCAGCAGGGTGCCAATGGCCGTCAGTTCCAGCGTGAACAAAGCCCCGCGCAACAGCAGATCGATGCTCTGCAGGACCGGTGTAAAGTCGAAGTGATAAGCCATTGGTGAATCCTGTTACCGGAAAGCAGTGATCAGAGATCGGCAGGCAGCGGTTGCTTCAGCCATTTCTGGGAAGCATTTTCCAGCGAGCCGTCAGCCTTGGCGGCATTCAGAATCTCATCGACCCTGCCCAACAGTTCCGGCTGACCCTTGTTCACGCCGACATACACGGGCGAGTCCTTGAGTTTCACTTTCAGTGCCGGGATGCGCTTGGGATTGCGCTCGCTGATCGCGACCATCACCACGTTGCCGCTGGCAATCAGGTCGGTCTGACCGGCCAGATAGGCTGCGATGGTGGAGTTGTTGTCTTCGAAGCGCTTGATGACCGCGCCTTCCGGAGCCACTTTCGACAGCTCGATGTCTTCGATAGCACCACGGGTGACGCTGATGGTCTTGCCTTTCAGGTCAGCGATGTCCTTGACCGGCGAATCAGGTGGACCGAATACCGCCAGGTAGAACGGTGCGTAGGCGCGTGAGAAGTCGATGACTTTTTCGCGGTCCGGGTTCTTGCCCAGGCTGGAGATCACCAGGTCGACCTTGCCGGTGGTCAGGAACGGAATGCGGTTGGTGCTGTTGACCGGGGTCAGTTCCAGCTTGACCTTCAGCTTGTCGGCCAGCAGTTGTGCGGTGTCGATGTCCAGGCCGCGCGGTTTCATGTCGGGGCCGACCGAGCCGAATGGCGGGAAGTCCTGCGGAACGGCCACCTTGAGGGTGCCGCGCGCTACAACGTCGTCCAGGCCGTTGGCGTGGGCGGGTGTCTGGCTCAGCATCAGACTGGCAAACAGTGCAGTAAGCAGGGCGCTGTAACGCTTGGTCATATGAAGTCTCCGGGCGAAACGAAAGGTGTTGGCCTGTCTCCAGTGCACAGCGCATGCCATTCGGTCATTACCTGCCATGAATCAAGGTTTGCAGCGCATTTATGGTCTTACTGGTCTGACCAGTTGGAGGAGGCCTCGCCCTGCTTTGGCGCGCTTTAAAGCCTTGCTGCCCCAGTGCTGGGCGTCGCTTGCCGAATGTTCGAGATGGCGATAAAAGGGATTTTTACTGGACTGACTGGCCTGAACAGTGATGCCGCACACTTCACTCGCAGTACCCGAATCAGCCCTCCGGGCCATTCGCAAATTGATCGCCGAGCAAGGGTACAAGCCCGGCGAGAGCCTGCCGTCGCAACGCGATCTGGCGGTTTTGCTGGGGGTCAGTCGGGCGTCCCTGCGTGAAGCCTTGTCATCGCTCAGCGCACTCGGAGTGGTCAGTGTCCAGCCCGGCAAAGGCGTCTTCGTGCAGTCGATTTCTGAACCAGAACAGCGCACAGGTGGTTTTTCCTGGCCTTATGAAGCTCAGGTTTCCCCGGCCGACACCTTTCAGTTGCGCTATGCACTGGAAGGTTTTGCTGCGGGAATGGCAGCGGTGACCCTGACCGCCGACGAGCGGGATGTGCTGGAGGACAACGTCGAAGCCATGCGCCTGGAGTTGCGTGCCGGTGACTTCGAGGCTGCGGCGCGGCTCGACTTCGAGTTTCATCGGCACATTCTGGTCGCCAGCGGCAATCAGGCGATGCTCGGGATCGTGACTGCCGGGGCCGACATCTTTCTGGAAAGCCAGAAGATGCCGTTCATCCGGGCGGCCAGGGTCATGGAAACCTGGCAGGAGCACCGCAAGATCCTTCGCGCGCTGGCCCGACATGCGTCAGGGCCTGCGCAAAAGGCCATGCAGGACCATATTCGTGGCGCGGCACTGCGCACCGGTATCGTGTTCGTTTCGCCCGCCAACTGAACGCCGGCCATAACTGCAGTCATGGCTCATCATAGTCAGACTCAATGAACCTTCGCTTCCTGAATCACCTGAGGCCCGCTATGATGAGCGTCGTTTTTAGCCTATGAACTCGGAGACTTCCATGAGTAGCGACCTTATCAAACACGTCACCGACGCCACCTTTGAAGCCGAAGTACTCAAGGCTCAGGGTCCTGTGCTTGTTGACTATTGGGCTGAATGGTGTGGCCCTTGCAAAATGATTGCCCCGGTTCTGGACGAAATCGCCAGCACCTACGAAGGCAAGCTGACTGTTGCCAAGTTGAACATCGATGAAAACCAGGACACTCCTGCCAAGCATGGTGTTCGCGGTATCCCTACGCTGATGCTGTTCAAGAACGGCAATGTTGAAGCGACCAAAGTCGGCGCCCTGTCGAAGTCGCAGCTGGCTGCGTTCCTCGACGCCAACATCTGAGGCGTTTCAAAGCCCCGCAAATCGCGGGGTTTTTTTCGGGTGTCGTACTAGACGCCTGGAAAATCAGGTGGTACATTCGGCCCCGCAACGGCTTCTCCGTTGCCCCCTGCTAGCCGTCGCCGACGCTCTCCTTTCGATTTAGTACGCGATCCTGTCGCCTTCTCTGCGGCGCGGCCTCATTAAGCCAAAAGCTTAATTTCCCCCTCCATACATGATTACGTCATTCCCCATATGAACCTGACTGAACTCAAGCAAAAGCCGATTACCGAATTGCTCGAAATGGCCGAACAGGCTGGCATTGAGAATATGGCCCGTTCGCGCAAGCAGGACGTCATTTTCTCCCTGCTCAAACGGCACGCCAAAAGTGGCGAGGAAATATCCGGTGATGGCGTGCTGGAGATTCTCCAGGACGGCTTCGGTTTCCTGCGCTCTGCAGACGCTTCCTACCTGGCCGGCCCGGATGACATCTATGTCTCCCCCAGCCAGATCCGCCGCTTCAACCTGCGTACCGGCGACACCATCGTTGGCAAGATCCGTCCACCCAAGGAAGGCGAGCGTTATTTCGCTCTGCTCAAGGTCGACACGATCAACTACGACCGTCCGGAAAACGCCAAGAACAAGATTCTGTTCGAAAACCTGACGCCGTTGTTCCCGACGATCCGCATGAAGATGGAAGCCGGTAACGGCTCCACCGAAGACCTGACCGGTCGTGTGATCGATCTGTGCGCACCGATCGGTAAAGGCCAGCGTGGTCTGATCGTTGCTCCGCCGAAGGCGGGCAAGACCATCATGCTGCAGAACATCGCGTCGAACATCACGCGTAACAACCCGGAAGTGCATCTGATCGTTCTGCTGATCGACGAGCGCCCGGAAGAAGTGACCGAGATGCAGCGCACCGTGCGCGGCGAAGTGGTTGCCTCGACATTCGACGAACCGCCAACCCGTCACGTACAGGTTGCCGAAATGGTGATCGAGAAGGCCAAGCGCCTGGTCGAGCACAAGAAAGACGTCGTTATCCTGCTCGACTCCATCACCCGTCTGGCTCGTGCCTACAACACCGTCATCCCGAGCTCCGGCAAGGTATTGACCGGTGGTGTCGACGCTCATGCACTCGAGAAGCCAAAGCGTTTCTTCGGTGCTGCGCGTAACATCGAAGAAGGCGGCTCGTTGACCATCATCGCCACCGCACTGGTTGAAACCGGTTCGAAGATGGATGAAGTGATCTACGAAGAGTTCAAGGGTACTGGCAACATGGAGCTGCCTCTGGATCGTAAGATCGCAGAGAAGCGCGTGTTCCCGGCCATCAACATCAACCGCTCCGGCACACGCCGTGAAGAGCTGTTGACCGCTGATGACGAGCTGCAGCGCATGTGGATTCTGCGCAAGCTGCTGCACCCGATGGACGAAGTCGCGGCTATCGAGTTCCTGATCGACAAGCTCAAGCAGACCAAGACCAACGACGAGTTCTTCCTGTCCATGAAACGCAAGTAACGGGCAGGCTGAAACAAAAAATGGTGCCCTTCGGGGCACCATTTTTTTTGCCTGCATGCCGCCGATTAGCTGCCTTGAAGGGCTGGAGCAGGTACGATGTGCGTCTATTGGATAAAATGGCCGGGTTAATGAAATTCAAAGATCTTAGGGATTTCGTGCAGCAGCTTGAGCAGCGCGGAGAGTTGAAACGCATCCAGATGCCGATCTCGCCTGTGCTGGAAATGACTGAAATCTGTGACCGTACCTTGCGTGCCAAGGGCCCGGCCCTGCTGTTCGAAAAACCGGTTGGTTTTGATATCCCGGTGCTGGGCAACCTGTTCGGCACGCCGGAGCGCGTAGCCATGGGCATGGGCGCCGAAGCGGTCAGTGAGCTGCGTGAAATCGGCAAGCTGCTGGCGTTTCTCAAAGAGCCTGAGCCACCCAAGGGTTTGAAGGACGCCTGGTCCAAGCTGCCGATCTTCCGCAAGGTCATCGCCATGGCACCAAAGGTCGTCAAGGATGCACCGTGCCAGGAGGTCGTCATCGAAGGCGATGACGTCGACCTCGGCATGCTGCCCGTGCAGACCTGCTGGCCGGGTGATGTCGCGCCGCTGATCACCTGGGGCCTGACCGTCACCAAAGGTCCGAACAAGGAGCGCCAGAACCTCGGCATCTATCGCCAGCAGGTCATCGGTCGCAACAAGATCATCATGCGCTGGCTCAGCCATCGCGGTGGTGCGCTGGACTTCCGCGACTGGTGCGTCAAGCATCCTGGCGAGCCTTATCCGGTCGCCGTCGCACTGGGCGCGGACCCGGCGACCATTCTCGGGGCCGTGACGCCGGTACCGGACAGCTTGTCCGAATATGCCTTTGCCGGGCTGCTGCGTGGCTCGCGCACCGAGCTGATCAAGTGCCGTGGCAGCAATCTGCAAGTCCCGGCCAGCGCCGAGATCGTGCTCGAAGGGGTGATTCATCCGGGCGAGATGGCCGACGAGGGGCCTTACGGCGACCACACCGGCTATTACAACGAAGTCGACAGCTTTCCGGTGCTGACCGTCGAGCGCATCACGCACCGCATCAAGCCGATTTACCACAGCACCTACACCGGTCGTCCGCCTGATGAGCCGGCGATTCTGGGCGTCGCGCTGAACGAAGTGTTCGTGCCGATTCTGCAAAAGCAGTTCCCGGAAATCGTCGATTTCTACCTGCCGCCCGAGGGTTGCTCGTACCGCATGGCGGTGGTGACCATCAAGAAGCAGTATCCCGGCCATGCCAAGCGCGTGATGCTGGGCGTCTGGTCGTTCTTGCGCCAGTTCATGTACACCAAGTTCGTGATCGTCACCGACGACGATATCAATGCACGGGACTGGAATGACGTGATCTGGGCCATCACCACGCGCATGGACCCCAAGCGCGACACGGTCATGATCGACAACACGCCCATCGATTACCTCGATTTCGCCTCGCCGGTGTCCGGCCTGGGATCGAAAATGGGGTTGGATGCCACGAACAAATGGCCAGGTGAGACCAGTCGCGAGTGGGGCAGGGCGATCGTCAAGGACGAAGCCACCATACGCCGGGTGGATGAAATCTGGACTCAGTTGGGAATAGATTGATGCGCGTAACCTTGCAGCCATCAGGTGCGGTGCTGGAAACCCTGCCGGGCGAGCGGATACTCGATGCTGCACAGCGTCTGGGTTACGAGTGCCCGCAGAGTTGTCGCAATGGCAACTGCCATGTCTGTTCGGCTCTGCTGGTCGAGGGCCGTGTGATGCAGTCGGGGCAGACGCTCGATCACGGCGAAATTCACACCTGTGTGGCCGAGCCGCTGACTGAGTGTGTGGTGCTGTGGGATGGCGTGCTGGCCAAGGGTGAACTGCCGGTGCGCAGCTTTGCCTGCCAGTTGAGCGAATGTGTCGAGGTGGGTGGTGATGTCTGGCGGGTCGGCCTGCGCGCGCCGGCTGGCAAGCCACCGCGTTATCACGCCGGGCAGTACCTGATGATCGAGCGCGAGAACGGCGAGAAGTCGGCGTTTTCCATCGCATCGGCGCCGCACAGCGGTCGCGACCTGGAGCTGCACGTGCTGGCTCGTGAAGACAGTGCGCGCAGTCTGATCGAGCAGCTGCAACGCAACCGCATGGCACGGGTCGAGCTGCCCTTTGGCGACACCCACCTTGCAGAGCTGCCGGACGGGCCGCTGGTGCTGATCGCGGCCGGTACGGGCATGGCGCAAATGAACAGTTTGTTGGAACACTGTCGCTCCACAGGCTTCAGTCATCCCGTGCACCTTTACTGGGGCGTGCGTCGTCCCGAAGATTTCTACCAGGTCAGCCATTGGGATGAGTGGGCGAAACTGCCGAACCTGTTCCTGCACAAGGTTGTCAGCGACCTGTGCGGCTGGGAGGGGCGTTGCGGTCTGCTGCACGAGGCGGTTTGCGAGGACATCAAGGACCTGTCGGCCGTCCACGTCTACGCCAGCGGCTCTCCAGCGATGATCTACGGAACGCTGGACGCTCTGGTCGACGCCGGAATGGATGCCCATCAGATGCGCGCAGACGTATTCGCCTACGCACCGCGTCCGTAATGCCGGACTGACGGCTGCATGAGTGGAGTGTAAATTGCTTTAACTGATTACAACCGATGGCGACGCCTGTTCGTCGCCAGGCAAACTTTAGTAACGGCAGGCCCTTGGCCTGTGGCAACAACCGAACCACGACACCCTGATGCCGCTCAACCACGAGCGAGTCGGCGGGGCTCGGTAAAAACTGACAGTCAGACTGTCAGGGAGGCAAATGGAGAACCCAATCAACGAGTTGGCCGTTGCAGTGCATGACGGCCTTGGCCTGACGTACCCGCCCGTTATCGATATGGGCCCACAGCTTACCCGCGAGCAGTTGCTCGCATCCATGAACGCCACCATGCGTCGTCACAAGGGCGGCCCGGTCTGGCTGTTCGCTTACGGCTCACTGATCTGGCGTCCCGAGTGCACCGCCGTGGAGAGCCAGCGCGCCCGAGTGCACGGTTACCACCGCGGGCTTTACCTCTGGTCGCACGAACACCGTGGCACGCCTGAAGTACCGGGGCTGGTATTTGGTCTGGATCGTGGCGGTTCATGCACCGGCTTTGCCTATCGTCTGCCGGATGAATGCCTGGAAAAATCGCTGCTGGCCTTGTGGGAGCGCGAGATGCCGTACCCCTCGTATCGCCCGCACTGGCTCAATTGCCGCCTTGAAGATGGCCGGAAGGTGCAGGCGCTGGGCTTCGTGCTCGAGCGGCATCTGCCCAGCTACGCAGGCAACCTGCCGGACAGCGTGCTGAGCCAGGTGCTCGCCAGCGCCAGAGGACGCTATGGAACCACCCGCGAGTACGTGGAGCAGACCGCCAAGGCCCTGCGTAGCCACGCCATGCCAGACCTGAATCTGGAGGCGCGGCTCAAGCGCTGCAAGTCAGAGACTGCCTGATCAGCCTTTGATGTCGCGGGACGTGCTGGCGACCTGCTTGTGCCGCAGCGTCGGCGCAAGGAACACCATCGCCAGAATGCACGCGCCGATCAACAGCACGAAGCCGCCATCCCAGCCGAAGTGGTCAACCGTGTAGCCCATTGCCGCGCTGGCCGCGACCGACCCGCCCAGATAGCCGAACAGCCCGGTAAAACCTGCCGCCGTGCCTGCTGCCTTCTTCGGCGCCAGTTCCAGCGCCTGCAGGCCGATCAGCATCACCGGGCCGTAGATCAGGAAGCCGATGGACACCAGGGCGATCATGTCGACGGTCGGATTGCCTTCAGGGTTCAGCCAGTACACCAGCGTGGCGATGGTCACCAGAAGCATGAACACCATGCCGGTCAGGCCGCGATTGCCCTTGAAGATCTTGTCCGACATCCAGCCGCACAGCAGCGTGCCCGGAATGCCCGCCCACTCGTAGAGGAAATAGGCCCATGAGGTCTTGTCGACCGTGAAGTGCTTGGCTTCTTTCAGATAGGTCGGTGCCCAGTCCAGCACGCCGTAGCGCAGCAGGTAAACGAACACGTTGGCCATGGCGATGTACCACAGGAATTTGTTGCGCAGCACGTACTTGATGAAGATTTCCCTGGCGCTGAATTCTTCTTCGTGGCTGGCATCGTAGCCTTCCGGATAATCGTTCTTGTAGTGCTCGATAGGCGGCAGGCCGACCGATTGCGGTGTGTCACGCATGGTCGCGAAGGCGAACACCGCGACCAGCAATGCAACCGCCGCCGGCACGTAAAACGCCGCATGCCAGTCGTTGGTCCAGCCCATGCCGAGCAGGAACAGTGGGCCGATCAAACCGCCGCCGACGTTGTGCGCCACGTTCCACACCGACACCACACCGCCGCGCTCTTTCTGCGACCACCAGTGGACCATCGTCCGCCCGCTCGGCGGCCAGCCCATGCCCTGTGCCCAGCCATTGATGAACAGCAGCACGAACATGATCGTGACACTGGACGTCGCCCACGGCGCGAAGCCGAAGATGAACATGATCCCCGCAGAGACCAGCAGGCCGAACGGCAGGAAGTAACGCGGGTTGGAGCGATCCGAAACGATGCCCATGAGGAATTTCGACAAGCCGTAGGCAATCGCAATGGCAGACATCGCCACGCCCAGCTGGCCACGCGTATAGCCTTCGTCGATCAGATACGGCATCGCCAGCGAGAAATTCTTGCGCAGCAGGTAGTAACCCGCGTAACCGATAAAGATGCCTGCGAAGATCTGCCAGCGCAGACGGCGATAGGTACTGTCGACCTTTTCTTCGGGAAGGGGTGCCTGATGCCTGGCAGGGCGGAAAAACCCAAACATGGAGAAGCTCCTGATTGTTGTTGTTTTTGCGAATGCGAATATTACATTTTCATTACAGAAAAAAGCAGTGCCTTCGGGCTGATTCCTTATAGGAAATGCAGGCGATCGGCTGTTCTTTTACGAACATTGCGCAAATGTTTAAAGGTGTTTCAAGTATTTGGGATGGGTCCTACAGGCGTATCGGAAGTCGTGTGCTGACTGATATGTCGGCAGGTTCTTACCATCGTCATCACTGCGCCCTGGAGGTGCACCACGACGATGAGCCCCTACAACAATGAGAATGACCGCGTTCATGATTGCCGCATCACTGGCCCCTCACGCAGGCGCTGCAGAGCCATTTCTGGTGCCGATATACACGCCGACACCGGTTTTTCCGCCTGAGCTGGTCAAGACCCGCTACGCAGGCAAGGTCCGCGCCCAGCTGTGGATCAAATCCGACGGGCAGGTTCGTGAAGCTAGGGCGATCGAGAGCGGGCATCCGCAGCTCGCCGCAGCAGTGGAGCAGGCACTCCGCCAATGGCGCTATAAACCCTGGGTCGGAACAGTCGGCGCACCGCCCATGACCACGATCACCGTGCCCGTCATTTTTGATTCCCACGGCTATCGGCGCTTCAATACCGAAGTGACCGTGGGCCTGGGCAACATCCGCTGCGGCTACCTGAACGACGAAGTGAAATCCGCCCGCCAGTACTATCCCAAGGAACCGCTGAGCAAGGTCGACGTGTTCTGGCACACCGGGCAGGCACTGTTCGGCAGCCATGTTGCCCATCAGCGCAGCGAGCCCCAGCGGAAGGCGTTGCTTGAATTGCTCGGAGCGTCGATACCTGCGGTAGTGAGCAACTGCAGAAGCAATCCGGATCATCTGTATGGGGATTACCTGCCTGGGCCGGTCAAGGTATTGATGGTCGGGTTGGCCGAGCAAGCGGAGGGCAGCGAATGAGCCGCGTGCTGGGTTGCATGATGATTACAGGGTTGCTTTGGGCGGGGGGAGCACAGGCGTTGCCGTCGTATCCGGTGCCGTTGCATATGCCTGAGCCGGGCTATCCGACATCAATGCTTCGTTCCTCCGTAAAACGCAGTGTCAGCATCAGGGTTTTCATTCAGGCCGATGGAGGCGTGCGCTTCCTGGAAGTGCTGGGGGCGCCCGATCCGAGGCTCATCAGCCTGACCCGAAGTGCTGTCGAACAGTGGGTCTTCGAACCTTGGCAGCCGCCGGCCTCTCACCCCGAGGGCGAAGCAGTTACGGTCACGTTCAATTTCACAGGGCGGCCACATGTCAACCCGCCGCTGACAGCCAATGTCGAGCTGAAGCAGGTGTTGTGCTGGCAGCTGAATACGGAAATGTTCGAGGGACGCAAATGGCGCAAGGACGTCAAGCCGGATGCGCTGATGCGCACAGAACTGTACCTGTCGAGCAGTCCGGTCGTAGAGCAGTTTCTCACTCTGGACGAGCGCCAGGCCCTGGTTCTTGAGCTGCTGGAAGCGACGCCGGGTATTGTCGCTCAATGCCAAAAAAATCCGATGCGCAGGTATGTTGATTATTTGCCGGAGAATGTGAGGAAGGCGTTGTAAGGGAGGGCGCATTAGCGAAATGCGGGGACCAAAGCATTATTGCCTTGGTCCCCGCACTGTTGGTGAGCGGTTAGTGAGTCGCGCTCATATTTTGAATCGCTTCAAGCTGACTCATGTCGAACGCCCCGTGAGCGCTGATCGTATTCGAGAAGTCGGTGATCGCGATTTCGATAGTGCCCCTCAGCACCTTGATCGCATTATCGATTTCTCGCGACGCCTCAGGCCCGAACGTCATCTCTATCGCTCGGTTGGATTCGGCCTCTTTAGCGCGAGCTTCCTCGGCGTTGCGTAGGGCCAATGCGTGCTCGGCTTCTTCGACCTGACGCTGTGCAAGTTGTAACGCGGCCTCTATGGCCCGCTGCTGCGCTGCTTGTTCCTCCGCGAGTCGTCGAGCTGCCGCTTCAGCCTCGGCTCTTGCGCGCGCTGCTTCTTCGGCTTGGCGTTGTGCGGCTTCTTGGGCCATGCGCTCGTTATACTCGCGTTCCTGTTCTATCAGCCGAGCATGCAGCGATTCGAGATTGCCTTTGAGTTCGTTTAGAAAGCGGATGCTCTCCATATGAAAACGGGCGTCTCCCGTCATATAGTAAAAATCAGTAGGCACCCCGCCTGGCATACCCCGCATCTGTGCGTTTAACTCAAGAGACGATTTATCCCAGGGATCAGTGCCCCACAAAAAATACGAATTGTCGATGTGGTCCTGTTGCAAGGGAGCGCGTTTGCTGGCAACCAGATGATTGATAGCGTGTATGTGTTTGTCGGTTATATCGATGTAACGTGTTCCGTTCCAGTCGCCGACGTGAGCCGCAAGCTCGGCTTGCAGAAAGCCAGGTAATTGCTGGAGGTGATGATGTAATTCTTCCATGGATGATTTCCTTTTTTATAGTGTTAGAGCTGTTTGTGTATGGGGCTCTTACTCTTTGAAGCCCGGCTTGCCATTTTTTGCTCGCCACTCTTTTATTTCTTTCATAACCCCCGCGGCGCTATCCTCCCGGCCTTCGGGTGGATAACACAATAAATCTGATTTTTCTGGATGTTCAGTCACTTCTGCAACGTGATCGATAAGGCTAATGACGTATTCTTCAGCATTTTCTTTGGTTGCGCTTACGCCGTTAAAAAGTTCGTTCAGGATTTCCATGAACTCAGCTTCGGTATAGTCGCTCAATTGAGATTTGAGTTTCATTGGTTTTTCCTGTGAGCTTGAATATGGTCTTTCGGCGTCATGATTACCAAATTGTCCAAGTCGTAAACTGCTCCGCCTTCGCTAATCCAGTGTTTGTGATGGATTTCATATTTCACACGTTTACCTACCCTATCTGCTGCCCTGACAAGAGGTGCACGTTTATCTGATACCTCAATACGGCTTAATTCCCCAAGATGTCGGCTCAACTCCGGGTCTTTTGATACCTCTAACCAGATCGCTTCCCTCAGCTTGTCAAAACTTGCGAATGGTCGTCCTCTCAGCTTTTCCGCGATGCTCGAAGGAATGGGTGTCGGCTGACTTGCCGTCGGTCCCCTCAGCCAGCTAGCCGTCACCGGCTCACCATACCCACTCGCAACCCCCGGAATCGACCTCGGGTCCTTGAACAGCAGGTAGCTATTCGGCAGCCCTGAATCAATCGGCGATATGAGAATGTAATCATCAGGATCATCTCGATCAATCGCCGGATAAGCTTCAAGCTCGGGTACAAAAGGTGTCACCACGTTGCCTGGATCTACCGGCAAAGCGGGTGGTCCTGCGGGTGAGCTTGTCGAGCTGTCCGCCGGTCGTGCTATTGGCGTCCATATCAGTGCCGGTGTCGATTCCCCGTCACGGATAAACTCGTAGGAATTGTTCTGTGCGTTATAGGTGAAAGTTCTTACGCGAACCTTGGTACCAACTTTCACACCGTCCGTAGCTACCCAGCGTGCAGCGCCGCTTGTGCCAGCTTCATCGGATGTCAGTCGATGAGGGACATCCAGCGTGCCCTTGACGCTGGCAAGGTAGTGCAGATCGATATGCGGCGGCAGGTTGAGCTGCGACAGAGGTGTGGCGATAACGGCGGGCGGCAGTTCTGCGTCGCCCAACGGTTGTGGATACATCGCCAGCAACGTAACCAGATTGCTGCCCAATGTTCTGGTCGCAATCCTGATGAGTTGATCCTTCGCGATGTTGGTCGCAACGGTTCTGATGCCTGGTGCTGCGGTGGTGGTTGACGCGGGGGCAATAACTGACCACAACTTGTCGATGCCAGCGGCCTGTCGTGCTTCCTGACTCGCCGGTTTATTGGCCAGCGACAGTTCAGCATGGCGCATGGAAAGCGCTGCTGATTGTTCATTGAGCAGCGTGACCGACTCGGCAAGAAGCTTTGCTTCGTAGGTTTGAGATAAAGCGTTTACCCACGCTTCATGGGCCTGCTGCACACGTGGCGGATCACCCTGGCTGTAGTACACCAGATAGTTCAGGTGGTCTTTTTGTGTAGCATGGTCAAGTTCTTGACCGGTGAGACTCAGAGCCTGAGCGCGACGCTCGTCCAGTAACGGTTGTTTGATTGCAAGTAAATAGTTAACCCTGGTTTTTTTCTGAAGTATAAGCTCAAGAGCCTGCTCGTCGCGTGGGGGATCAGCATTTAGATCATGACCTGACGCTATTTCTTTTTGAAGATCATTCGGCAGCGATGCAGAAGCCAGTAAGTAGTTTTGTGCCAATCCAGATTGTAACGAGGGATAGGACGCTGTCAGCGTTTCAAGAGCCTGTCGATGTGCCTGATCTTTTTCGGCCTGTGCGCGCACCTGCGCTTCAACGCGCTCTCGCTCGGCGGCTTCCGCCATTGCCCGAGCATGCGCCTCAGCTTCTAGTCTTGCGAGATGAGCCGCGTGTTCTGCCGCTTGCCGCTGTGCCGAAGCCTGAGCTTCTGCCCTGGCTTGAGCGCGGGCGCGGGCTCGTTTTTTGGCTCTTTTACTACTTGAGCCACCAAAGCCGCCGCTGAGTCCTCCGTTGAAGCCAACACCAGTCCCACTGTTGAAGCCGAACGACCAATTGCCACCTTGGCGTGTTCTGGATCCGTGGTTAGTATCGGAGGGGGCGGTATGCTGAGGGCTGACATTTATTTCAATACCGCCACCTGTGTTACTGCCAGCTCCAGTATTACTGGTGTTTACGCTTTTGTTTCCTCCCATGTTAGGTACTACATAGAGATGTTTTTCTTCATCGGGGTTTTGATCTGCCATACATTAAGTCCTTGTTGGTGTATGGCGATACAGTATTTCTTCGAGAATGCTGAGGTGGTGTAGATATATATTTTTCTTGACGGTTCTCAACTTGACTCTAACGGATTGCTTATTAGGGCAGGCTCAAAGTATCAGTTAACCAAAACCACCACCTTCCCCACAGCCCTGCGCCCACCCAACAAATCAATCGCCTCCCCAGCCCTTTCCAGCGGATAAATCGTCGACACCAGTGGCTTCAATTTCCCTTCTTCAAACCACGCAAACAGCTGCTTGAAGTTCGCCGCATTGTCCTGCGGTTGTCGCTGCGCAAACGAGCCCCAGAACACGCCGACCACCGAGGCGCCCTTGAGCAGGGTCAGGTTGACGGGCAGTTCCGGAATGCGGCCGCTGGCGAAGCCGACGACCAGCAGGCGCCCGTTCCAGGCGATGCTGCGGATGGCCTGGTCGAAGAGGTCGCCGCCGACCGGGTCGTAGATCACGTCGGCGCCGTTGCCATTGGTGAGACGTTTGATTTCGTCCTTGAGGCTGGTTTCGCTGTAGTTGATCAGTTCGTCCGCGCCTGCGTTTCTGGCGACTTCGAGTTTTTCTGCGCTGCTGGCGGCGGCGATGACGCGGGCGCCGAGGACTTTGCCGATTTCCACGGCGGCCAAGCCGACGCCGCCGGATGCGCCGAGCACCAGCAGGGTTTCTCCCGCTTGCAGGTTGGCGCGTTGTTTGAGCGCGTGCATGGAGGTGCCGTAGGTCATGCTGAATGCGGCCGCCGTGGTGAAGTCCATGCCCTGCGGAATCGGCAGTACGTTGTAGTGGGGAACGGCGACCTGTTCGGCAAAGCTGCCCCAGCCGGTGAGCGCCATGACACGGTCTCCGGGTTTCAGGTGGCTGACGTTTTCCCCGACGGCGGCTATTACGCCTGCGGCCTCACCACCCGGTGAGAACGGGAAGGGGGGCTTGAACTGGTATTTGCCCTCGATGATCAAGGTGTCGGGAAAGTTGACCCCGGCGGCGCGCACTTCAAGCAGAATTTCGTTCTTTTTGATCGCGGGGCCGGGGACGTCTTCGAGCACCAGTGTGCTGGCAGGGCCGAAGGCTTTGCATAACAGGGCTTTCATCGGGCTATTCCTTTTCCGGTAATGGCCGATAAAGTCAGTTAAGCGGGTTCCCGGGTCAACAAGCATGGCCCTGCCTGATAAGCACACATAAGCTGTAAGCTACGTGGCAAACCGTATTAAGGAGTGAACTGTGAAAGCGTGGATTCTGATGTTGCTGGCCTTGTCATTGCCTGTCATGGCGCAAGAGGAAGCCAAGGAAGAAGGTGGTGCGCCCAAGGCGGCTTATGTCTCGCTGACGCCTCCGTTCGTGGGTAACTACGCGCTCGATGGCGGCCCCAAGCTGCGTGTCTACAAGGCTGACATTTCCTTGCGTGTGACCGGTGCCGACGCCGAGGCCGCCGTGAAGCGCAATGATGCACTGATCCGCAATCAACTGGTTTCGCTGTTCACTCAGCAGACCGTTGATTCCATGAGCAGCGCCGAAGCGAAGGAAAACATTCGTCAGGAAGCACTCAAGCAGGTTCAGCGCGTTATGAACGATGAAGAAGGCAAGCCGATTGTCGAAGACCTGCTGTTCAATAACTTCATCGTTCAATAACGTCCGTCAGCGCAGTGCCAGTATCGCCGCCCATTGCTCGGCGGTGACCGGCATCACCGAGAGCCGGCTGCCTTTCTGTACCAGAGGCAGTTGCTCCAGCTGGCTTTGTTGCTTGAGATAGCCCAGCCCCAGCACGCGCTTGAAGTTCTCCACGAACTCGACGTCGATGGCACTCCACGGATTCTTTTCCTCCGTGGCCTTGGCGTCGTGATAGTGGCTCTCGGGGTCCAGTGCGGTGGGGTCCGGATAGGCTGACCTGGCGATTTTAGCGATGCCGGCGATTCCCGGCTCCGGGCAACTGGAGTGGTAGAAAAAGAACGCGTCGCCCTCGGTCATGGCTCTCAGAAAATTACGCGCCTGATAGTTGCGCACCCCGTCCCAGCGAGCGTTGCCCAGTCGTTGCAGATCGCTGATCGAGAATTCATCAGGCTCGGACTTCATCAGCCAATAGGCCATTGTGCTCACTCCACAGACAAAAAGTTCACGGTATTTCGAATGGCTTGATGACAAACCGACAATCGGTTCGCGCCACTATTTGCGTACTGGTTCACGTTACCGCAAAATGCCGCCCTTTAAAGTTCCACGCTGCTGCACGGCCTATACAAAAACCGATGCTGACATCGTATTGATTTGCCTAAGGAGGGCAGTCAATGAAACGCAAGCCTGATTTACTCTGGATTCTGGTTATTTTGTTTGGCTTGGGTGTTGTGACAACCGGTTATGCACAAAGCTTGTGGTCCACCAAGGATGACGCTCCAGTCGAGATCACTCAGCAGCAGCAAAAAGTCCCCGGCAGGCATTGAACCCTGCTTGTACTCTGATCGTTGATTGCCCTGTTGGCTGAACGATCAGAGTGTCTGCGCCACATACCAGCCTTTATCCGATACCGTGCCTTGCAGCGGTACATCCCAACTGGCCTGCGCCAGTCGATCGACTTTCTGACACTCGTGAGCCAGTCCCAGTAACACCGGTTTGCGCCAGGTCTTTCTACGCGCCAGGTACGCCAGGCTGCGGTCGTAGAAACCTCCGCCCATGCCCAGGCGACCGCCTTCGTCATCGAAACCTACCAACGGCATCAGAATCAGGTCGAGCGCCCATATAGTGCGCTGTTTTGCCCGGTCAATGCGCGGCTCGGGGATGCGGAAACGGTTGGGGATGAATGTCTCGCCGGGACGCACGCGCTGAAAAACCATGCGGGTGCGCGGCCATGCGTTGAGCACTGGCAGATAGGTTGCCTTGCCGCGGCGCTGGGCTTCGTGCAGCAACAGCCGCGGGTCGATCTCGCCATCCATCGGCAGGTACAGCGAAACATGTCGGGCACGTCGAAACAGTGGGTGCTGCGCCAGTTGACGGTAAATATCCCGTGCGGCTTCGCGTTGCTGGCTGCGGCTCAACGCTTTGCGTGCCTTGCGTAGCTGGCGGCGCAATTGCGGACGTGTAAGTGACTGGGCGCTGATCATGAGCAGGAGGTCATGCAGGCTGATCCGGAAAGGAGGTTGAAGCTTGAGCGGGGTCGTCGTTGCCAGACAACGGGGCTGGCAACTGACCGAATATGGACTCCCCGACGAACCGCTGTCGGTTTAGCCCTTGAACCCGAAAGTTCAAGGTGGAGATTGCAGGAGGTTTTAAGGCTTTCCGTCGAGCGGACATGCACACCAACCCCAACGTGCAACCCCCGTGGTTGTGCGTATCGGCTCAGGGACATGACCGACTGGCAAGCACTCCAGGGAGCAGCGCGAGTATACAGAAATGCCCCGCAATAATCAGCCCCGAGTTGAATCCGGTGTGCCGGGCGTGTCTGTCGCCAGCACCAGATCGACCTTGTCGAGGAGATCGCGGACCTGTTCGCGGGTGGAACCGCTGGTCTGTACGTCAGGCAGATGTTCCTTGTGCAGCAGATCGTGAGTGATGTTGAGAGCGGCCATCACGGCGATGCGATCGGCGCCGATGACTTTACCGCTGCTGCGGATTTCACGCATCTTGCCATCCAGGTAGCGGGCGGCGCTGACCAGGTTGGTGCGCTCTTCCTGAGGGCAGATGATCGAATATTCCTTGTCCAGGATCTGAACGGTAACGCTGTTGCCATTGCTCATGAGTCTTGCTCCAGGGCTTTAAGGCGCGAAATCATTGACTCGACCTTCTGCCGGGCGATTTCGTTTTTTTCAATCAGTTGGGCACGTTCCTCGCGCCAGGTCTTTTCCTGAGCTAATAAGAGTGCGTTTTGGCCTTTAAGTTGCTCGGCATACTTCAGGAGCAGCTCCACACGTTTCATCAGCGCTTGCAGGTCGGTGTCTTCCATTGTTTTCCACTGAATACTTTCTGATGAATGGCAGGGGGCGCGATGCTTGTGCTCAAGCTCGAACCACCGTCCGGGTGATCTTGTCGCGCGGATAGTCTAGGATACAAGGCCTTCATTCTAGACATTGCGCCGTTTGGCGACTAGCTACCCATGCCCATTCAGAATTCTCCGTACAAAGCGTTCGCCACTCTGCTCAACAGTGGCGGTCACCAGGTATCTCCTGCCGAGCTGCATGGCCTGTTGCTGGGGCGCAGTTGCGCAGCTGCCGGTTTCGACAACGAAGGCTGGTTCGCCGACGCGTCGCAACTGCTGGAAACCGAGCCGCAAGACAATATCCGTCAGGCGCTCATCGGTCTGCAAGAGATGGTCAAGGGCGAGCTCACCGGCGACGACATGACCGTTGTGCTGTTGCTGCCGGGCGACGACGAACCACTGACCGAGCGCGCTGCCGCGCTGGGCCAATGGTGTCAGGGATTTTTGACAGGCTTCGGTCTGAACATCGGTGACAAGCCGCTGGGTACAGAGGCCAAGGCCGTTCTTGAGGATCTGGCGGCGATTGCGCAGGTTCAGGACGCGCTGGAAGAGTCCGAAGACGGCGAAACCGACTACATGGAAGTCATGGAGTACATGCGCGTAGCGCCGCTGCTGCTGTTCACTGAATTCAACGAGCCGTCCGCGCCGCAACCCAAGCCTTCACTGCACTGATAGCCGATCACTGCGACACCGGCCTGCGCGTGCCATAGCGCGAGCCGGTGGACTCCATCAGGACGCTGCTGCCCATGATTCAGATCCCTAAGTCCGAATACGCCCGCCGCCGCAAGGCTCTGATGGCTCAGATGGAGCCGGACAGCATTGCCATCCTGCCGGCCGCTGCGGTTGCCATTCGCAATCGTGACGTCGAGCACGTCTACCGGCAGGACAGTGACTTTCAGTACCTGAGCGGCTTTCCCGAGCCGGAAGCGGTGGTGGTGCTGATCCCCGGTCGTGAATACGGCGAGTACGTCTTGTTCTGCCGCGAGCGCAATCCCGAGCGCGAGCTGTGGGAAGGCCTGCGCGCAGGCCAGGAAGGCGCGATCCGTGAGTACGGTGCAGACGATGCGTTTCCCATCAATGACATCGATGAAATCCTGCCCGGCCTGATCGAAGGCCGGGACCGGGTGTATTCGGCGATGGGCAGCAATCCCGAATTCGACCGGCACCTGATGGACTGGATCAACGTGATTCGCTCCAAAGCGCACCTCGGTGCCGAGCCGCCCAAGGAGTTCGTGGCGCTGGACCATCTGCTGCACGACATGCGCCTGTACAAGTCCGCTGCGGAAATCAAAGTCATGCGTTGCGCGGCAGATATTTCGGCGCGGGCTCACGTGCGTGCGATGCAGGCCTGCCGCGCCGGGCTGCACGAGTTCAGCCTGGAAGCCGAACTGGACTACGAGTTTCGCAAGGGCGGTTCGAAGATGCCTGCCTACGGCTCGATCGTTGCCTCGGGGCGCAACGGTTGCATCCTGCATTATCAGCAGAACGACGCGGTGCTCAGGGACGGTGATCTGGTGTTGATCGACGCCGGCTGCGAAATCGACTGCTATGCCAGCGACATCACCCGTACCTTTCCGGTGAACGGCAGGTTTTCCCCCGAGCAGAAAGCCATTTACGAGCTGGTGCTCAAGGCCCAGCATGCGGCCTTCGAGGCCATTGGCCCCGACAAGCACTGGAACCAGGCACACGAGGCGACGGTCAAGGTCATTACCGCCGGGCTGGTCGAACTGGGCCTGCTGCGCGGCGACGTTGGCGAGCTGATTGAAAGCGAGGCCTACAAGATGTTTTACATGCACCGTGCCGGGCACTGGCTGGGCATGGATGTGCACGACGTAGGCGAATACAAGGTCGGCGGCGAGTGGCGCGTACTGGAGGTCGGCATGACGCTGACCGTTGAACCCGGGATTTACATATCCCCCGACAACCTGGAAGTCGCGAAGAAATGGCGAGGTATTGGTGTGCGAATCGAGGATGACGTGGTTGTGACCAGGCAGGGGTGTGAAATTCTGTCCGGCGGCGTGCCCAAGACCGTCGCCGAGATTGAGGCGCTGATGGCGGCTGCACAGGAACAGGTCGCATGAGCCGCTTCAATATCGCCATCGTCGGCGGCGGGCTGGTCGGTGCAAGCCTTGCGTTGTCGCTGCAGGCCGGTGCCAAGGCGCGCGGCTGGAAAATCGTGCTCATCGAACCCTTCGCGCCGGGTGAGGCTTGGCAGCCCAGTTACGATGCGCGTTCTTCGGCACTGTCGTTCGGCTCGCGACGCATCTATGAACGGCTTGGCCTCTGGCAGCAGATTTCCCGACGCGCCGAGCCGATCCTGCAAATCCAGGTGTCGGACCGTGGTCGCTTCGGCGCCACTCGCCTGTCTGCGATTGAAGAGGGCGTTCCGGCGCTCGGCTACGTAGTCGAAAACGCTTGGCTCGGTCAGGCTCTGTGGGCCGGGCTGGATCGTGATGTGGTCAGTTGGCGTGTGCCGGCCGAGGTCAAACACATGCAGCCATTGGCCGACGGTTATCGCCTGAGCCTGAGTGACGACAGCGAGCTGGACTGTGACCTGGCGGTGCTGGCCGACGGCGGCCGCTCCAGTCTGCGCGAGCAGTTGGGTATCGGGGTGCGGCAACGGCCCTACGATCAGCATGCGCTGATTGCCAATATCACGCCGAGCGAAGCTCACTGCGGGCAGGCGTTCGAACGTTTCACCGAGGACGGGCCGATGGCGCTGCTGCCATTGCCGGAAAACCGCTGTGCGCTGGTCTGGACGCGTCCGGGCAACGATACCCAGCGCCTGGCCGAGCTGGACGACCGCAGTTTTCTGGAAGAGCTGCAGGGCGTGTTTGGCTATCGCCTGGGCACGCTGCGTCAGGTCGGTGCACGGCATGTCTACCCCCTGGCGCTGATTGAGGCCGAAGAGCAGGTGCGTTCGCATCTGGTGATTCTGGGTAATGCGGCGCACAGCCTGCATCCGGTCGCCGGGCAGGGGTTCAATCTGTCCTTGCGTGACGCCGATGCACTGGCCGGGACGCTGCTGGACAGCGCCGCGCCGCCCGGTGAGTTGTCGACTCTGCAGCTCTACCGTGAGCGTCAGCGTCAGGATCAGCAATTGACCGTGGGCTTCTCCGACAAGGTGACACGCCTGTTCGGCAGCTCCCGGTCGGCGGTTGCCACCGGGCGTAACGTAGGGTTGCTCGGCCTCGACCTGCTGCCCGCCGCCAAGCGCTGGTTTGCCCGCCAGGCCATGGGGTTGGGGACTCGATCCGATGTGTGAATCACACACTTTAAACACAGGGCTTCGGCCGCAAGCGAGAACGGTTTGACCATGGAAACGCGCGCAGATGTGCTGATTGTCGGAGCCGGAATGGTCGGCAGTGCCCTTGCCTTGGCATTGCAGGGCAGCGGCCTTGATGTGCTGGTGGTCGACGGTGGGCCGCTGAGCGTCGAGCCATTTGATCAACAGTCGGGCTTCGAGCCGCGGGTCAGCGCCCTGTCGGCGGCCAGCCAGCGAATCCTTCAGCGTCTGGGTGTGTGGGAAGGCATCGCAGCCCGGCGCATCAGCCCGTATGCGCATATGCACGTCTGGGACGGCAGCGGCACCGGGCAGATTCACTTCTCGGCCTCCAGCGTGCATGCCGACGTGCTGGGTCACATCATCGAAAATCGTGTGGTGCAGGACGCGCTGCTCGACCGCCTGCATGCCAGCGACATCGGTCTGCTGGCCAATGCGCGGCTTGAACAGATGCGTCACTCCGGCGATGACTGGCTGCTGACCTTGGCCGATGGTCGTCAGCTGCGCGCACCGCTGGTGGTGGCCGCCGACGGTGCGAATTCCGCTGTGCGCCGCCTGACCGAAACGCCGACGCGTGAATGGGATTACCTGCATCACGCCATCGTCACCAGTGTGCGTACCGCCGATCCCCACAGAAAAACCGCCTGGCAGCGTTTCACCGATGACGGGCCGCTGGCCTTTCTGCCGCTGGAACGCGAGGGCGAGCATTGGTGCTCCATCGTCTGGTCAGTCACACCTGCCGAAGCCGAGCGCCTGATGGTGCTGGAGGATGACCTGTTCTGCCGCGAGCTGGAGCAGGCATTCGAAGGGCGACTGGGCCAGGTGCTGTCTGCCGATAGCCGCCTGTGCGTGCCGCTGCGTCAGCGTCACGCCAAGCGTTACGTTGCCAGCGGATTGGCGTTGATTGGCGATGCGGCACACACCATTCACCCGCTGGCCGGGCAGGGCGTGAACCTCGGTTTCCTCGACGCCGCAGTGCTGGCGGAAGTACTGACCCATGCTGCAAAGCGTGGCGAGCGTTGGTCTGACCTGCGTGTGCTGGGCCGTTACGAGCGCCGCCGCATGCCGCACAACCTCGCGCTGATGGCCGCGATGGAAGGCTTCGAACGCCTGTTCCAGGCCGACCCGCTGCCCTTGCGCTGGTTGCGCAATACCGGCCTGAAAATGGTCAACCGCATGCCCGAAGCCAAATCGCTGTTCGTGCGCGAGGCGCTGGGGTTGTCGGGAGACCTGCCCGAGCTGGCGCGGATCGAAGCACACTAGAAGCCAATACATACCTGCGCGGAGCATGGGTACGATGGTGTTCTTCCGGGCACGTTACGCTCGCGATCCCCCAGACACCTATCGTTCCTCACGCTCCAGCGTGGGAATGCCTTTCGTGACGCTCTGCGTCATGGATGTGCGCTGCGCCGCTTGATCAAGAGTGGACGCGCAGCCTGGGCACGATGGTGTGTCCCTGACAATGCTCAACGCACCACGCCGCTGCGGTACTGTTCTGGTGTCAGCCCGGTCCAGCGTTTGAAGGCGCGGCTCAGGCAGTCGGTGTCGGAAAAGCCCAGCAGGTAGGCGATTTCGCTCAGCGAGCTTTGCTGATCGTTCATGTGCAGCAGCGCCAGGTTCTGGCGGCATTGATTGAGCAGCAGGTCATAGCAGCAGCCCTCGTCGGCCAGATGGCGCTGCAGGCTGCGCGTGCTCAGGTGCAGGGCTTCGGCGATGCTTTGGGCGGTGGGCTCGCCGTCCGGCAGCAGGGTTTCGATGGCCGAGCGTACGCGCTGTTCCCAGATCAGTGACGGTAACGGATCTCCTTGGGATTCCTGGCCGTTCAGCTGTACCGGCCCGTCATCCAGATGGCTGTCGAATTGATCACCGCCAAACTCCAGCAGGTTCTCCTGCGCCGCAAACGTGACCGGTGAACGAAACAGGTCGTGCCAGGGCTGCGGATCCTCGGGTGCCGGACGTTGCAGGTGCACGGCGAGCGGCGCATAGCCCCGGCCTAGCCGATTGCGGCAGGTGCGTACGTAAATGGCGGCAAATGCATCCAGCAGCTCATGAACCGGTGACTGACAGGATGGCGGCGTACCGAAGCGGAATTCATAACGCTCGCCGACTGTTCTGAAATCCAGCTCCAGAGAGTCCTCGGCCATCGAGCGGTAACGTACGATGCGCTCGAAAACCTCGCGCAACGAGCCGCTGGCGACAAGCGTGTAGCCCAGCGCATGAAACGCCGTCGGGCTGACAAAGCGTGAAACACGCAAACCCAGGGCAGGGTCAAGGCTGGCTTGCACTGCGCGTTGCCAGAGCGCGGCGGTGACATCCGGCGAGAATTGCGCATCGGGTTCACTCAGCCTGGCGAGGTCAATACCCGCGCTTCGGCACAACGCATCGCTGTCCATACCCAAGGCAATGAGCTGCTTGCGCAGAGCGGGGGTCCAGCTGGCGAGACTGCTTGGCTCAGGCATGCGGACGCCTCTTCCTGGCATAAGGTGACTTCGGCAGCAGGCCGGTGCCGACAAGGCACCACCGGGCAACTCCATTGCCTGACGCCGTCACCAAGAATGAGAGCATTTGTGACAGTTGTGCAAGTGCCAGGACGCGTTTCTTGCCGTCACACAGAAAATAGTTCGCGCTCTAATCGCTGAGCAGTGCCCCATAGGCCCAAACGAGCTATCAGCAGTCGCCAATTGCGCAGTCGTCGTATAACGCGAAAACGCTCCCTCCCTTCTCAACACGTCGCCAGCCCATGCTGATGAAGGTCAGAGCGTTTCTGTCATTTGACACTGGAATGGCAAATGACTATAAGTTCTCCATGTTGTACGACAACATAAGACTCGAATAAAATTACAACCACAAAAATAATTCAAAGAGTAACAACCTCATGATCAGTCTGAATTCTCAGGCCATAAAGGCATGCTCCTCGTGCGAAAAATCCGTTTTTACGCATGATCGTCGGCAGAAAGCGCCTAAAAGTCTTCTGAAGAAACCGTAACCTGAAGTTACATAAAACCAGCCGCCTCACGGCCTTGGCCGCGGGACGCTCATCGCCAATCTAAAAATAAACAGGGTGAAGAGATGAAGATAAAAGGCATTCGGTGGTGGATGGTGGGGCTGGTCACGGCCGGCCTGGTCGTCAACTACCTGGCACGCAATACGCTGTCTGTCGCAGCACCGACGCTCATGAGCGAGCTGAGCATCTCCACCGAGCAGTACGCGCACATCGTGGTCGCCTGGCAATTGTGCTATGCCATCATGCAGCCCGTTGCGGGCTACATCATCGACGCGATCGGCACCAAGATGGGCTTTGCGATTTTCGCCATCGCCTGGTCTGCCGCCTGCGCTGCCGCCGCATTCGCAACCGGCTGGCAGAGTCTGGCGATCTTCCGCGGCATGCTCGGCCTGACCGAAGCCGCGGGGCTGCCGGCAGGCGTCAAGGCGACCACCGAATGGTTTCCGGCCAAAGAGCGCTCGGTCGCCATCGGCTGGTTCAACATTGGCTCGTCGTTCGGCGCATTGCTTGCACCCCCGCTGGTGGTCTGGGCCATTCTGCAGAGTGGCTGGGAGCTGGCGTTCCTGATTGTTGGCGGTCTGGGCATTGTGTGGAGCGGCCTGTGGCTGCTGTTGTACAAGCATCCGCGCGATCAGAAGCGTCTGGGCGATGCCGAACGCGACTACATCCTCAGCGGCCAGGAAGCGCGTCTGAAGGATGCACCTGCCCGGAAAGGCAGTTGGAAGCGACTGTTCAAAAACCGTAATTTCTACGCGATTGCTTCGGCGCGAATCCTCTCTGAGCCTGCCTGGCAGACCTTCAATGCGTGGATCCCGCTGTACCTGATGACCGAGCGCCACATGAACATCAAGGAAGTCGCGATGTTCGCCTGGCTGCCGTTTCTGGCGGCTGACATTGGCTGCGTACTGGGCGGCTACCTCAGCCCGCTGTTCCACAAGTACTGCAAGGTGTCGCTGTTCACCTCGCGCAAGATGGTCATGCTGTTCGGCTGCTCCTGCATGATCGGGCCGGCGTGCATCGGGCTGGTCGAAAGCCCCTACACCGCCATCGCCTTGCTGTGCATCGGCGGTTTTGCCCACCAGACCCTGTCGGGCGCGCTGTATTCGATCACCTCGGATTCATTCGGCAAGAACGAGGTGGCCACAGCGACCGGGATGGGCGGAATGTTCGGCTTTTTCGGGGCGGCGGCGTTCACCATGGTGTTCGGCGTGCTGGTCACCAAAATCGGCTACAGCCCGCTGTTCGTGGTGCTGGCAATCTTCGACATCGTCGCTGCGATCGTGGTGTGGAACGTTGCCCGTGAAGTCCCGCAGTACGACGAGCCGGTACCGCTGCCTGCGGGCGAGCAGGGCCCGCGTACTGTGCCTGCAACCTGAGGCCGTCGTAATCCTGTAACGAAGTACGGATAGTCTTTGCCCTGAAAGTGATTTTTATTAGAGGCCGTTCCTCGAAGGCAGGGAGTGGCCTCTTTTTTTGTCTATTGGCTTATATTCGTTTTGGGAATTAACAAATAGCTTCTTATTCCTTAGCGAATATAACTTCCATCCCTATACTCGTCTCATGAACGCATACATGCAGGAGGCGAATCCATGCATAACGAGTCGATCCGGTATCTGATCGTGCCAGGCTGGCAGGGGTCTCCTGATGATCATTGGCAGACCCACTGGCAGAACAGCCTGCCCAACAGCACACGCGTGGAACAGGCCGACTGGCTCAAGCCTCGTCGTGAAGACTGGGTCGGCGAGTTGCAGCGCACGATTGCCGCGCACGACACCCCCGTGATCCTGATCGCTCATAGCCTGGGTTGCGTCACCGTCGCGCATTGGGCTCAACTCGCGCCGCTGGAAACCTTGCGTCAGGTGCAGGGCGCGCTACTGGTGGCACCGGCGGACGTCGAGCGTCCGAATTGCCCGCCTGCGTTGCGTAATTTCGCGCCGATCCCTGCTGATCTGTTGCCGTTTCCGACGCAGATTGTCAGCTCTGACAACGACCCTGCGGTCAGCTCCCAGCGCGCCATGGAAATGGCCCGTCACTGGGGCGCGGAAGTCGGGTTTCTGAGTCAGGCCGGGCATATCAACGTCAAGTCCGGTCATCAGCGCTGGGAGCAGGGGTTCGCCTACCTGTACCGGCTGCAAAACCGCCTGGAGCAACACGCGCGTCGTCGCGCATGACCGGGCAGCCTGTTTATCGGACTCACCGGGTCCCGTCTTTTTAAACGCTTGAGCCATCGCAAGGGCTCAGGCGGGAGTGTGTCATGAGCCTTCACGAAAACTTCGGCCAGCCGCTGCTGACCTTTCCCGATGCGGAAAAAAGCCCACTGAGCATTCGCGCCAAGGCGCTGGTGTTCATCGACCCACGCTCGCGCCGATTGCGTGAAGAAATGGAGCAACTGGCTCCCCGTTCTCTACCGGTACTGATCCGTGGCGAGTCCGGGACCGGCAAGGAGTTGCTGGCCCGGCATATTCATCGCGGCAGTGATCGCTCGGGCTTGTTCGTTTCAGTGAACTGCGGTGCGATCAGCCCGACCTATGCCGACGCCGAATTGTTCGGCTACGCCGCCGGAGCGCACAGCGGTTCGGTCAGCAGCCGCGCAGGCTGGTTTGGCTCGGCCAACGGAGGCACTTTGTATCTGGATGAAATCGGCGACCTGCCGTTGCCGATTCAGGTCAAGCTGCTCGCGGCGCTTGAGAATCACGAAGTCACGCGAGTGGGCGCGCAGCAGCCGAGCCCGGTCGATGTGCGTCTGGTCGCAGCCACCAGTATCGATCTGGCGCAGGCCGTGGCTGCCGGCAAATTCCACGAGCGGCTTTATCACTACCTCAGCGAGGGCCGCCTCGATCTGCCGGCGTTGCGCGAGCAGCCGGGCAACATCCTGCCGCTGGCCGAATATTTTGTCGGGATCTACAGCCAGCGTCTGAATCTGCCGGTGCAATTGATCAGCGAGGATGCGCAGCGCACGCTGGAGGCTCACAGCTGGCCCGGTAATACCCGTGAACTGGAGAACGTCATTCACTTTGCCTTGCTGGTCAGCAGCGGTGATGAAATTCGGGCTGAAGATATCAATCTGCCGGACATCGCCGATCCGTTCACGCTGATCGAGCGCCAGACGCAGCTATTGCTCGATGGTGGTGATCGCAGGCAGCTGTCCGCGCTCAGGCAACTGCTTGAAACAGTCACCTCAGAGCTGGCGCGGCGTCCTGCTTGAGCGCGCCCCAGCACGGTCCTGATGAGGTAGAGTAGATGCTGATGCAAAAAAGCATAAGCACTCGATTAAAAAGTATTTTATCGGAATATAAAACACCGGTAATGTCAGCGTGATGTCGCAGGGTTCGGATAGCTGTGACAAACCATTGAATAATAAGGTGTCATTTCTGGATGACGCTCTCGGATTTTCGTTAAGGACATTGCATGAAAAAGACGTTTTTGCTGACCGCTCTGGCGGCTGTGTTCTCCATTGGCCTGGCTCACGCAGGTGAAAAGCTGGTCGTCGGCGCGACGCCAGTACCGCACGCGGAAATCCTTGAGCTGATCAAGCCGACCCTGGCCAAAGAAGGCGTGGACCTGGAAATCAAGGTCTTCACTGACTACGTGCAGCCAAACGTTCAATTGAGCGAAAAGCGCCTGGATGCCAACTATTTTCAAACCAAGCCTTATCTGGATGGCTTCAATAAGGGCAAAGGCACCAATCTGGTGACTGGCGTGGGCGTACACGTCGAACCGTTCGGCGGCTACTCCAGCAAGTACAAGACGCTGGCTGATTTGCCTGAAGGCGCAACCATCGCCATTCCAAACGAAGGCAGCAACGCAGGCCGCGCACTGCTGCTGTTGCAAAAAGGTGGCCTCATCACCCTGAAGGATCCGACCAACGCCCTGTCCACGCCGAAAGACATCGCAACCAACCCGAAGAAATTCAAATTTCGCGAACTCGAATCGGCTGTACTGCCACGTGCGTTGAAGCAGGTTGACCTTGCCTTGATCAACACCAACTACGCGCTGGAAGCCAAGCTCAATCCGAAGAAAGACGCGCTGATCATCGAAGGTGCCGATTCGCCGTACGTGAACTTCCTCGTCACCCGCGAAGACAACGCTCACACCGACGCCATCGAAAAGCTGTCGAAAGCGTTGACCAGCCAGGAAGTCAAAGACTTCATCAACAAGAAGTACGACGGCGCGGTACTGCCTGCGTTCTGACCCTCTGAGTGTCGTGCGTAATCTAACTATCGTGCGACGCTCCGCGTCGCATGCCGTTCTGGACGCTCTGCGTCCTCTTTCGAGCATGTGGCGCGGCACAGATCTGTGACGCGGAGCGTCACGCAAGGCATTCCTGCGCTGGAGCGTGAGGAACGATCATCTCACTGTCGTGCGACGCTCTGCGTCGCCCCACAATTCCCCGCCATAAACTCCCCCGAAAACGCTTTCTCGACAAAGCGCGTCGAGTCCGGCAGAGAGCCATTCACCGCTCCCGAGTGATCCAGCTGCGGGTAGTAATGCCACTCGATGCGGTCGCCGACCTTGCACGCGTCTTTCACCAGCGCGATCTGGCTGCGAACAGGTGAAATGACATCCTTGCCTCCCGTACCGATAAAAACCGGAATGTCCGACTTTAACGTCGGGTAGTCCGATTGGCGATTGACCTGATCAAGTGCCTTATCGGGTGAGCGTTTGAAACTGTTGTTGAATGTCAGTCCATCCGCGACCACCTTGCGCTCGATGGCTTGCAGGCATTCACGCTGACTGGTTTCGAACGCGGGCTTTGCGCGGTCGCTCAGGTAATCGGCAGGATGCAGCGACGGGTCGATCAGCGCGGCAGTACTCAGTCGCAACAGGTTATAGGCCAGCGATGGCGTGACCTGATCGCGGAAGGTGTCTGGTCCGGCATGTTTCTCACGCGATTGAGCCATCGGATACGGCGTCCCTGTCGCAACCACACCGACAATGTTCAATTCGGGCGCATAAGTCTTCTGGTAGACGGCTGTTGCGAAAGCGGCACGGCCACCTTGCGACTGCCCGAACACAACCACCTGCGAAGACAGATTGAAGTCCGCCTTCTGAACCGCACGAATGCTGTCGAGCACACCATACGCCAGCGGACTGCTCAGCCCGAACGGGTGCAGCCCCGGCGTGCCCAAACCCTGGTAATCAGTAGCCACAATCGCGTAGCCCCGCCCGAGCCATTCATTCAGATAGCGCGTGTCGCGATCACTGCGCCCGGCAAAGGAAGGCGCACAGATGTCCGCGCTGCCAACCGTGCCATGCGCCCACGCCATCAGCGGCCATCCGCCCTTTGGCGGCTCACCCTTGGGCATGAACAAGGCTCCTGACACTGCGACTGGCTGGTTGTTGAGCCCGTCTGTCGAGGTGTACAGGATGCGGACATTCTGTCCGGCACTCTCAAGGCTCTGCGTGGCCGTCAGCGGCTCCGAGCGCAGCAGTTGGCCCGGTGTCGACGGCACTTTATCCGGCCATGTGTAAAATGCGGGAACACCGCCTTCGCCCGGGTCTGACTGGGCAACGGCGACAGTTTTCATGGAAGTGCCTGGCACTGCGCTGCAAGCTGCGAGCAGGACCATCAACAGGGTGGCCAGAACGGCCGAATACCTTGGCGATGAGTTCATCAGTATTTCTCCACAAGCTGACAGGAGAGAGCGCATCAGCATCGATGTATCAAGCCGATTATGACCTGAGGGATGATAACTGACGCACGCGCTGCGTGTACTGAACGGAGTTCTTCATGCGCAAGGATTACCTCGCTTTCTTCATCTCGCTTTTCCTGTCCAGGCTGGCGGATCAGATCCTGTTGTTCATAGTGCCGCTGGTGGTGTTCCAGACCACCAACAGCGCTTCATGGGCGGGGCTGGCGTTTTTCGTCGAATCGTTACCGAGGTTTCTCGCGTTTCCGTTATGCGGCGCGCTGTGCGACAAGTATTCGCCTATCAGAATTCTGCATATCAGCCAGGTCTACCGGGCATTGCTCTGCGTGCTGGCGATGGTGCTCTACGCACTCTTTGGTGGCATTGGGTGGCTCGTAGTGCTCTCGGCATTGTGCGGGGTGCTGACCACGCAAGGCATCATGGCGCGCGAAGTGCTCATGCCGCATATCTTTCAGCACTACAGCTACACCAAAACGTTGTCCTATTCCCAGATCTCCGACCAGTCAGGGCTGGTCCTCGGGCCGCTGGTGGCGGCACTGATGCTGGAGGTGTGGGCCTGGCACTGGGTTGTGCTCTGGATCGCCGGACTATTCCTGCTGGCAGACCTCTGCATGTTGGCTTGGCAACGTCTTGGCCGTTTTAAGCTGGAAGTGTTCGAGCAGCATCAAGACATCTGGCTGCAGCCACTGCGGATTGCGTTAGGGCATATCCGTGGCCTGGCCGAATTGAAAAAGATCATCACGCTGGCAGTAGGGGTCAACCTGATCGTCGGCGTCACGCTGGCGACCTCGGCAGCCATGGTCATCGGCGAGTACAGCGCAGGCAAGGATAACTATGCAGTGCTGCAGGCGGCGGGGGCAGTGACCACTATCGTGATCCTGTTCTTCCTGGCCCGTGTGGTGCTGCCTTTGCGGGTGCTGGGCGGTGTCGGGTATTTAATGATCGCGATCGGGGCATTTATCAGCGCCCTGAGCCCGAACCTGATTGGCTATGCGCTGGGGTTTCTGTTGATCGTCGGCTTCGACAAGATGTTCAACGTCTACATGCGCACCCTCCGGCAGCGGGTGATACCGCCTCAGGACTTCGGCAAGACGGTGGGCGTGATCACGTTGCTCAACAACCTGTCGCAGCCTCTGGCGGGTTTGCTGGTGGCACTGCTCGCAGCGCCTTTGGGCATTCGCCAGGTCATCCTGAGTTTGGCCATGCTGACGAGCGTTATCGGGACGGGGGCCCTGTGGTGGTTTGCAAAGGCACGCAGCCCATTCCCGACCTCGATTGCTGAGGCTGATCGGGAGGTCGGGAAATGAAAATGGAGCTGAGTCCGTTTCGCTGAATCTGGATAGAGTCAGGGCTTTTGAGGAAAGGCATTGTGCTTGTCCACGATGCAATGCTAAGAGCGCGGTGAAGAATTGATTTCATTGCTGTATTCAAAGATCGGGAAATCCCCAATCCTGAAGTGGGGAGAGCTGAGACAGAAAAGTTAGATGCTCGATGGTTTTTACTTTTTGTAGATTTTTAAGTTCCATCGGACCGCCGAGTGCCAGGGCTGGGACGAAGCCGTACATTTCGTCACTTTTGAGTGGCCCGAGTTTTTCGAGAGCCGGTTTGAATAGATCATCTAAGTCGCTTTCATTAGGTTTTTTTGACGAGAAAAAAACTTTTATTCCGAAATCGAGTTTTTCGCCTGTAAATTTAGAGGTACGAGGAGTGTATCTGGCTACATAGCTGTTAATAGTCAAGCAGCTACCTTTCCTTTCACCCCATACGTAAAGCTTTCCGAAAGCGCTGCGTGCGATAACATGGTAATTATCCAATCCATGGATATCTGTGTCAGTAAGCCAGTGTTCAAGTATTTCTTCATAATCTTGAGGGTTCACGGTCCAGAAAATCCCATCTGCATATCCGCACCAGCCATGATCTATCCAATACGTCAGTAGTTGGTCAGGTAGTTTGTTTTTATATCTGATGATGCTTGACTTCAGAACTTCATCTCGCTCAATCGCAGGGCCAAATTTTTCTAGAAAGAAAGCAAAGTCTTCGTCCATCATGCAGTCCGAACTGACAGCGTCATGAAGAAGGGTAATCTCTGGTTTCCGGATTTAGACATCTGGAAACCCCCAGTCCTGAAGTGGCGAGAGCTGAGACAGGAATGTTAAGTGCTCGATAGTTTTCACTTTTTTCAAGTTTTTCAGTTCCATCGGTCCTCCCAGGGCAAGAGCAGGAACGAAGCCGTACATTTCATCCGCTTTAAGTAAGCCGAGAGTTTCAAGAGCGGGGAGGAATAGTTCTTCAAAACCATTGGTCTTCGGGCTTTTTGTAGAGAAAAATGCTCTTATTCCCAAATCGAGTGCGTCGCCTTTAAACTTGGATTCCCGTTCTACATAACGTGCCATAGAGCTGGTTATAGTTAAGCTGAATCCGTTTTTCTCACCCCATACGTAAAGTTTTCCAAACGCACTTCGAGCTATAACGTGGTAATTGTCTTGGCTGCAGAATTTGGTGTCTGAAAGCCATTGGTCAAGTATTTCTTCATAATCTTGAGGGTTTACCGTCCAGAAAAGTCCCTCCGCATACCCGCTCCAGCCGTGATCAGCCCAGTAATCAAGTAGCTGATCAGGGAGTCTGTGTTTATACTTGGCAATGCTTGATGCGGGTACTTCACGGCGTTCCATCGCCGGGCCGAACTTTTTGAGAAAAAAAGCATAGTGCTCGTCCATAATTTTCCCTCTATTCACATTTTTTAAGTTTGGCATTCATATTGGTAGACCTACGCAACGCCTCTGGCACCTCCTGTGCGGCACTATCCAAGCCTGTAATACGGCTTGGCCATTGTGCACCCAAGCTAGAGTTGATCCTCCGATCACCAAAACCACCAATTATGTCTTTCCCTCCAGCAAATAAATCAGGATTATGCAGTGCGGCCAGAGTTGCCATTTTTTCTGAGGCCATTTTTTTGGCTGTTGCTTCTGCCCACTCGGGCATAGCTCCGCCCGAGATTAGTTCGTCTTGCATTTTTTCCTCTAGTTCATTGCGAAATTCCTCGCGCGCCTTTGCAGCCAACTGAGGGTCTCGCACAACGTCCCCATCCGTAAAAGCTTTCCGCCCTTTCAGATAATCATTCACCGTCAAGTCATTCAACCCATTTTGCTGAGCTTCTAGCTGGTCATCAAACTCTTTAGCAAGGTTGCGGTGCTTTTCACTTAATCTAAAACATGGCACCTCATGCTCCGCCATGCCCGACGCTCTTTTCGGTTCGGGCTCGTCCGCACGTCGATTGGGCGGCGGAGGCGGAGGCGGCGGTTCCTGTTTGTCCAGTGCACTTTTACGAGGGCCGGCATGTTGCAGGTCGGGGTGTCTTGTCAGGGCGTCTTCGTGCTGGAGCATCCATTGGCCGAGCTTCGCACCTTTTTTGCTGGCTTGCATTTCATTGGCAAGTACGCTTGCGCTGCCTCGGCCGCGCGTCAGGTAGGCGACGATGGCGCCCAGTAGCAGTACCACTACTTCTTCGTGGCCTTGGGCGATGTGGTGTGCTGCGCGGTCTACAACCTGCGGATCGTCGCCGCCGAAGGGGTTGAGGCCTGGCTCGCCACGGGTGCCTTCCCAGGCGACAGTGATGCCACGCACGTAATAGTCGACAATCCGCGGAAGGCCGTCGACGAAGAATTCGGCAATGGACGCCAGGCCGAGAATGCCCAGGATCCAAGTGCTGAGCTCCAGGCCTATTGCGGCACCCGCCATGCCCATGGGCACCGCGCCTGCACCAAAGAAAAAGCTGCCGACTCCCGCACCTATCGCGCCCCCTGCGAGCGTGCTGCCCGCGACGATCATGGCCATTTGGGTGACCACGTCTATCAGGTCGTTGATGATGCTGGCGATGTCGATATCCAGGAAACGCCGCCCAAGCCGGCGGGCCGCTTCCAGTTCGGCGCGGTTGAACGCGCTTCTGATATTACCGACGCGTCGGAGGTTGAGCTGTAATGTTGAAACCGGCTCATTGTTGAGTCTGCGCTGGAAGCTGGCTCCAGGCTGGTAGCCCATGCTTCGGCTGATGCGTCGTTCTATATCGAGCCACGACGGCACAATGCCCGATAGCTGCATTGGGTGTCTCCCTGACTGCCCCGGTTGGTAGCTGCACCATAGGGAAGGCCGATAATGAAGTCAAAGTAGCCCGGGATTTTCTGATGGGTCCTACATGCCGAGTCTAGAAATCCTGCAGGCTACTCTCCGCCCCTACAGAGAGCAGCCGCCGCTTCAGCCTTAAAACGCCAACGTCACCCGAGCATTCAGCGACTGATCCGAAGCATCGTTACTCACCTGACCGTCGTAACTCAGGCCCACGCTCAGCGTATCGCTCAACCCCAGGTCGACGCCTGCGCCGAGCACGGCGGCGCTGCGGGCGATCGGTGCGCCGGAGAGTTCGAAGGTGCTGCCGCCGCTGAAGGCTGAGCGGCTTTCCGGGGTGACGTCACCGTAGGCGCGACGCCAGCCCAGTGTGGCGTTGGGTTTGATCACGACGCTGCCAGCGTTCAGGCGGGTCGCTGCACGCAGGCCCAGGGTACTGAAGGTGATGTGGTTGTCCTGGGATTTGTTCTGCAGGCTGATGGCGTTGCTGTTCTCGTCGAAGGCGTCGGTGTCGAGGCGCACATGGGCGAGGTTGGCGAAGGGTTCAAGCAGCGCATTGCCCATTTCGATGGAGTAGCCCAGCTCGCCGAAGACCTGATTGGTCGCTGCCTTGTAGTCTTCCTTGAAGTGCTCGGACGAGCCCGGCAGGTCCAGCGTACGCTTGGCGGTCAGCTCATGCCAGGTGCGTACCGCGCCGAGGCGCAGGCCCAGTTGGCCCCATTTCGCGCCGCCGTAGACACCCAGATGATAGTTGTCGCTGTCGGTCGAGCCAGACGCGTGGCGCAGGTCGAAGCTGCTGTTGCTGAAGCCTGCCAATGCACCCACACGCCAGGTGTCGTCGAACGGTACGTCGGCGCCGAACAACAGGCCGCTGGTGCGGGTTTCCAGGCCCGAGGCGTCGCGGCTGCTGTCGGTCTGGCCGGTCGCGCCGATGGCTTGGGTCCACACCACACCACGCGAGGCATCACCGGCGAGGGTTTGTGTGGTGCTGCCGAATGCCTGTGTGGATTGCGCTTGTTGCATGCGATCGTTCATGGCATTGCGCACCAGCCGGCTGTCTTCGATCAGTGCAGATTGGGTCGATGCATGCAGCTCGTTGGATAGCGCGCTGAACGTGGCCTGCGCCGTCGAGGCGTCGTCCTGCACCACCTGACGCCACAGCGCGTTGCCTGCGCCCGCGCTGTCCAGACCCTGCGCGACCGCCTTGGCGTTGCGCGTGGTCGCCAGGCTGGCGAAGGATTGTGCGTTGCGATCCAGCGTCAGCCCTACGTCGGTCGCGGTGTAGTTCAGCGTCGGGGTAAGGAACGCGAAGTTGGTTTGCACGGCGGCAAATGCACCGCTCACGCCACCGGCTGCGGAAATGATCGAGTAACGGCTGGCGGCCAGCCAGTTACCGCCTTCGACCAGCGACAGCGTGCTGTTATTGATCGTCGCGCGGCCGCTGGCGACGATGCGGTCGGCATTGCCATTAGCGTCCGATTCCACTTGATAAACCGAACCCTGAGCCAGGTTGACGTCACCATTGACGTTCAGCTGCCCGACCGAATTACCCGGTGCGACTACGCCGCCCTGAGCGACGTTGATGCCGCCGACGGTGCCGTTGCCACCCAGCGTCGCGCCTTGCTGCACGCTGACGATGGAGTTGCCGAGGTTGCCATTCACTGCCAGGCGACCGGCCTGCACGGTGGTCGCGCCGGACAGGCTGCTGTTGCCGGTCAGGTTCAGTGAACCGACGCCGCGTTTGATCAACGCGCCGTTGCCGGTCAGGGTGTTGGCGAGGGTGTCGTTGGTGGACTGATCGACCACCAGCGTTGCGTTGTCGGTGATCGTGCCGCTGCCGAAGGCCTGGGCATGACCGGTCAGGGTGCCGCCGTTGATCAGCGTGCCGCCCGAGTAGGTGTTGTTGCCGGTCAGGATCAGGTTGCCCGTGCCGTTCTTGATCAGCGCACCGCTGCCGCTGATGTCGTTGCGCCAGGCGTCGATGGCGTTATAGCCGCCCAGGCTGGCGTTCATGTTGACGGTGACGTTGGAATTGAACGCGCCGTAACCATCGCCTGCGGCATACAGGTTCAAGCGACCGTAGCCACCTGACTGATCGATCACTGCGTAGCCCGACGACAGCTCAGTGGTCGCCAGAATCTCGCGGCGCTGGCTGGCGTCCAGGTACGGGAAACGTGTTTCCAGCAGCACTTCAGCGTTGGTCGGCACGACCGGCGCGAGATTGGTCGGGCCGACCGGGTCGAAGCCGTAGGTCATGCGGGTGGTATACAGCGCCTTGTCCTGCGCATGCTGGGAAGTGCGATCGGTGGCCGGGTCGATGGCCGTCATGCAATTGTTGACGTCGCCGCCGCACTGAGCGGTGAAGTAGGCCAGCGCCTGCGCGCGAGCATCGGCGCGCAATTGCGTGTTGGCGGAATTGGACAGGTTGTCGATGGCGAAATAGGTCGCGGTGATTCGCCCGCCCATCACGTCGAAGGGCGAGTGCATGCCCGCTTCGATGCGGTTGTCGCCGATTTCCGAAGCACGCAGCATCAACTCGCTGAACCGCTCGGGGATCGCGTAGGCCAATGCGTAGGCTGACAGGTAGGCAGCGTTGGTGTGCCCGCTGGGGAAGCCCGAGTCACTGGCCGGCGTGGTGCTTTCGGCCGGGCGCAGGGACGGCGCGACGACGAATGCCAGGCTCTGTCCGTCGAGGCTCTGTCGCCATGGCCGTGGATACAGATAGTGGGACTTGGCCGGGGTCGTGGAGGCATCGTTACGCACGGCACCGACCAGATCGACCACCTTGCCCAGCGCCGAGGACGAACTGCCTGCGCCATTGCCCTTGTCGTCGTACCTGACGGTTTTATTGCTGTCGTCGAATTGCGTGATCGTCGTGAACGCGCCCGCGCCGGCTTTGTAAGCATCGCTCAGCGAGCCCAGGCCGCTGATGGCGCTGTAGCTCTGGTCGCGGCGGTCATCGAAGTAGGCGGCGGTTTCCTGCGCGAGCGTGCGCGAGTTGGCGCGGTCGACCACGATCTGCAGGTTGCGTCGCAGCAGGCTCTGACCGAGGGCAGTCGGCGTGCCGGTGTCCCAGGTCGCACCGGTCGTCCACAGGGTGTTGAACCCGGAGAGCAGGTCGACACCGTTTATACGATTGTCATTGGCACGGCTCGCTGCCTGAACCGAGACGGCAAGCAGCGAAAGTATCAATGACGACACCATTACATGGGCAACCGGTTTATTGGATCGCATAGCGGGCGCTTCACTCGATTCGGATGAGGCGCCGACCCTAGCAAGGCGGTCTTACACTTGGATGTATCTGTCGTGACACATTTATGCTGGCTGACGCTACACAGCGAGGCAGTGAAAAAATCAGCACTATGGATATTCCTTAACGGTATTTAAATTATCTTTCTTATACCTATAGAGTTTCGTCTTTCAGTCACACAGCCCTGGAGTCGGAGTTCTCATGCCAGCAGCCTCCCTCGCTTCATCGTCCGCTCAACCTGCTTCGCAATCCTTCGAAGTGCGTCCATTCACCGAAAAGGTGGGCGCTGAAATCGTTGGGCTGGATCTGTCCAGGCCGTTGAAAGATGCCGACTTCGCTCGTGTGCATCAGGCACATCTGGATCACCATGTCGTGGTGTTTCGCGATCAGCAGATCACGCCGCAACAGCAGATCGATTTCAGCCGGCGTTTTGGGGTGCTGCAGATCCATGTGCTCAAGCAGTTTCTGTTGGCCAACCATCCGGAAATCCTGATCGTCTCCAACATTGTCGAGAACGATAAGCCTGTGGGCCTGGGCGATGCCGGCAAGTACTGGCATTCGGACCTGTCTTACAAAGAGCTGCCGAGCCTGGGCTCGATGCTTTACGCTCAGGAGCTGCCAAGTGAAGGCGGCGATACGCTGTTTGCAGACATGCACCTGGCGTGGGAAACGTTGCCGCAACACCTGCGCGATGCAGTCGCAGGGCGTTCGGCGGTGCACAGTTACACCGCACGCTACGCCGAGGGCCATAACGCCGCCAACTGGCGTCCGACCCTGACCGCCGAGCAACTGGCTCAGGTGGTGGAAGTCAGCCACCCGATCGTTCGCACCCACCCTGAAAACGGGCGCAAGGCGCTGTTCGTCAGCGAGGGTTTCACGACGCGCATCCTCGGTCTGCCGGAAGACGAGAGCCGTCAGATTCTCAACGAGATTTACGCCCACAGCGTGAAGCCCGAGCACATCTATCGGCACCAGTGGCAGGCCGACGACATGGTGTTCTGGGACAACCGTTCCCTGATCCATCTGGCTGCCGGCTGCCCGGCGCACCTGCGTCGCAAACTGCATCGCACGACCATTCAAGGCACCGCGCCATTTTGATCCAGGAGAGCCGTTCATGAATGCTGTCGCGCAAGGCCACACGGCCAGCACCAGCACCCAACCGCAACCGGCTGAACAGCCGACTGCTGAAGCCTTGCTGCAAGTTCGCGGCGTCAGCCTCGAATACCGCACACCAGAACGTGTGGTACGGGCGACGCATCAGGTCAGTTTCGAAGTCGATCCGGCCGATCGTTTCGTGCTGCTCGGCCCATCCGGTTGCGGCAAGTCCACATTGCTCAAAGCCGTAGCCGGGTTCATCCGGCCCAGCGAGGGCGAGATTCGTCTGGCGGGTCATCAGGTCACCGAACCTGGCCCGGACCGCATCGTGGTGTTTCAGGAATTCGACCAGTTGCCGCCGTGGAAAACCGTGATCGAGAACGTCATGTTTCCGCTGCTGGCATCACGCACCCTGAAGCGTCCCGAAGCGCTGGAGCGTGCACATTACTACCTGGAAAAGGTCGGCCTTAGTGCGTTTGCCGATGCCTACCCGCACACCTTGTCCGGTGGCATGAAAGCCCGCGTGGCGATTGCCCGGGCCTTGGCCATGCAGCCGAAAATCCTGCTGATGGATGAGCCGTTTGCCGCGCTCGATGCACTGACCCGACGCAAGATGCAGGAAGAGCTGCTTGAGCTGTGGGAAGAGGTGCGCTTTACGTTGCTGTTCGTCACGCACTCCATCGAAGAAGCGCTGGTGGTCGGTAACCGCATCCTGCTGCTGTCACCGCATCCGGGCCGCGTACGGGCGGAAATCAACAGCCATCAATACGACCTGAAAAGCCTGGGCGGCGTTGGCTTTCAGCAGACCGCGCAGCGTATTCATCGTTTGTTGTTCGATGAGGGCGAGGCCGGGCCGGTGGAGCAGGATCTGAATTTTCAGGACATCCGGATTGCTTACTAGGCGACTGCCTTGATCGTTCCCACGCTCCGCGTGGTAATGCCTTTCAGGACGCTCCGCGTCCTCTCTACACGATTACCGGGAAACCCGAATCATGAGCCTCGCACCTCCCGCTCGCGAAGAATATGAAATCACGCTGGAGCCTTTCACTCAGGAAGACCTGGCCCGCGACCTGCCCCTGGCACAGCGCATCTGGCAACTGGGCTGGGTGCGCAAATGCATCATCATGATCGCCCTGGCGGTGATCTGGGAACTGGCTGCACGTCTGCAGAACAACGACCTGCTGTTGCCGAGCTTTCTGCAAACGGCGGCCGCCTTTTATGACGGGCTGATCTCCGGCGAGCTTCCAGGCAAGGTGTGGATTTCCCTGACCGTACTGATTCAGGGCTACCTGATCGGCATCGTGCTGGCGTTCGCCCTGACCACCCTGGCAGTGTCCACCCAACTGGGCCGCGACCTGCTCGGCACGCTGACTGCGATGTTCAATCCGCTGCCGGCCATTGCCCTGTTGCCGCTGGCGCTGCTGTGGTTCGGGCTGGGCCAGAACAGCCTGATCTTCGTGCTGGTGCATTCGGTGCTGTGGGCGCTGGCGCTCAATACTTATGCGGGCTTTCTCGGTGTCTCGGAAACCCAGCGCATGGCCGGGCGCAACTATGGTCTCAAAGGCCTGCGCTTTGTCTGGCACATCCTGATTCCTGCTGCGCTGCCATCGATTCTCGCCGGTCTGAAAATCGGCTGGGCCTTTGCCTGGCGCACGCTGATCGCCGCCGAGCTGGTGTTTGGCGCGTCCTCCGGCAAGGGCGGTCTGGGCTGGTACATCTTCCAGAATCGTAACGAGTTGTATACCGACAAGGTCTTTGCCGGTCTGGCAGCGGTGATCCTCATCGGCCTGCTGGTCGAGAACCTGCTGTTCGCCAACATCGAGCGCCTGACCGTCAAGCGCTGGGGCATGCAGCGTTGAAACGCCGTCTTTTTTTGAATAATCAGGGTGGGAACCACATGAACACTGCATTTCAACGCCCGGCACTGACTGTGCTGGCGGCGACGCTTGGCTTGTTTGGCGCGCTGCTCAGTGGCGGCGCTCAGGCTGAAGGCAAGATCAGCATCGCTCAGCAATTCGGCATCGGCTACCTGATCCTCGACGTGGTGCGCGATCAGAAGCTGATCGAGAAACACGGCAAGGAGCAGGGTCTGGATATCAAGGTCGACTGGAACAGCATCTCCGGTGCCACGGCGATGAACGAAGCGCTGCTGGCCGGCGCGCTTGACGTGGTGTCGGCAGGCGTGCCGCCGATGCTGACCGTCTGGGACCGCACCAAGGGCAAGCAGAACGTCAAGGCGATTGCCTCGCTGGGTTCGATGCCCAATTACCTGCTGACCAACAACCCCAGCGTCAAGACCCTCAAGGACTTCACCGAAAAGGACCGCATCGCCGTACCGGCTGCGGGCGTGGGCTTCCAGTCGCGCACATTGCAGATCGAAACCGCCAAGCTGTTCGGTAACGACAACTACAAGAAATTCGACAACATCTCGGTCAGCCTCGCGCACCCGGACGCGACCTCCGCGCTGATTGCCGGTGGTTCGGAAATCAACTCGCACTTCTCCAGCCCGCCGTTCCAGTACCAGGAACTGGAGAACCCCAACGTGCATAAGGTGCTCAGTTCCTATGACGTGCTGGGCGGCCAGGCGACGTTCAACGTGCTCTACACCACCGAGAAATTCCACGACGAAAACCCCAAGACCTACAAGGCGTTCTACGACGCGCTGGCCGAAGCCGAGAAGATCATCAAATCCGACAAGCCTGCTGCCGCGCAGACCTACATCCGCGTCGAGCAATCGAAACTGCCGTTGCCACTGGTAGAGAAAATCGTCGCCGACCCGGAAATCGACTTCACCGTCACGCCGCAGCGCACCTTTATCTACGCCGAGAAACTGCATGAGCTGGGCGTGTTGAAAAACAAGGCGGCGAGCTGGAAGGACTACTTCTTCGAAGAAGCGCACGGCACCGAGGGCAGTTGATCGACGCGTTTTGAAGATGACGCGGAGCGTCATGAAGGGCATTCCCACGCGGAGCGTGAGGAACGATAGAAGATCTCCCGGGCGCCTATCGTTCCTCACGCTCCAGCGTGGGAATGCCGTTCTGGACGCTCTGCGTCCTCTTCTGAACAAATCAGGTTACTTCCGCTCACGAAAAACCTGTCCTGCAGGACCTTTCTTTCAGTCTTTTCTCTTTCCTGCGTATGACCTTTCCTAGAAAATCCCGGGCCCTTGCGCCTGCCAAATCCGCACACTAGGCTGCGTCGGTCGCTGGTTTTTCAGCGATCGGGTTTAGCAGCCTGTCCAGAGACACGCAGCGCAATTACCGTTTTATGGCGGCTTTGCGTGGGGCACTTTCGAGTGCGCCGGGTCTGTGTTCTCTACCGGTCTGCTAACCCGCGTCAAAGTCGCCACCCTTGTTTGTTTAGCAGCAGGCATCTGATCAATATGGCCAAGGCCGAGCTGGAGCGCTCGCTGGAATGCGTCCAGAACCCCTGACATCCCTGATGCAACCTAGCAGTTCTACGAGTAGCCGCTGCGGTCCCTGCAATGCATTGTGTGCTTGAAGAGGCCTGTCTCGCTAATCAAGACCACTCCGGTTACTCGCCATGCGCCAGCAAACTACTCTGTGCCGTTACCGCTACGACGCGCTTGACCGGCTCGCGGCTCGCACGCCTGCGGCAGGGACCATTGCCCGCTCGTACTATCAGTCCGACACCTTGGTCAGCGAGATTCAGGGTGCAGAACACGTTCGATTCCTGCATCACGGTCGTCAGTTGCTGGCCACGCAGTCAGCGCTCGCCACGCTGTTGATCGGCTCGGACCAACAGCACAGCGTGCTCCACACCGTATCGGCCAGCTTGTCTGACCCTATCGCTTACACCCCCTATGGGCATGGGCAAGCGTTGAACCAACTGCCAGGCTTCAACGGTGAGCGCCCCGATCCATTGACCGGTCATTATCTGCTGGGCAACGGCTATCGCGCCTATAACCCTGTTCTGATGCGCTTCAACAGTCCCGATAGCCTGAGTCCGTTTGGCAAGGGTGGAATAAATGCCTATGCGTATTGTGCGGGGGATCCGGTCAATCGATCTGATCCGACGGGGCATGGCTTTCTTGAGGATGTGGAAACTTCCCTCTACATCGGTGCTGCAATTCTGAGCGGCATTATTGGTTTGCTGGCGGTCCGTGCACCTATAAGAGCTGTACTAAAAGGTGTCAAAGTGAAGCCTCAGGCTGTCGCCAGCAATAACCTGGCTTTTCCCGTTCAGGAGACAAGAAGACCGGCGAATACAGCGGAAAAAATCTCGGCATTCACCGGAGTGTCTGCACTGGTTGCCACTTCGGCATGGGCCACTTCCTTCGTTCTGACAAAAACTGACCCTGAATCGCCAGCAATTCGCCCACTGAGGATTGCCGCTATCCTTATTGCTTACCCGACGGCTGGGCTGCGTGGCTGGTCAATTGCTCGTTCCATAATGGACAAACGGGTCCAGAAAGCAGTGCCTGTGCTTCTTAAAGGCCCTGCCATGAGACGCTCAAGTAATACGTCGAACATTAGTAATGCTTCGGTCATCCGAACGGCCTTGTGATATTTGCTACCACTTGTCAGGCACCTTCCCCCCGATACTGACCTTTCTGGCAGTAGCCCCTCATCCCGAATCGGTTCAGGCTGAAGCCTTTACTCCATCATCAGGGATCGATCACGGCTCTCCTCTGCCGATACACTTACGACCCGCCGGACCACATTTCTTCGCTGACGCCACTCGCTCAAGCCGTCTCCCGGCGCTTCTACAACGCAAGCCCCAATGAACCCTCCCTCTCGCACACAGTCGCATACTCACGCTATTCTCTCGCCCTGATCACGCCCGCATCCGGCAGTTGCACAAGGAGTCTGCATGCCCGTTCGTATTTCAAGACTGGTTACGTTCGGTCTGGCTGCTGCATTGGCGGCGCTGGCCGGTTGTGGCGAGGAAAAACCGGCGGCGCCCGAACTGCCCAGGGTTTATGTGCAGACGGTAAAAAGTGCCGACTTCGCCGCCAGTGTCGCCCTGACCGGTGATGTTCAGGCGCGGGTGCAGACCCGGCTTTCATTCCGGGTCAATGGCAAGATCATTCAGCGTAATGTCGATGTGGGCGACCGGGTCACTGCCCGGCAGGTGCTGGCGCGGCTCGACCCCAAGGATCTGCAGGTCAATGTCGACTCGGCCGCTGCTGCTGTGGCCGCCGAGCAGGCCCGCGTGAATCAGGCCAGCGCTGCTTTCGTCCGACAACAAAAGTTGTTGCCCAAGGGCTATACCAGCCGCAGCGAATATGACTCTGCACAGGCCGCCTTGCGCGGCAGTGAAAGTTCGTTGAAGGCGGCGCAGGCGCAATTGGCCAATGCCCGTGAACAACTGGGTTACACCGCTCTGGTCGCTGACGCACCGGGTGTGATCACCGCGCGTCAGGCTGAAGTCGGGCAAGTGGTGCAGGCCACCATGCCGATTTTCGATCTGGCGCGCGACGGTGATCGCGATGCGGTGTTCAACGTCTACGAGTCCCTGTTCGTCAAGCCGCCCACTGATCAGGCCGTGCAGGTCACGTTGCTCGATAACCCGACTATCAAGGTCAGCGGCAAAGTGCGTGAAGTGACTCCGGCGGTGTCGGCGCAAACCGGCACCTTGCAGGTCAAGATCGCGCTGGACCCGCTGCCTGAAGGCATGGACCTCGGCTCGGTGGTCAGCGTGGCACTAAGCGCACCGGCCAATGCCAGTGTCGAGTTGCCATGGGCGGCGCTGACCAAGGACCTCGGCGAGCAGTTGGGCAAGCCTGCCGTGTGGGTGGTGGACGAGCAGGGCAAGGTCAATCTGCGCAAGGTCACCGTCACCCGTTACCTGACCGCCAAAGTCATCATCGGCGACGGGCTCAAGAGTGGAGAGAAAGTCGTGGTGGCAGGCGGACAGTTGTTACACCCGGACATGCAGGTCGACATTGCCGAACAGCCCAAGCAGCAGAACGCACAGGTGCAGCCATGAAGCGTCTGTCATGCGTAGCGCTGGGCAGCCTTTTGTTGAGCGGCTTACTATTGAGCGGTTGTGGCAAGGATGAAACACCTCCTGAACCGGTGCGTCCTGTCGTCTTCGTCGAAGCCCGACCTGAGTCCGTCCAGGATTTCGGGCGCTTTGCCGGCAATATCCAGGCGCGTTATCAAAGTGTGCTGGGCTTTCGGGTCGCGGGGCGCATCGCCCGGCGCGACGTCGACGTCGGCGCTGAAGTCAGGAAAGGCGATTTGCTCGCAACCCTCGATCCGACCGATCAACAGAATACAGTGCGTGCCCGGCAGGGCGACCTGGCCAATGTTCAGGCGCAGTACATCAACGCCCAGGCCAATGCTCGCCGCCAGCAGGAACTGTTCGATCGCGGCGTCGGTGCCCAGGCGCAACTGGACATCGCCCTGACCGATCTGAAGACCGCCAGCTCATCGCAGGAACAGGCCAAGGCCGCGGCTCAACAGGCCCGCGACCAATTGAGTTACAGCGAGCTGCGCAGTGATCACGACGCAGTGGTCACCGAATGGAAAGTCGAAGCCGGGCAGGTGGTGACAGCCGGTCAGGAGGTCGTGACCCTGGCGCGGCCGGACATCAAGGAAGCGGTGATCGACCTGCCCGATACACTGGCCGACCAATTGCCGTCCGACGTGGTATTCACCGTCGCCAGTCAGCTGAATCCGGAAGTGAACACCACCGCCACCCTTCGTGAAATCGAACCCCAGGCCGACCGCACGACGCGTACTCGTCGTGCGCGTCTGTCGCTGGCGCAAACGCCAGCGGCGTTCCGCCTGGGCACGGCCATCAGCGTGACGCTCAGTTCGACCATCACACCGCGCATGCGCCTGCCGATCAATGCCCTGCAGGAAGTCGATGGCAAACGCCAGATATGGATCGTCGATCCGCAGAGCCAGACGGTCAACCCCAGAGCCGTCACTATTACCAGCCGTGACAGCGACTCTTTCGTGCTGACCGATGGCGTCAAAGCGGGTGAAAAAGTGGTGAGCGCGGGCGTCAACAGCCTCAAGCCGGGCCAGAAAGTCAAAGTCGATGAGGAAAGCCCGCGATGAAAGGGAATTTCAATTTATCCGAGTGGGCCATCAAGCATCAGTCGTTCGTCTGGTACCTGATGTTCGTCGCGCTGTTGATGGGCGTGTTTTCCTACATGAAGCTTGGGCGCGAGGAAGACCCGTCCTTCACCATCAAGACCATGATTATCCAGACCCGCTGGCCGGGCGCGACGGTGGACGAGACCCTCGAGCAGGTCACCGACCGCATCGAGAAGAAGCTCGAAGAACTGGACTCGCTGGACTACGTGAAGAGCTACACACGACCGGGCGAGTCCACAGTCTTCGTGTACCTGCGTGACACCACCAGTGCCAAGGCGATACCGGAAATCTGGTATCAGGTGCGCAAGAAGGTCGATGACATTCGTGGCCAGTTCCCGCAGGGGCTGCAAGGCCCGTCGTTCAACGACGAGTTCGGCGATGTATACGGCTCGATCTATGCGTTTACCGCAGACGGTTTCTCGATGCGTCAGTTGCGGGACTACGTCGAGAAGGTTCGCGCCGACATCCGCGACGTGCCTGGCCTGGGCAAGGTCGAGATGATCGGTCAGCAGGACGAAGTGGTGTACCTGAACTTCTCGACACGCAAACTCGCAGCATTGGGCATCGACCAGAGCCAGGTGGTGCAAAGCCTGCAATCGCAGAACGCGGTGACGCCTGCCGGTGTTATCGAAGCCGGGCCGGAGCGGATCTCGGTACGCACCTCCGGGCAGTTCGCGTCCGAGAAGGATCTGGCTGCGGTCAATCTGCGCATCAATGACCGTTTTTACCGTCTGAGCGACATTGCTGACATCACCCGCGGCTACACCGATCCGCCCAAGCCACTGTTCCGCTTCGATGGCAAACCGGCGATCGGCCTGGCCATCGCGATGCAGAAGGGCGGCAACATCCAGTCCTTCGGCAAGGCGCTGCACGAACGTATGGACGCTACCACAGCGGAGCTGCCAGTCGGCATTGGTGTGCACAAGGTCTCGGATCAGGCCGAGGTGGTGAACAAGGCTGTGGGCGGCTTCACCAGCGCGTTGTTCGAGGCGGTAATTATCGTGCTGTTGGTCAGCTTCGTCAGTCTTGGGTTTCGCGCAGGGTTGGTGGTTGCGTGTTCGATTCCGCTGGTACTGGCGATGGTGTTCGTGTTCATGGAATACAGCGGCATCACCATGCAACGGATTTCCCTCGGCGCGCTGATCATCGCCCTCGGCCTGCTGGTGGATGACGCCATGATTACCGTGGAAATGATGGTCACACGGCTGGAAATGGGCGAATCCAAGGAGCAGGCCGCGACGTACGCCTACACCTCGACAGCGTTCCCGATGCTCACCGGTACGCTGGTGACTGTGGCTGGCTTTGTGCCGATCGGACTGAACAACAGCTCGGCGGGGGAATACACATTCACACTTTTTGCCGTGATTGCCGTGGCGATGCTGGTGTCGTGGGTGGTTGCCGTGCTGTTTGCGCCGGTGATCGGCGTGCACATTCTGAGCGCCAACATCAAGCCCAAATCCGAAGAGCCGGGCCGCATAGGCCGGGCATTCAACGGCAGCATGCTCTGGGCCATGCGTCATCGCTGGCTGGCGATTGCCATCACGGTAGGGTTGTTCGCCGCGTCGCTGTTCTCCATGCAGTTCGTGCAGAACCAGTTCTTCCCGTCTTCGGACCGCCCGGAAATACTGGTCGACCTGAACCTGCCGCAGAACGCCTCGATCAACGAGACGCGCAAGGTAGTGGATCGTTTTGAAGCGAGCCTCAAGGACGATCCGGACATCGAGCGCTGGAGCACCTACATCGGCCAGGGCGCGTTGCGTTTCTACCTGCCGCTCGATCAGCAGCTGGAAAATCCGTTCTACGCCCAGCTGGTGATTGTCAGTAAAGGCCTGGAGGAGCGTGGCGCGTTGACTGCCCGTCTGCAAAAACGCCTGCGTGATGACTTCGTCGGCATCGGGTCCTATGTGCAGGCGCTGGAAATGGGCCCGCCGGTGGGTCGTCCGTTGCAGTATCGCGTCAGCGGCGAGAACATCGACAAGGTACGCCAGCACGCTATCGAACTGGCTACGCTGCTCGATCACAACCCGCATGTGGGCGAAGTGATCTACGACTGGAACGAGCCGGGCAAGGTCCTGCGCATCGACATCAACCAGGACAAGGCCCGGCAGTTGGGTCTGTCGTCGGAAGACGTCGCCAAGCTGATGAACAGCGTGGTCAGTGGTTCTACCGTGACCCAGGTGCGCGATGATATCTACCTGATCAACGTGATCGGGCGTGCTGAAGATGCCGAGCGCGGCACACCGGAAACCCTGCAGAACCTGCAGATCGTGACGCCGACCGGCACGTCGATCCCGCTGCTGGCGTTCGCCACGGTCGGTTACGAGCTGGAGCAGCCATTGGTCTGGCGCCGCGATCGCAAGCCGACCATCACGGTGAAAGGCGCCGTCCGCGATGCAATTCAGCCGACTGATCTGGTCAAGCAGCTGCAACCGGAAATCGACAAGTTTGCCGCAGGTCTGCCGGTCGGCTACAAGGTTGCAACCGGCGGTACGGTCGAAGAAAGCAGCAAGGCGCAGGGGCCGATTGCCAGCGTTGCGCCGCTGATGCTGTTCCTCATGGCGACGTTCCTGATGATTCAGTTGCACAGCATTCAGAAGATGTTTCTGGTGGCCAGTGTCGCGCCTCTGGGGCTAATCGGTGTGGTGCTGGCGCTGATCCCGACGGGGACGCCACTGGGGTTCGTGGCGATTCTCGGGGTGCTGGCGCTGATCGGCATCATCATCCGCAACTCGGTGATTCTGGTGACCCAGATCGATGCCTATGAGCGCAGTGGGTATCTGCCTTGGGACGCTGTGGTCGAAGCCACCGAGCATCGCCGTCGTCCGATCCTGTTGACGGCGGCAGCGGCCAGCCTGGGTATGATTCCAATCGCCCGAGAGGTGTTCTGGGGGCCGATGGCCTACGCCATGATCGGCGGCATCATCATCGCCACGCTGCTGACCTTGCTGTTCCTGCCAGCGTTGTACGTGGCCTGGTATCGCATCAAGGAACCGACCGATGAACAGCGTCGCGAAGCAGCTGACAAGGATGACGGCGAGCACGCGCAGCCAGCGCATTGAGGTCGGCGTGCCCTGCCGCCTGTGACGCGGGGCAGGGCTGCCCACCCGGCAATCAGTCGGTCTCGTCTGCGTCTTTGACGTCGATCGTGGACAGGCTGAGGTTGGCGAACCGTACCGGGCCGTACGGTGAAGCCAGCCTTGAGTTTGAGAGCGAGAAGCGGAACGTGTTCGAAGGCGCCGACAGATTCACGAAGCATTTTTCAAGCGCTTCTCCGAACGTAACGTCGCCTGAAAAATGTTCCCACTCTTCAGTGGCGAGGCCAATGACCGGTGTCAGATTCAGCGCGCCCTCTTTGTTGTAACCTCCCACGGCTATAACAAAGAGCGCCTCGTCTAATTTCAGGTCTGCGCTATGCACATCGAACTCGATATGCAGGGTAGAGTCAGGCAGCGCATTGATAAATTGGCTTACGGTCACTCCAGTCGCATCCAGTTTGATGCTCTGCCCATCCCCTGCGGGCCAAGGCTTGAAGTCAGGATCAAAGCCCTCCGGTGCTGCCCAGTACTTGAGATCGTCGCTGAAGTTGCCGTTTTTCACGAATTCGGTCGCCATGATCAGTTCCTTTGATCGGTTCAAATGGATTCCATTGCCAGCCGCCTGCGTAGGCGGATGGGAGTCCATCCTAAGGCGCGTGAGTATTTGCCGATACTGTCAGAAGTAACAGCACGCGGACTGCACAGCGCCGGACATCACTGACGCCGCCAGACACTCGCCAGCCACGGCTGCTGCTCTCTCGGCAATCCGGCGGGGCGGTAGTAATGCTCCAGTTCGATAAAGCCGGCTTCGGTCAGCAATGTGCGCCATGACTCCAGGTCGTGATAAGCGCCGTAACGCTCGCCGTTCCAGCCTTCCTGATTCTCACCACGCGGGTTGGAGCTGAACAGCACGCCGCCCGGCTTGAGCGCGTCATGCAACTGACGCAGGACGCGCGGCAGCTCCTGTTTGGGGATGTGAAACAGCACCGCGTTGGCGAAAACGCCATCGAAGCGGCCGTGCGGCAGGTCGAGTTCGAGGAAGTTTTGTTGCAGCACTTCGCATCCGGTCTCGGCACGGGCCATCTCGGCGAAACGTTCGGACCCGTCGAGCCCGACCGCCACATGGCCCATCGCGGTAAACGTTTTCAGGTCGCGGCCCGGCCCGCAGCCGAAATCGAGAATCTGCCAGGGTGCCGGTCCTTCGATATGCCGCAGCAGGGCGTCGATGTTCTGGCTGACGTCGTGGTCGCGGGTGCCTTCGCGAAAGTCGTCGGCCACGCGGTTGTAATTGTCGAGGGTCGCGGAGGTGATCTGCGCAAGGGTCTGTGGATCGAGTTTCATCAAGGGCGGTCCGGTAAAGGAAGACCGCCAATATACCCTCGCTGCGTTGCGGCTGCTCAGCGCCTGTCGAAGCTGCGTGCCAGCCGGTCCCCGCCCAGCTGCACCAGCGCGACGACCGCTACCAGCAAGACAATCACTGTCAACATCACCTGCGTGTCGAAGCGCTGATAGCCATAGCGATAGGCAATATCGCCCAGCCCGCCTGCGCCGATGGCACCGGCCATGGCCGATGAGTTGATCATGGTCACCAGCGTGATCGTAAAGCCGCCGACGATACCGGGACGCGCCTCCGGCAGCAGCACATGCCAGATGATATGCCAGCGCCGACAGCCCATCGCTTGCGCGGCCTCGATCAGACCATGATCGACCTCCCGCAGGCTCACTTCAGCGACCCGCGCAAAGAATGGCGTGGCGGCAATGGTCAGCGGCACGACGGCTGCCCATACGCCATACGTGGTGCCGACGATCATCCGCGTGAACGGAATCAGCGCGACCATCAGGATCAGAAACGGAATCGAACGAAACAGGTTCACGAAGCCACCCAGCACCCGGTTGATCCCCGGTGCTTCGTAGATGCCGCCTTTGGAACTGGTGACCAGAATCACTGCCAGCGGAATGCCCAGCAGCAGTGCGATCAATGACGACACACCGACCATCAGAAACGTGTCGAGGGTGCCTTGCAGCAAGCGATCAACCCACATAACCCAATACCTCCGCGCGTGGCGCCAGTGTGCGGGCGCGCGCCAGCAGTTCTTCCCGGCTGTGTGGCGAGCCGGCAACCGACAGAATGAGATGCCCGATGGGCCGCTCCTGAATCCGCTCGACGCCGCCCTGCAGCAATTGCACCTTGCCGCCCAGCGCGGCAAACAGCGCGGCCAGATCCGGCCCTTCGTCACTGACCCCGGTGAAATGCACGTCCAGCAGCAGGGCCGCATCGGATCGTTGCGGCTGATCGCTCAGGCGCTCTGCCCACTCTTTCGGCAGCCCGGTTTGCAGCGGAGCCAGCAAGGTTTTGCTGACGTCGTGCTGCGGGTCGCCAAACACCTGCCATACCGGCCCCTGCTCGACGACTCGCCCCTGTTCCAGCACCACCACGCGGTGGCAGATATCACGGATAACCGCCATTTCATGGGTGATCAGCACGATGGTCAGGCCCAGGCGCTGGTTGATCTCGCGCAGCAGGCCGAGGATCGACTGGGTGGTTTCCGGGTCCAGCGCCGAAGTGGCTTCGTCGCACAACAGAATCGCCGGGTCGTGTACCAGCGCGCGGGCGATGCCGACACGCTGTTTCTGCCCGCCGGACAGTTGCGCGGGGTACGCCTTGTGCTTGTCCTGCAAACCCACCAGTTCCAGCAACTGCGCGACCTTGCGCGCGCGTTGCTCCTTGGCCACACCGGCAACCTTGAGCGGCAGTTCGACGTTCTGCCAGACGGTCTTGGCCGACATCAGGTTGAAGTGCTGGAAGATCATGCCGATGCGTCGGCGTAGCTCAACCAGCTTGTCTTCGTCGAACTCGCCGATATCCACCTGATCGATCAATACGCGACCGCTGCTCGGTTGTTCCAGGCGATTGATGGTGCGGATCAACGAGGATTTGCCTGCGCCGCTGCGGCCGATAATGCCGAAGATCTCGCCGCGCTGGACGGCCAGATCGATATTGCCCAGCGCCTCCACCGTGCCTTGCTTGCCGTGATAGGTCTTGCCCAGGTTGATGAAGCGCACATGCGCGCGATTCAGCTCCGGGTGCAGCTCGGCCTGTTGCGCCCGTTGACCTGCGCCCGCAGTGTCGAGTGGCCGCTGGCGTTGCGCGGTCGCAGTCATTCTTTCCACCCGGCCTGATAAAGCTTGCCGTTGACCTTGTCCAGCGAAGCGCGGACGACCGGCGAGTGTTGGTAAATGTCGACGAATTTCGCCAACCGCGGGTCATCCTTGTGATCAGGTTTGATCACGAACTGAATCACGTATTCCGGGTGGTCCAGGCCGTCGAACAGGATCGCCGAGTCAGCGGGAAAGGTCTTGGCCAGACGGATGTAGGCGGGGTAGCCCTGCACCAGATCGGCATCGTCGTAGGCTCGCACCAGTTGCACGGCTTCGACCTGTATGAGCTTGAGTTTTTTCGGGTTGGCCGTGATGTCTTCTTCGGTGGCCTTGTAACCAACACCTTCCTTGAGCGTGATCAGCCCGGCCTTGGCCAGCAGTTGCAGGCCGCGTCCGCTGTTGATCGGGTCATTGGCGATGGCCACGGTGGCGCCGGTCGGCAGCTCATCGAAGCTTTTGTACTTTTTCGAGTACAGACCTACGTTGTTGATGATCCCCGGTGCGTAAGGCACCAAACCGAAGCCAGCGGCTTCGTTGGCATTGGTCAGGAACGGGATGTGCTGAAAATAATTCACGTCGATATCGCCGGCAGCGAGGCTGACGTTGGGCGCGATCCAGTCGGTGAACTCGACCAGCTCGACCTTCAGGCCCTGCTTGCCAGCCTCTTCGACAGCGGCTTCCAGCGGTATCGCGAAGGCTGCCGTGGTCCCGACTTTCAGGGGTTTATCGTCAGCGTAAGCGGTCAGGGTCAACAGGCCGAGGGCCAGTGCAGCGAGGGTTTTGCTCATGATGTGGTCCTTTTAAAAATCCCTAAGTCTCGTTCCCACGTCTTGCGCTTATCGATCCTGCGGGAGCGAGCTTGCTCGCGAATAGGCCAGTGCAGCCGCAGAAAACAGGGCGTCTGGCCAATCGCTTTCGCGAGCAAGCTCGCTCCCACAAAAACTGTGTACAACGCCAAGCGCTTCAGCATGGGGCGCATGTCGTCATCAATACGCCGGTGTGCATCCCCGTAGCGCATCGGCCCTGTGGGAGCGAGCTTGCTCGCGAATAGGCCAGTGCAGCCACAGAAANAACTACGCCGGTGTGCATCCCCCGCAGCGCATAGGCCCTGTGGGAGCGAGCTTGCTCGCGAATAGGCCAGTGCAGCCGCAGAAAACAAGGCGTCTGGGCAATCGCTTTCGCGAGCAAGCTCGCTCCCACAAAAACTGTGTACAACGCCAAGTGCTTCGGCGTGGGGCGCATGTCTTCATCAAATAGGCCGGTGTGTCGCCCCCCCATGCCGTTGCGGTAAACGGTCGGTGCCTTCCGGAAACAGTTTTTTGCGCAGGCTGCCTTCTTCGTAAGCGGTCTTGTATGAGCCGCGGCGTTGCAGCTCCGGGATCACCAGATCAATGAAGTCCTCGTAACTTTCCGGGGTGACGATGCGGGTCAGGTTGAAGCCGTCCAGGCCGGTTTCGTCGATCCAGGACTCCAGTTCGTCGGCGACCTGTTCGGGCGAGCCGATCAAGGTGATGTAACGGCCGCCCAAGGCGTGCTGGTCGAGCAGTTTCTGGCGCGTCCAGTCGTTGTTTTTCAGGTTCCTGGTCGCCGATTGAATGGCGTTGTTTTTCACGTACTGAATGGGTTCGTCGAGTTCGTACTCAGAAAAATCGATGCCCGTGGACGCGGCGAAGTGCGCCACGCCGGCTTCGGCACTGGCATGGCGGCGGTATTCGGCGTGCTTCTCCCTAGCCAGTGCTTCGGTGGCCGCGACGATCACGTTCAGGCCCATGAACACTTTGATGTCGTCCGGGTTGCGCCCGGCCTGCACGGCACTGGCGCGCACCTTGTCGACCTGCTCGCGGGTCGCTGCCTTGTTCTGCCCGCTGATGAAAACGCATTCGGCGTTCTGTCCCGCAAACTGCAGGCCGCGCTCCGAACTGCCGGCCTGAAACAGCACCGGCGTGCGTTGCGGCGACGGTTCGCAGAGGTGATAACCTTCGACCTGATAGAACTCGCCCTGGTGCCGGACCTTATGCACCTTGCCCGGCTGGGCGTAGACGCGCTGCTCGCGATCATTGATCACGGCATCGTCTTCCCAACTGCCTTCCCAGAGCTTGTACAGCACCTCCAGGTACTCGTCGGCCTGATCATAACGGCGGTCATGCTCGTTCTGCTCGCTGAGGCCCATGGCCCGCGCCGCGCTGTCGAGGTAGCCGGTGACAATGTTCCAGCCCACCCGGCCACGGCTCAGGTGGTCCAGCGTCGACATGCGCCTGGCGAACAGATAGGGCGCGTCGTAGGTCAGGTTGGCGGTCAGGCCGAAGCCCAGGTGTTTCGTGACCCCTGCCATCGCCGAGACCAGCAGCAGTGGGTCGTTGACCGGCAACTGGATCGCCTCCTTGAGGGTAACGTCCACCGAGTTCTGATAGACGTCATACACGCCCACGATGTCGGCGATGAACAGGCCGTCGAACAACCCGCGTTCGAGCAGTTTCGCCAGGTCCGTCCAGTACTCCAGGCTGTTGAATTGCGTCGAGGTGTCCCGTGGATGGGTCCACAGGCCATGGTTGATATGGCCGATGCAGTTCATGTTGAACGCGTTGAGGAGGATCTTTTTACGCGCCATCAGATCGTCCCCCGCAGGGGAGGATTAGTGTCGTTGAGGTAGTAATTGCCGATGGCGTGAAACTTCCAGCGTACCGGGTCGTGCAGCGTATGAACGCGCGCGTTGCGCCAGTGGCGATCCAGGCCGTGTTCCGCCAGCGTGGATTGACTGCCCGCCAGTTCGAACAGTGTGCTGCCGGCGGCCAGGGAAATCTCCGTGCTGATGGCGCGCGCTTCGGCCACGGCTATCGAGGCAGCGGCGACGGTTTCGGCATTGCTGTCGGCCTGAGCGACATCGAGAAACTCTCCGGCGCGCTCGAGCAGTGCTTCGGCGGCGTGCAGGCGAATACCCAGCTTGCCGAAGCTGTGCAGCGTCAGCGGGTCATCCACGGCCTTTTCAATACCCGAATCGATCCATGGCCGGGTACGCGTCCGCACGAACGTCAGGGCGTCCTCGAAGGCTGCGCGGGCAATGCCGGTGTCGATCGCCGCATGGAGAATCTGCGCCAGTGGCCCGACCGTGGTGGGGCGCTGGAAGGCGCTCTGGAACGGCACCACATCGCGGGCGCTGACATACACATTGTCGAACACCACCGAGCCGCTGCCCGTGGTGCGCTGCCCGAAACCGCTCCAGTCGTCGATGACGCTGAGCCCCTCGCTGTCATGCGGCACGAACACCAGTTGCTGCACACCCTCGTCGTCAATCACCGAGGTGGGAATGCGTTGCGCGTACAGCGCGCCGGTGGCGTAGAATTTGCGGCCGTTGATGCGATAACCGTCCCCGTCGCGGCTCAGGCGAGTGGTGCGGTCATGTGCGGTTCTGGTCCCCAGTTCGGCCAGCGCATTGCCGAAGCGTACGCCCGCCAGTGCCTCGGCGTACAAGCGCGCCTGTTGTTCCGGACTGCCGTTCACGCGCAGCACTTCCAGGGCGTAAAAGTGGTTTTGCGGAATCTGGCCCAGCGAGCCATCGGCTTCGGAAATCAGCTGGATCACCTTGGCCAGCGTGACATTGGAAACACCCGCGCCGCCGAAGGCTTGCGGCACACTGATGCCCCACAGACCGGACTGGCTGAACAGGTCCAGTTCGGCATGCGGCAAACGGCGTTCGCGATCGCGTTGCGCGCTGTCGGTTTTCAATTGCAGGGCCAGTTCGCGGGCTGTGTGCAGGGCCTGAGCGTCACTGGTGATCAGCGCTGCGTTAGCGCGCGCTTTTGGGTTGAAACTCATGAAGGGTGTTCTCCAGTGGTCTGGTTCAGATCCAGGAATGGCGAGCAGGCAGGGTGCCGTTCAAATGCCACGTGCCGACCGCGTGGTATTTCCAGCGCACCGGGTCATGCAGGGTGTGGACGCGCGCGTTGCGCCAGTGGCGGTCGAGATTGAACTCGGCCAGGGTCGCGCGGCTACCGGCCAGTTCGAACAGCTTCTCGCTGGCCAGCAGCGAGATCTCGGTGGTCAGGACTTTGGCCCGCGCCACTGCAATGGAGGCGCGGGCTGCCGATTGCTCATCGATAGGCGCAGCGCTGATTTCGTCGAGTTCCTGGCCCGCCTTGCGCAGCAGCGCTTCTGCGGCGTGCAGTTCGAGTTTCAGCTTGCCGATGTCGGCGATCACATAGAGGTCATCGCTGGCGCGCTCGACGTTGGCGTCGATCCACGGACGGGATTTCTCGCGTACAAAAGCTATCGCATCGTCGATGGCCCCGCGCGCTATGCCCGCATCGATGGCGGCCTGGATCAGTTGCGAAACGGCACCCTGAATGTTCGGCGTCAGGGACAGGCGCCAGTTATCGACCACCAGCCCGGCGTCCACCGGAACATTGTCGAGCAGCACCGTGCCGCTGGCGGTGGTGCGCTGGCCAAAGCCCGACCAGTCATCAACGATGCGCAGGCCCGGTGTGCCACGCTGGACGAAGGCCATGATCTGCCGCCCCTGGTCATCCAGCGCCTTGACGGCAACCCAATGCGCGAACAACGCGCCGGTGGAGTAGAACTTCTGTCCGGTGATGGCCAGGCGGTCGCCATTGGCGGTGATCCGTGCCTTGAGTTCCAGCGTGTTTTTGGTGCCGCGCTCGGGCCCGGCGTTGCCGATGCGCCAACCGTCCAGCACGCTCTGGAACAGTGTTTTCTTCTGTTGCTCGGTGGCGCTGCCCTGCAGCAGATGCAGAATGCCGAACTGGTTTTGCGGAATTTGTCCCAGTGCCGGGTCGGCAGCAGAAATGATCCGGAAGACTTCAGTCACTGTGACGAACGATACTTGCGGGCCGCCGTATGCGCGCGGGACGGAAATACTGCCCAGTCCGCTGCGAGTGAACTGTTCGATTTCAGCCCATGGCAAGGCACGTTGTCTGTCACGATTGGCAGCATTGATCTGTGCGGCTGCGGCCAGTTCATGGGCTGCTGCAATGGCTTGCGCGTCGTTTTGCAACACGGTGGCCTTCAGCAGGCGGGGAGCAGCGTCAGGCTCTTGTGAAGCCTCGACGCGTTGGGTCGCTACCGTCGCCGGATCAGACTCGCGTCGCTCACCGTCAATCGATACGACCCTGGGTTTATCCACAGGGGTAGTTGTGAAAGGGACCATCGGAACCTCGTAGCAGTAGGCCGCATCAGGTGCGGCTGGAAAACATCACGATGTCCGGTGGTCCGGTGCATATACCCTAAGCGTGTATAAAAGTTTTTAAAACGTGCTTTTTGGAATAAGCATAGACAGTTATTGTCAGTCGCCAATGCCGCTTCATATCCTCACCTCGCGTAACGCACGATGTTAGACGTCTGCGCAGAGCCAAGTACGGATGAAACATGGCGTATGCCGGAACGACGTTGAACTTTCTTACACGCGTGGCCAATGTTTAATACAGGTAATGAGCGCGAATAAATAACGCTTCGTTTTTAGAATGGTCCGTGCGGTGTTGTCCATTGAACAGTATTGTCGAGTGACGCGGTTTTTCCGACTTGCCGTCGTCAGGCATTCAATGCCCCAGAGGTTGGATCCTTATTATTCGGGGTGGCGCCCAGAGCGAGTTGTTGCCCACCCGGTCGATAACACAGTAACTCACTTCCAGCCGTTGTTCGTCTCCGCCTTCGCGTATCAACTCAGGCGGTACGACCAGGTCGACCGGCTCACCGACATCGTCGGCAGTGAGCGGCGGCAGGTCCATGCGCAGATCGCCCCAGCGCACGGTGATCTCGTCGTGAACAGCCATGTTCAGATAAGGCTCGATGGTCATCGGCAAGCCGCCTTCCAGGTGCCTGCGCGAGAGTCCGTGGCGTATGACCGATGGCGCAACATAGAGTGGCGCCAGCCCCTGGTTTTCTTCCGTGTTGGCGCTGACCAGCCGCCCTCCCGGTGCGTTCAGCTTGACCCATAGCTTGCGGCAGGGCGAGGTCACAGGCACTCCGCCTATCTTCATGACCCGGTAGTAAGTTCTCGCCTTGCCATTCTGCAGAAAACTTTCCGGCACACGTAGGACGACAGGCTTGCCGACGTCGGATGCCTTCAAAATTGTTGACGCGACGTAACAGCCGTCCCAGAACAGTTCGATCAGATCGCCCTCTTCCATGCTGCCATAGGGTTCAACATGAACAACGAGTTGAGAGGCGTTCCTCACGCCTATGCCATGCCGGCTGGCCAGCGGAACAGAAGGGATAGGCAAGCCCAAGGGGCTGGCGTTGCAAGTATTTTGACGCATGTCGGGGTACTCCAGATAATCAATGGTTCAAGTAAAGAATCGTCATAAGTTGTCATGTTCAAGTAATGAAGTGTGCGTTTCAGGCAGGGGGATAATTACCTTAAATATCCAAGCTATGGCAAACATTACAAACGGTATTAAAGGTGTGCTTGAAACTTTACTGCCCCACTGAAATGCGTGAAGTAGGTGAGCTAATGGGCTTTGCGGGAACTTGTCAATGTGCGAAGTGCATTTAAGGACTGTTTACTTGAAAACCGGATACTTCCTACGCTGTGTGTTTGGAACCGTTGACTCCTCACGAAACAACCGTCCTACCACAAAGTATCAATGGCAACAGGCCGTAACCGACAGCAGAGTGTCCGGAAGGGAAAGTCTGGCAACACGGACGCGCAGTGGCGCGCCCGGCTACGAATCAAGGAGCAGGAAGTACGTGGGCTAATTTTATTATTTCGATGATTTTTCGGGAAATTACGCGGGAATTCAGCAAGGATATTGAACGATTAATCCTTCCGGAAATGTAAGAAAAAAGCAGCGCCGCTGGATGGACGCTGCTTTTTGCAGATGCTGATCGTCCTGATCAGGAGCGGGTACGCTCGAGAAACTGCCTGGTGCGTTCTTCTTTCGGGTTGGCGAACAGCGCCTTGGCTTCGCCTTGCTCCACGATCACTCCCTTGTCGATGAAGATCACCCGGTTGGCGACGTCCCGGGCAAAGCTCATCTCGTGAGTGACGATGACCATGGTGCGGTTCTCTTCAGCCAGCGCGCGGATGGTGGTCAGCACCTCGCCGACCAGCTCAGGGTCCAGAGCCGAGGTCGGCTCGTCGAACAGGATCACTTGCGGCTCCATCGCCAGCGCCCGTGCAATCGCCACGCGCTGTTGCTGCCCGCCGGAAAGGCGTCGCGGGTAAGCGTCTTCCTTGCCGCTCAGGCCGACCTTGGCGAGCAGCTTTCTGCCCAGCGCCTCGGCGGCTTCGCGGGCCACCTTCTTGACCACCACCGGACCTTCGATGACATTTTCCAGTGCGGTGCGATGCGGAAACAGATTGAAGTTCTGAAACACGAACCCGACCTGCTGACGCAACTGGCGGATCAACCCCTGTTGCTGGTTCATGGAGCGGGTGCCATCAATCTCGATGTCACCGACCTTGATCCTGCCGCTGTCAGGCGTTTCCAGCAGATTCAGGCAGCGCAGCAGGGTGGTCTTGCCCGAGCCGCTGGGCCCGATGATGGCCACCACTTCCCCGGCTTCGATACGCAGATCAATGCCCTTGAGCACCTCATTGCCCTTGAATGCCTTGGTGAGTTTTTCAACCACTATCATGTGTCAGGTCTCCAGATCGTGCCGGTTGACCCTGGCTTCCAGCTTGTTTTGCAGGTGCGAGAGCGCCGTGGCAAGGATCCAGTAGATCAGTGCAGCGGCCAGGTACATGGTGAAAATTTCGAAGGTGCGTGCGGTGATCAACTGCGCCTGACGGAACAGCTCCGGCACCTGGATGGTGGCTGCCAGCGCCGTGTCCTTGACCAGCGAGATGAAGCTGTTGCCCAGTGGCGGCAATGCGGTGCGTGCGGCCTGCGGGAGGATCGCCCGACGCATGGTCTGCCAGCGGGTCATGCCGATACTGGCCGCGGCTTCCCACTGGCCGCGCTCCACCGAACTGATGGCCGCGCGCAGGATTTCGCAGGCGTAAGCGGCCATGTTCAGGGAAAAACCGATCAGCGCAGCGCTCAGCGGTTCGAGCTGGATACCCAGCTCCGGCAGGCCGTAATAAATCACGAACAGCTGCACCAGCAAGGGCGTGCCGCGAAAGAACGACACGTAGATGCGTGCTATCCAGTTCACCGGTTTGATGCGCGAGAGGCGCATCAAGGCGAGGCCGAAGCCCAGCAGCAAACCGAAAAACATCCCGCCAATACTGAGGAAGACGGTGTAGTGCGCGCCCTTGAGGAGGAAGGGCGCGGAGTCCAGCGCGAGCTGAAGGCTCTCTTCAATCATTTGGTGACGTCAGCGTTGAAGTACTTTTCCGACAATTTCTTCAGCGTACCGTCGGCACGCAGCTTGTCGATGGCCTTGTCGATGGCCGCCAGCAATTCAGGCTCGCCTTTGCGCAGGGCAATGCCCGATTCCTGGCGGGAGAAGGCGTCGCCTGCAGGGACGAGTTTGTTTTTCGTTTTGGCAGCCATTTCCAGCGCGGCCAGACGGTCAACGAGGATCGCATCGATACGACCTACACTCAGGTCCTGGATCTTGCTCGGGTCATCGTCATAGGTTTTGACGATCGCGCCCGGAACGTTCGCCTTGAGCCATTCCTCGTAGTTGGTGCCCAGGCCCACACCGACCTTCTTGCCGGTCAGGTCTGTGGCTGTCTTGATCTTGTCTTCGTTCGTCTTCAGAACCAGCGCCTGAATGCCGGACACGGTGTAGGGTTCGGAGAAGTCGTACTTCTTCTTGCGCTCGTCGGAGATGGTCACCTGGTTGATCACCACGTCCAGACGCTTGGAGTCCAGAGCGGCCAGGATGCCATCCCATTTCGACGGCTGGATCTTGGCCTTCACGCCCAGTTCCTTGGCCAGCGCTTCGGAAAACTCGACTTCGAAGCCGGTGAGCTTGCCGCTCTCATCGACGAAGCTGAACGGTGGGTAAGTGCCTTCCAGGCCTACATTGAGCGTACCGCTGTCCTTGATTTTCTGCAGTTGCTCGCCAGCCATGGCTTGCCCGGCGATACCGGCATTGAGCATCAAGCCCATTGCCGAGAAAAGAAACGTACGACGAATAGCGGAAATGTTCATGCAAGCCCCTTGTTGGTATGGAAGTGTCTGGCCATTTTCTGACCCGACTCAAGCAACTTCGTGCTGATTATTCAGCTTTTTTTCAGGCAGTTACGTCAGGTGTAAGGTTAAGCGTTGTGGTCTGCCGGGCGCGACTATATAGCCATCAGCTTATGAGGAAAAATAACAAAAAAAGTTATTTTCCCTCCACAAAAGCATAAAGGACCCGTTGGCTGAAACGTCACTGGTCGAACGCATCCGGATAGGCAAACAGCGCTGGCGCACCGCCGGTGTGCAGAAAGATCAGTGGGCCGTCGTTAAAGCGTTGACGACCGATACCATCGAGCAGACCGGACATGGCCTTGCCGGTGTAGACCGGGTCGAGCAACAGCCCTTCGTGGCTGGCCACCAGCTTGATAGCTGACAGCGTGCCGGCATTCGGTTCGCCATACCGTGGCGCGAAATACTCATCCCACAGTTCGACCTTGAAGTGTTCGGGCAACGGAGCGCCGAGCAACTCTGCGGTGCGCTCGGCCAGGCCCTGAACCTTGGGCAACTGTGCTTCTTCACTGCGCGACACGGTCACGCCGATGACCGGCAATTGCGGCAGCTCGTGAGCCAGAGCCAGCGCTATACCGCTGTGCGTGCCGGCACTGCCGGAGGCCAGAACGACGGCCGCAAACTCGATACCGGTTTGCTTGATCTGCTCGGCCAGTTCCAGCCCGGCGCGCACATAACCCAGCGCCCCCACCGGGCTCGAGCCACCGATGGGCACCAGATAAGGCTTTTTGCCGCTGGAACGCAGGCGTGCCGCCAGGGCGTGCAGTTGCTCGTCGGCGTTGTCGAGGTTTTCCACCAGCTCGACCTTGGCATCGAACAGCTCCAGCAGCAGGCGGTTGCCGTTTTTCAGGTAACTGGGGTCTTCGGTGCCGATGGGGTTTTCCAGCAGCGCCACACAGCCCAGGCCCAGGCGCGCGGCCAGCGCTGCGGTCTGGCGGACATGGTTGGACTGGATGGCCCCGGCGGTGATCAGTGTGTCGGCACCCTGGGCCAGCGCATCGGCGGCCAGGTACTCGAGTTTGCGCACCTTGTTGCCGCCCAGGGCCAGCGTCGTGGTGTCATCCCGCTTGATGTAGATATCACGATCTGCCCAGACCGACAGGCGCTCGAGCTTTTCCAGAGCCGTTGGCGCGCTGATCAGGTCCAGGCGATTGAAGCGGGCAAGCTGATTTTTGATCATGGTGGTCGATAAGCCGTGTAAAGAGTCAGCGGACTATAGGCAGACGTTTCTCGCACGGCAACTTATCTGTGCGCACGGCTCTCTTCGCGTATTCCGACAGAAATTGTTGTTTTTTTCGTCTGAATGTTTGCCGTAGAGTGGCAACAGCAGCGGCCCGTACTGTCGGTCGCCACCCTTTACATCAAGGAGAGTCAAGCGTGAGCGATATTCCAGAAGCGTCCGCCGACGGCCGCTCCAGCCACTGGCAGTTGCAGCGCATCGTCAGCCAGTTGCGCAGCGCGCGTGAAGACTGGCGGGCTCGCAACAGGCGAGTGAGCGGTGAACACGGTGGGCGTGAGCTGCCTTCGCGTGCGGCCATGGGCGAGATTCTTGAAGCCTTGAGCGGCGCACTGTTCCCGATGCGCCTGGGCCCGGTGGACCTGCGTGAGGAAAGCGAGGACTTCTATGTCGGCCATACGCTGGATGTGGCGCTCAACGCACTGCTGGCTCAGGCCCGGCTTGAATTGCGCTACGTGGCCCATCAGCAGGGCGGTGACCTGAAGAGCATCGATGCGCGAGCACTCGAGCTGATCCAGGGTTTCGCCATGGCCCTGCCGGGTATTCGTCTGTTGCTGGACACCGACGTGCTGGCCGCCTATCACGGCGACCCTGCGGCGCGCAGTGTCGATGAAGTGCTGCTGTGCTATCCCGGCATTCTGGCGGTGATCCACCATCGGCTGGCGCATTATCTGTATCGCGCCGGCTTGCCGTTGCTGGCGCGTATCAGCTCGGAAATCGCCCATTCGGCGACCGGTATCGATATTCATCCGGGTGCGCAGATCGGCCCGAGCTTCTTTATCGATCACGGAACAGGCGTGGTGATTGGCGAAACCGCGATCATCGGCGAGCGGGTGCGGATCTATCAGGCCGTGACCCTGGGCGCCAAGCGCTTCCCGTCGGACGAGGACGGTCAGTTGCAGAAAGGCCACGCACGGCATCCAATCGTTGAAGACGACGTGGTGATCTACGCGGGTGCGACCATTCTGGGTCGCATCACCATCGGCAAGGGTTCGACCATCGGCGGCAATGTCTGGCTGACGCGCAGCGTACCGGCAGACTGCAACCTGACCCAGGCCAACCTGCTGCAACAGGACGACTGCAGCCGCAAGTAGGCGACCTTCGCGTCAGATCACCTTCACCGCCCGGCCGATGAACTGAATCGGCCCGGTGGGTTTGCCGATTGGCGAGCCGGTGGATTTCTCCAGTGTCAGCTCGAACAACTGGTTGGGTTGCAGCGGCGGCAGTTTATCCAGCGGCACATGCAGGCTCTCTCCCGGCTTGACCAGCCCAAGCGAAACCGGGCCTTGCCAGTCGTCACCCTTGGTCCAGAACTCCAGCGCCTTGTCGGTCGGAACCTCGAACACGCCCAGCGGGATAAGCTGTATTTCCTGCGGGTTACTGGCCTGCACGACCCAGCCGGGAGCCTTGTCCTGCGGTCCTACGAGGACCACCAGATAAGACGGTTGCGCCGGTGCGCGGGTCAGCAGCGTCATGCCCAGTACCAGTGAAGCAGCCAGGCCTGCTCCGGCCAGTCCGCGCCAGATCGACAGGTTGTCCCACCAGCGAACGCGCGGTCTTTGCGGCGTGCTGGCAGGCGCGGTCATGTCCAGCAGGTTACGTTCGATACGATCCCACAGGCCGGGCGAGGGCATCACCGGTTCGGCCAGTTCGGTCAGGGGCAGCAGACGCTGTTCCCAGGCATCGACGGCGGCCTGCAGGTCGGGCTCGCGCGACAGGCGACGCTGTACGTCGAGCCGCTTCTGCGCCGAGAGCGTGCCGAGTACATACTCGCCCGCCAGCTCGTGAATGTTGTCGTCTAAAGGCCGGGTCATCCCATGCACTCCCGCAAAGCCGTCAGGCTACGCTTGATCCAGGCTTTGACCGTCCCCAATGGCGCGCCAATTTTCTGCGCGATTTCCTGATGCGAATAACCGTCCACGTACGCGTGAAAAACACAGTTGCGTCTTACCGGCTCCAGCTGCTCCAGGCATGACGTGATCCGCCCTGGATTGACCTGCCAATCGAAGGCATCGCCGATTTCCTGCCAGCCTTCCAGTGTCGCCTGTTCATGATGATCTTCACTGCCGTCGTCCTCGACACGCACTTCGCGAGCCGTGTTGCGCAATGTGTTGAGCGCCAGGTGGCGGGTCACGCTGAAGATCCAGCCACGTGCCGAACCACGCGAGGCATCGAAGCTGGCCGCGTGGGACCAGATTTTCAGGAACGCGTCATGCACGATGTCTTCGGCCAGCGCGCGGTCACGCACCAAGCGCTGAGCGACGCCGAGCAACCGGGCGCTTTCCTGTTGATAGAGACGCTGCAAGGCCTGCTTTTCACCGCGAGCGCAGGCCTGCAACGTCGCTTCGTAATCAAAGAGAGATTCGTGCGAAGACAAGATGATCCGCCATCAATGCAAGACTACTGCCTCGTTGACATCACGAGGCTCCCGCGCAGCAGCATAGACCACTGGCTGCGCAGTCACCCGGTGAATGATGGCTATCAGCTCGCAGTCCAGAACAGGTAGTCGGCCTGATACTTGACCACTTCCTTCGCGCCCTTGTTGCTCTCTGCGCAGGCTTTGGCCGGGGCAACGCCGCCTTTCAGGGCTACACGCTGAATGTAGGTCACGCCAGTCATGGCGCCTTTGCCTTCAGCCGGGTTGGCCTTGACCAGCTGGTATGGCAGGTTGCCGGCGCTCGAAGGGGCCACGGCAACTTGAGTGCCGGTTATTTTGGAACCGTCTTTGGCTTCCCAGGTGGCAGGTGGGCCGTAGTAGGTGCCGACCTGTTTGCCGCTCTTGTCGTTGAGCACTGCTTTGGGACCGACGAACGCCCACTCCATTTCGTTGGGCATGTTGGCCTTGGCGCGGCACTCGTAGGTGATCTCGCCAACCCCGGTGGTTTGCATGCCGACCTTGTTGCCAGCCGGCACACGGACGCTTTCGGGGAGGTCGGTCTGAGCCATGGCAACGGACGACAGGCAAGTGAAGGCCAGAGTAGTACCAGCAAGGCAGAGCAAGCGTTTTGCGTTCATGCAGAAATCTCCAGAAGGTTTAACCGCGCTCAGCAACTCGAAGTGGCTGCTGAATGTACTACCCGCGAGAAACCCATCTGGATGCAGTGATTTGAAAATATTTTTTCAGCGCCGGCTGAAACGGCTGCGCAGCAGCACAATCCCGGCAATCGCGGCCAGACCCGAGCCGATCAGTACGCCGACCTTCACCTCGTCGATCAGGTGTTGCGAGCCGGGGAACGCCAGGTTGCCGATGAACAGGCTCATGGTGAAACCGATGCCGCACAGAATCGCCACGCCGTACAGTTGCACCCAGTTGCTGCCCTCCGGCAACACCGCCAGCCCGGCGCGTATGGCCAGCACAGCGGCGAGAAACACGCCGATCTGCTTGCCCACGAACAGCCCCAGCGCAACGCCCAGCGGCACAGGATCGACCAGGTTGCCCAAGGTAATGCCGGCCAGCGACACGCCCGCATTGGCAAAACCAAAGATCGGCACCACGGCGAAGGCCACCCAGTAGTGCATCTTTTCTTCGAGGAACAGCAGTGGCGAGCGGGCTTCTTCCTCGGGCTTGCCCATCGGGATGCACAGCGCCAGGGCGACACCGGCCAGCGTGGCATGCACACCCGATTGCAGGACGAAGAACCACAGCAGCGCGCCGAGCAGCAGATAAGGCAGCAGACGGCGCACGTTCAAACGATTCATGACGATCAGCACCGCCAGCGTCACGAAGGCGGCGGCCAGCATCGGCAGGTTCAGACCGGAGCTGTAGAAGAAGGCGATGATCGTCACGGCGCCCAGATCGTCGAGGATCGCCAGCGCGGCCAGAAACACCTTCAGCGAGGTCGGCACCCGATTGCCGAGCAGCGACAGCACGCCGAGGGCAAAGGCGATGTCGGTGGCTGCCGGGATCGCCCAGCCGCTCAGGGTCTGCGGATTGCCCCAATTGATCGCGATGTAGATCAGCGCAGGCACCAGCATGCCGCCTGCCGCTGCAAAGCCGGGCAGGGCTCGTTGCCCCCAGGTCGCCAGACCACCGGCGAGGACTTCACGTTTGATCTCCAGGCCGACCATCAGGAAGAAGATCGCCATCAGCCCGTCGTTGATCCACAGCTCGACCGAGAGGCCCAGCCAGACGCTGTGCAGGATCGAGAAATAGCCGGCAGAAAGAGGCGAGTTGGCAACGATCAATGCCGCCAGCGCAGCGGCCATCAACACGATGCCGCCAGCTGATTCGGAGGCGAGGAAGCGTGCGAGGACGGCAATGCCTCTGGGCGTTTCCCGGTTCGGAACTTGAGTCATGGTTGTCCTTGAAACGAAGCACTTTTTTATCGTAATGCCAGGAATGCGGTTACTGGCCTGTGGCAGTGAGCTCAATCAGGCAGCAACGGCTGGCGCGAGGCGATTGCAGTTCGACTTCGAGCAGACCGCCAGCATTGTCCACCTGAGCGCAATCGTGTTTGCCAAGAATTTCCCACGGCTGGCTGTCGACGCTGATCGCCACTTGCTCGGCCATACTGAACAGCACCAGGGTGCTGGCAGAGCTGAACAGGCGTTGCGGGTGACGCACGTCTATCCAGTGCAGACGTGCAGTGTAGCGGTGTGGGGCGTAGATCAGGTTGAAATCGCGAATCGGCCCGTCCAGCAAGGTGCAATTGACCTGGCTGTCACCGCTGAATGCGAACGGGTCCGATGGCAGCAGCGGACGACTGCTCAGACCATCCACGTCCAGCGTCATGCCCGTGCCCTGCAGGACGGTGATGATGCGTTGATAACCGGCGAACACCGAAAAGCCGCCCGAGGTTTCGATGTCGGCAATCGACAGCCGCCAACCGAAACCGTCCAGATCCTGGCCGGCGTCGCGAGCGATCTCTTCCGTGCTGCCACCGCCGTTTTTCCACGGCATGCGCGGGTAGTCGACGGCGCGCAAAATGCGGGTCTGGTTCATTTGGTAAAGCGTCCTTCCAGGCGATGACGGGAGCCGGGGTGGATCAGGCGCGCAGCGGTAACCGGCTGACGACCAGACCAGGTCCGACGGCGAATCAGCAGGCAGGGCTCCCCCGCCTCAATCTGCAACAGCCTGCATTCATCGGCTTCGGCGAGAATCGCCTCGACCACATGCTCGCCTTCGGTGAGCGGCGCAACCTGCGAGAGGTAGGCGTAAGGCGTCTGCAGGGTAAAGTCCTGCCGGAGGTAGTCCGGAGCGACCTGGGCGTTCACGAAGCGGTCCTCGATCTGCACCGGGATGTCGTTCTCGTAATGCACGATCAGCGAGTGGAAAACCCGCTGGCCTTCGCGCATGTCCAGCGCCAGGGCGCGCTCGGAGCCAGCGGCTTCCTCCTTGAGGACCATGACCTTGCACGTGTGGCGATGGCCGCGCGCGGCAATCTCGTCGGCAATGTTATGCACTTCGAACAGCGCCGACTGGCTCTTGGGCTCGGCGACAAAGGTGCCGACGCCCTGCATGCGCACCAGCAGGCCCTCGGCGGTCAGCTCGCGCAGTGCCCGGTTTATGGTCATGCGGCTGAAGCCCAGTTGCGTCACCAGTTCGCTTTCCGACGGCACACGGTGATGCGGCGGCCAGGTGCCGTTCTGAATCTGCAGAGCGATCATCTGTTTCACGCGGGCGTACAAGGGTGCGGGACTTTCGCCCATCTGGGCTGCCAGGGAAGAAGCGGCGGGCGGAGTCGACACGTGGGAGTCCTTGTTGTTCGAGACGGTGTTTTCGAGCGCATTCAGACGCTGCAAAGCGCTCACGCTAACCATTAACCTGCTGCTCGGCAAGCGTGCAGGCGGTTTACCGGTCGCTGAAACGTCTGTATATGTATATACAAATTACAGTGATGAGGTGTGAAGTCAATGTCAGCCTTCTTTGCCGAGCGCGCGTTACTCCCCGACGGCTGGGCCAGCAATGTGCGTCTGGAGGTCAGTCAGGACGGTATTTTGACCCGCGTCGAGGCCGATGCCGCTCAGCAGGGCGCCGAGAAAGTCAGCGGGCCTTTGCTGCCTGGCATGCCTAACCTGCACTCCCACGCGTTCCAGCGTGCAATGGCCGGGCTTGCGGAAGTGGCCGGCAACCCCAACGACAGTTTCTGGACCTGGCGCGATCTCATGTATCGCCTGGTGGGGCGCATCAGCCCGCAGCAGTTGGGCGTTATCGCTCGTCAGCTGTACATCGAGATGCTCAAGGGCGGCTACACCTCGGTGGCCGAATTTCATTACGTGCATCAGGACAGTGACGGCAAGCCCTATGCCGATCCTGCCGAGCTCGCGCTGCAGATCAGCCAGGCGGCCGGTTCGGTCGGTATCGGCCTGACCTTGCTGCCGGTGCTGTACAGCCATTCCGGCTTTGGCGGGCAGGCACCCAACGAAGGCCAGCGGCGTTTTATCCACAGCACCGACAGCTATCTGGATGTGCAGGCTCGTCTGCGTCCGGTTCTGGCGGCTCAGCCTGCCCAGCAACTCGGTCTTTGCTTCCACTCGCTGCGCGCAGTGACGCCGCAGCAGATCAGTGAGGTGCTGGCGGCCAGCGACCGGCAGTGTCCGGTGCATATTCATATCGCGGAGCAGCAGAAGGAAGTCGATGACTGCCTGAGCTGGAGCGGTCGGCGCCCGTTGCAATGGTTGTATGAAAACGTGCCTGTGGATAACCGCTGGTGCCTGGTCCATGCGACCCATGCCGAGGCGGATGAAGTGGCTCTGATGGCGCAATGCGGCGCGGTGGCCGGGTTATGCCTGACCACCGAGGCCAACCTCGGCGACGGGATCTTTCCGGCGGTGGACTACATTGCTCAGGGCGGTCGCTGGGGGATCGGCTCGGACAGTCACGTCTCGCTCAGTGTGGTCGAGGAACTGCGCTGGCTGGAATACGGCCAGCGTCTGCGCGATCAGCGCCGCAACCGGCTGTATCGCAGCGATCAGCCCATGGTTGGCCGCACGCTATATGACGCTGCACTTGCCGGTGGCGCGCAGGCATTGGGGCAGCAGATTGGTACGCTGCAAGTGGGTCAACGCGCCGACTGGCTGGTGCTGGATGGCAATGACCCGTACATCGCCACGGCCTCGGAAGACGCCATCCTCAACCGCTGGCTGTTCGCCGGCAGCGACCGGCAGATCCGCGACGTGGCGGTCAACGGGCGATGGGTCATACGTGAGGGGCGACACGCCGCAGAACAACAAAGCAACCGCGAGTTCGCGCAGGTGTTGAGGGAATTGCTCGGCTGATGCAAGAGAGGACGCAGAGCGTCCAGAACGGCGTGCCCACGCGGAGCATGGGCACGATAGTGTTCTTGCGGACGCTTGTTCCAGCCTGGTTACTTCTCGCCCTTGCCGATCTTCGAGTCATCCTCGCGCCAGATCAGGCGTGAGGTGTCGTAGCCTTGCTGGCGGGCCTTGCTCAGCATGTCTTCCCTGACCGATGCGGAGACGGTCGGTGTACGCGACAGCAGCCACAGGTATTTGCGATCCGGGTTGCCGACCACGGCGGTACGGTAGCCTTCGCTGACGTCCAGAATCCAGTAATCACCCTTGGCGACGCTGGGCAGCAGGCGCGAGAACCAATTGTCGAACACAACCCACAGTTTGTCGGTCTTGCCCGCAACCTGCGGCGAAGCCGTACCCGTTGCTTCTTCCCACTTGCCTTCAATCGTGCGGCAGCGGTTGGTCACTGCGATGTTGCCGTCGTCCTTGAGCGTGTAACGCGCCTCGGACTGAGCGCACTTGCGCTGGAAAAACATCGGCAAGCGGGCGATCTCGTACCAGGTACCCTGATACTGCTTGAGGTCGACGTTACCTACAGTCTTTGGCTCGAGGTTGTCAGCCGAGTGGGCAAAACCGATGGCCAAAAAGCTGGCCATGACACAAATTCCAAAACGTACCAGTACCTTGATCATGGGTTATTTCAGACCCTGACCCGAGAACAGCACCACCTTGTCCGCTGCGTATTGCACGCTGATAAAGGTGTTCTGGTCGCCCCAGGTGCAGCTCGACATGCCCAAGGCACCCGAACATTCCGTCGGGCTGCCCAGCAAGGACTCGACTTGAGCCTTGGGCATGCCAGCGGACAGTTTGGAATAGTTTTCCTGAGTGATCTTGCTGCAGGCAGCCAGCAGGACGCAGAACGAGAGTAACGCGACAGAACGCAAGGACATGGATGTAGCTCCTGAACGGAAGGGGGTCGCGTCGCAGTGCAAGCCGGTGCAGTCTGGCGCTGGCGCAGTACCGCAAGCTTAGAAGAGAAAAAGGGACTCTGGTTCCCGGACGGCGCAAGGATTTGTGCCGAGGATCAGATAGTTGGCCCGCAGACGGGGCTGAGCGAATGGCTGACTGCTCGTGTTTCAGAGCATTGGCTCACTCGGCAGTGATCGAGCATGGCCCGATCACTACCGGTGCAGAAGGCGTCTTACGCCTTGTGATACGCGGTGGCACGCTCGACTTCTTCCTTGGAACCCAGGTACACCGCTACGCGCTGGTGCAGGCCTTCAGGCTGAATGTCGAGAATGCGCTGATGGCCGTCGGTGGACGCGCCGCCAGCCTGTTCTACCAGGAAGGACATCGGGTTGGCTTCGTACATCAGGCGCAGCTTGCCCGGCTTGGAAGGCTCGCGGCTGTCGCGCGGGTACATGAACAGGCCGCCACGGGTCAGGATACGGTGCACGTCGGCAACCATCGCCGCGACCCAGCGCATGTTGTAGTTCTTTTTCAGCGGACCGTCTTCACCGGCCAGCAGCTCGCTCACGTAGCGCTGTACCGGGGCTTCCCAGTGACGCTGGTTGGACATGTTGACCGCGAACTCCTGAGTGGACTCCGGGATGGTGATGTCTTCGTGAGTCAGCACGAAGCTGCCCATTTCACGGTCCAGGGTGAAGCCTTTCACGCCATCGCCCAGGGTCAGGACCAGCATGGTTTGCGGACCGTAGATGGCGTAACCGGCGGCGACCTGTTCGGTGCCTGGCTGCAGGAAGGCCTTTTCATTCAGCGCTTCGTTCTGGCTCAGGTATTCGTTCGGGCAGCGCAGTACCGAGAAGATCGTGCCGACCGGTGCGTTGATGTCGATGTTCGACGAGCCGTCCAATGGGTCGAAAACCAGCAGGTAGGCACCCTTCGGGTATTTGCCCGGGATCTGGTAGGCGTTGTCCATTTCTTCGGAAGCCATGCCGGCCAGGTGACCGCCCCATTCGTTGGCTTCGAGCAGAATCTCGTTGGAGATCACATCGAGCTTTTTCTGCACTTCGCCCTGCACGTTTTCGGTGCCCATGCTGCCCAGTACGCCACCCAGCGCGCCCTTGGAGACGGCGTGGCTGATTTCCTTGCATGCGCGCGCCACAACTTCGATCAGGAAGCGCAGATCGGCAGGGGTGTTGTTGCTGCGAGTCTGCTCAATCAAGTAACGACTTAGTGTAACGCGGGACATGGATAGCTCCGAAAATAGGGGGTATGAAAACCCGCGCAGTTTAACGCGAGTGGCGACGTAATACTGCTATGAGACTGGCTTAAGACTGTTTCAGTTCAGATGTCAGGCGAACCGCACCTGACAGGCCGCCCGTTTTAGCGTTTTGCAGCGCGCAGCGTGCTGAATGCCATCCAGCCAAGGAACACCACGCCAAGCAGCATAAGGGCCCAAAGCCCCAGGCGTTTGAAGTCAGTAGTTTGTTGCACGGCGATCGGCGCAGCGGCCATGTTGGCCACGGTAGCCGTGGCCGGGCTTGCTGTGCCGAGAGTCGCGAGCTTCTCCGGGCTCAGGTCGGGAATCAGCGTGGCCAGCGACAGGTTGGCAGCCTTGACGCTCGGGTTGCCGATTGCCAGGGTGAAGGGCCCGTTACCGCGCGCCAGGAACACCACCTCCGTGGCAGGCACGGCCACACTCAACTGCGGCGCTTCACTGCCCAGTCCGCCGCCGCGATCATCCACCACCAGCTTGAGCTGCCGAACGATGCGTCCGGACAATTGCAACTGGTCCTGCAGGACATCGCTGTTGTTCTGCGACAACCGATACAGCAGGCCGCTGCTGATTGGCTGCCAGGGCTGCCCGGCATCGAGCCGGCCGTAGAGCGTCGCCGGTGCCAGGCTATTGGGCTGGGTGATGTCGATCCTGACGCGGCCTATCGGCAAGCCGGTGGGCAGTTGCCAGACATACTCGTTGGGGCTTTCGACGCTGCCCTTGACCGGTGGCGACCAGGTCAGCGGCGTGGCTGGAGTGTCGCTGCTGGCACTCAGCAGGTGCGCAGAGATCAGCAGCGGCGCACTGTGCGGGGAATGCCACAGCAGGCGCAGATAGCGCGCGCTCTGGCCGGGCAGGCCGACTTCGCGCTGTTCGACCACTTCGTCGGCAAACGACAGCCGTGCAACCTGTCCCTCGCCCCAGTTGCGCCAGTGCTGCAGGTCATCACTGGCTTCGATGCTGAAGTTCTGGAAGCCCTCCCGCTCGGTGCTCCAGTCGATAACCAACTGCTCCAGCGGTGCCTTGATTGCGCTGGTGTCCAGCAACCAGCCGCGCAGCACTTCTTCGCCCGCTTCGATATCGCTTTGTGGCTGGACCTCGATCACGCTGCCGTTGCTGGAGCGCTCGATACGGATGACCGGCGCGGCGTCGGCTGATTCCTGTGTGCTGTACAGGGCGAACCAGTTGACCTCAATCGGCACCGGCTCTTGTTCGGGGGCGGGTTGGCGCGGCGTGATCGAGTAAGCCTGCGTCTGGCCCTCGGCATTGAACACACGTACATCGCTCAGATCGGTCTGCCGGGCATTCAACTGGACGGCAAGCGGCAACTCGATGCGATACCACGGCCCTTCGCCGCTCAGGCTCAGCGGCGTCTGGCTGGCAAAGTCCGCCGGTTTGTCCTGAGCGAGGGCGGTTATCGCCGTGCACAAGGCCAGGCCAAGCACGGCGATCTTCATGGCAGGATGACTCAAGAACGGTTTCCTCATAGCGTGTCCGGCGCGGCAGTCGAGCCTGGGCCGGGTTCTTCGCCGGCCTCTGTGGCAGAGTGTTTCGGCGGTAATGGTGCGAAATATCCCACCACCAATAGCAAAATGCCAACACCGATGAACGAGACGATGCGCTCCATGCCGCCACGATTGCTCAGCTCGACGAAGAACAGCTTGACCACCACCATCCCGATCAACGCTGCTCCGCCCAGCCACAGCTGGCGGTTGGAGCGCATGTGACCGCCGATCATCAGGGCCAGTGCCATCAGCGTCCAGACTATCGACAACCCGGCCTGGACGCGCATCGAGTCAAGCAGCGCCCCGGTGTTCCATGGCACATCAGCCCAATGATGCGCCGTGCGCATGACCATTGTCGTGACCAGCGGGAACAGCGAGGCGCCAGCCACCAGCAACGCAGCGTTACCAAGGCGCATGACCTGTTTGCGCAGCCACAGGCAGACCCCTGCCAGTGACAATAGCAAACCGATTTCCAGCGGGTTGAACAGCGGGATATATGGCAGTGGTTCCGCCGCGCCGTCGCTCAAGGTATTCGCCAGCCAGAACCACGCCAGCATCAACACCGCTAGCGGCGCAGCGGCACCGAGGTGATAGGCTTCGGGGCAGGCTTTTACCGGCCACGGCCATTGGCGCGCCGAGCTCATCGCCAGCAGGAACAGGCTCGGCAGAATCGCCCAGCCCAGCCAGCGCCAGGCGTTGTAATGTTCGGACAGTTGCAGCAGGCCGAAGCGCAGTTCCAGAGCCAGCACGGCGATGATCAGCAGGCAGCCCGCGGTGTGAGCGACACGTCGTGCGAGGATGGGCTGCCGGTCTGCCAGATAGCGCAGAGTCAGCAGATGCACGGCGAACACCACCAGCCAGGCCAGCCAGCCCCAGTGGGCGGCGGGGTGGTAATGTTCACTCAGCGAGCCCGACAGTAATGCTGCGCTGACGGGCGTAAGCGTGCTGCACAGCGCGGCGAGGTCTGGCCAGCGCAAGCGTACGGACAGCACTGTCCAGATTGCCACGCTGAGCGCGGCGGCGATCAACAGCACAGACGTTTGCACTCCAATGGGAACGTACAACTGCACGACGCTGATCAATGAAACCGACCACCAGATCGCACCCCATACGGTCAGTACGGTTCTGGCGACTTTTTGATCGATAAGGGTCAGGGTGTTGAAGCGGTACGCACTCCAGGCACTGACCAGCGCACCGATGGCCAGGATCATCGGCGTCCAGTAGTCGTCAGCCGAGTCGGCGCTGCCTGACGCATTGATCAACATCACGCTGGCGCACAGTTGCAGCAGCAGGCCGAAAGCCTGTGCCAGCTTGCGCTGCTGCCGCAAACCCAGCCAGAAAATCGCCGCGCCTTCCACAGCCCACGCGCTCGTCGTCCACTGAGAACCCAGGCCCAACGGGATCGCCAGCGTGGCAAACACCACGCCCAGCGCCAGGCAGGTTTCCATCAGCAAGGCGGTTTGGCCCGGTGCACGTGCTGCCAGCCAGCGTGCCAGCGCCATGTAGATCAAGCCCAACCCAAGCGCGCTGAACGCAGCGCCGAATTCCAAATGCTCGACGAGCGCATATTGCAGGCCGAAGCCGACTATCGGCGTGCCCAGCAACAACGTGCCGTCGACGTAATCGCCCTGACGCGCAGCCCAGCGCAGCATGGCTTCGCGAGTATGGTCAGGTGGCGCGCTGTCCAGTTCGAGCAGTTTGCGGCGGGCAAACAGCAGGCCGATGGCCAGATACATCAGGAAGAACACCATCAGAAAGGGCTCGGTGCTCCAGAACAATGCCGGAGTGTAAGCCTGCAGGCCCCAGGCGAAGCCGATGCCGAAAGTGCCGAAGAAGCCGATCAGGTTGAGCGTGCGCCAGGCCTTGAACCATGCGATGGCGATGATGCCCGCATTGAGTAGGGCAAAGTAACTGAACAGCGAGATATGGCTACCTTGCCCGGTCGAGGCCAGCAACGGTGCCGCGAAGCCGCCGAGCGCGCCAGCGCAGGCGAGTGCCAGCGAATTTTGCGTCAGCGCCAGAATGGCTGAGAAGCTGGTGATTGCGACCAGCAGCGCGAAGCCCAGGGTCGGGTCCAGCAGGGTGTGCAGTTTCATCGCGGCGAACACGGTCAGGTACAGCACCCCAACGCCTGCGCCTTGCAGCATCAAGGCGTAAGGACCGTTGCGCCTGCGCAGCCACCAGCCCAGACCGAGCAGGGCCAGCGCACTGGCGGCGACTGCGGCGTAGCGTGCTTCAAGCGGCACGACCATGCCCTCAGTGGCATAGCGCAGCAAAAACGCCAGGCCGAGGAACAGCACCACGACACCCACGCGCAGCACTGCATTCCCGCCCAACAGCCAGTCTTTTGCGGCGTTGATCGCGCTGTCCAGCGGGTTGGTTTTTGCTGTGTTGGTTGGCTCGTGTATCGGCGGGGCGGGCTCGACAGGTGTTGCTACCTGCGGCGCTTCGTCCGGCAGGTCCCAGATCAGCTCGGGGCCGTCGCCGGGTGCTTCGACAATGATCGCATCGAGTGGAAGCGGCGCAGGGTCCTGCGCAGGCGGTACGCCAGGCGCGGACTGACGTTCGAGTGCGCTCAGGCGCTGTTGAAGGGCGTCGAGGGATTTGCGGTTTGCGAGCAGTTGTTGCTGCTGATCAGCCGATTGCCTGCCAAGCACGCGCACGCGAATGCCGGCCCACACGGCCCAGCCCATGACTGCACCAATCAGTGCACCGGCCCACTCGTCATAACTCAGCGAATAGCCCAGCGCAGCGCCGCCCAACACCAGACAAATCCAAAGCACGCGACGACATCCTTTTCGATGTGTGAAGGTTCATCGAGCGCAGTATATAGGGGCGGGCGGACATCGTTTGTAATGTTTTATGCCGGGGGCACCAGAGTCTCTGCAGGACTGAGACAGATCCTCGTGGCGCTTGTGGGAGTGAGCTTGCTCACGAAGGCGTCGTCTCGAGCGCCTTCTTTACGGAGACCTTAATGGCCTCTTCGCGAGCAAGCGAAGCGTCGCCCGGCTCGCTCCCACTGGGGTTGTGAGTCTTTTCAGGCTCTGACGTCAGTCCAGCGCCTTCCAAATGTCTCCGGCGTACTCGCGGATGGTCCGGTCCGAGGAGAACCAGCCCATGCGTGCGGTGTTGAGGACCGCCGAGCGCCACCATTCCTTGGAGTCGTGCCAGCGCTCTTCGACCTTGGCCTGGGCCGCCCAATACGAGTCGAAGTCAGCGCAGACCAGGAAGCGGTCATACGCCAGCAACTGATCGATCAGCCCCACATAACGGTTCGGATCATCCGGCGAGAACACACCGCCACGGATCGCCTGCAGGACATCGTTCAAGCGTCCGGAGGCGGCCACATCGTCGTGCGCGCTGAATTCACCTGCACGCTTGCGGGCTTCGACCTGTTGCGAGGACATGCCGAAGATGAACATGTGCTCCAGCCCGACCTGCTCGCTCATCTCCACGTTGGCACCGTCCAGCGTACCGATGGTCAGTGCGCCGTTGAGGCCGAACTTCATGTTGCTGGTGCCGGACGCCTCCAGGCCTGCGGTGGAAATCTGCTCGGACAGGTCGGCCGCCGGGATGATGCTCTCCGCCAGGCTGACGTTGTAGTTGGGCATGAACACCACTTTCAGCAGACCGCGTACGGTCGGATCGTTGTTCACGGTCCGTGCGATGTCGTTGGTCAGCTTGATGATCAGCTTGGCCGAGTGATAACTGGCCGCCGCCTTGCCGGCGAAGATCTTCACCCGTGGCACCCAATCGGTACCCGGCTCGGCGCGAATGGCCTGATACAGAGCAACCGTGTGGAACAGGTTCAGCAACTGGCGTTTGTATTCGTGAATCCGCTTGACCTGAACGTCAAACATCGCGGCAGGATTGACGGCAATGCCCAGGCGCTCGTGAATGATCGCGGCCAGCGCACGCTTGCTGTGCAGGCGTTGATCGGCCATCTGCTTGCGGAACGACGACTTCTCGGCGAACGGCTCGAGCTCTTTGAGGCGCGTCTCGGCGTTGTCCAGAACATCCTCGCCGAGTGACTCGACAAGCATCTCGGTCAGCTTCGGGTTGGCCTGGAACAGCCAGCGGCGGAAGGTGATGCCGTTGGTCTTGTTGTTGATCCGCTCCGGGTAGATCTTGTGCAGCTCGGCGAACACGGTCTTGCGCATCAGCTGGGTGTGCAGCGCCGAAACGCCGTTGACGCTGTGCGAGCCGAGGAACGCCAGGTTGCCCATGCGTACCCGACGACCGTTGTCTTCTTCGATCAGCGATACGGCACGCAGTACGTTGACGTCGTCGACGCCTTTGGCGCGCAGTGTGTCAATGTGCTGCGCGTTGATCAGGTAGATGATCTGCATGTGGCGCGGCAGCATCCGCTCCATCAGACCGACCGACCAGGTTTCCAGCGCTTCAGGCAGCAGGGTGTGGTTGGTGTAGCCGAGGGTGCCGACGGTGATTTTCCACGCGGTGTCCCACGGGATGTTGTGGTTGTCGATCAACTGACGCATCAGCTCGGCCACTGCGATCGAGGGGTGCGTGTCGTTCATCTGAATCGCCGCGTGCTCGGACAGATCCGTCAGCGTGGCGTGTTGGTTCAGATGGCGGCGCAGCAAGTCCTGCAGCGACGCGGAGACGAAAAAGTATTCCTGACGCAGACGCAGTTCCTGACCCGCTTCGGTTGCATCGTTCGGGTAAAGCACGCGGGAAATGCTTTCGGCGCGCACCACTTCGGCAACCGCGCCGAAGTGATCGCCGGCGTTGAAGCGTTCCAGGTGCAGGTCTTCTACTGCACGGGCGCGCCACAAGCGCAGCGTGTTGACGCTCTTGCCACGCCAGCCTACCACCGGGGTGTCATAGGCGATGGCCCGAACGGTCTCGCCCGGACGCCATACCTGACGCGAGTCGCCTGCTTCGGTCGGGACCGTGTCGACGCTGCCGCCGAAGCCAATGGAGTAAACCACCTCAGGGCGTTCGAATTCCCATGGGTTACCGAAGTCCAGCCAGTTCTCGGTTTGTTCCTGCTGCCAGCCATCGACGATGCCCTGACGAAACAGGCCGTGCTCGTAACGAATGCCGTAACCATGACCCGCGATACCCAGGGTCGACATGCTTTCCATGAAGCACGCCGCCAGACGACCCAGGCCGCCGTTACCCAGTGCCGCATCCGGTTCAAGCAGGCGGATGCGCTCGATGTCCACACCCAGTTCGGTCAGCGCCTCGCGAGCGACTTCGAGCAGGCCGAGGTTACTGAGGCTGTCGTACAGCAGCCTGCCTATCAGGAATTCGAGAGACAGGTAGTAAACGCGTTTCTGAACCTTGCGATAGATCTGCCGCGTGTGGTCCATCCAGTGTTCGACCATGTGGTCGCGGGCGGCAAGGGCAACAGCTTCAAACCAGTCATGCTCAAACGCATGGTCGGGGTCCTTGCCCACCGAGTAGGTGAGTTTGGCGAGCACAGCGGCGCGAAAAGCGGCCACATCAGCGTCACGAACAAGTGGTTCCTGAGACATCGGTAAAACCTCAAGTAGTCTGACGAATGGAAAACGGGATTCTTAGACTGTAGGCGTGTCGTCAATTATTTCCTGAAAAAAAGAGAAATAATTGACGGCACAGCTCTCGCTTCGACCCAGCGCAACGGCTCTGGTTCGCGCACCGTTGAAATTGGCAAAACGCTTGCATCGTTCGTTCCATCCTGATCGATGACGTGCAGCATGCTGATTCTTCGTTTCGGGTTTATGATGCCCCACGGCAGAATAATAGAAGCCTCTAAATTGGACTTATGGAGCACTTATGCAGACTTTGTACCCGCAGATCAAACCCTACGCCCGGCACGATCTGGCCGTGGAACAACCGCATGTGCTTTACGTCGATGAAAGTGGCTCGCCAGAAGGGTTGCCGGTGGTGTTCATCCACGGCGGCCCGGGTTCGGGATGCGATGCGCACAGTCGCTGCTATTTCGATCCCAACCTGTACCGCATCGTCACGTTCGACCAGCGCGGCTGCGGTCGTTCCACTCCGCATGCCAGCCTTGAAAACAACACCACCTGGAAACTGGTGGAAGACCTTGAAGCGATCCGCGAGCACCTCGGGATCGACAAATGGGTGTTGTTCGGCGGTTCGTGGGGCTCGACCCTTGCCCTGGCGTATGCACAGACCCATCCCGACCGCGTGCATGCGCTGATCCTGCGTGGCGTATTCCTTGCCCGTCAGCAGGAAATCGACTGGTTCTATCAGGCAGGTGCCAGCCGTCTGTTCCCGGATTATTGGCAGGATTATGTCGCGCCGATTCCGCTGGACGAGCGTGACAACATTCTGGCTGCCTTCCACAAGCGGCTCACCGGGCCGGATCAGATTGCCCAGATGCATGCCGCCAAGGCCTGGTCGACCTGGGAGGGGCGTTGCGCCACCTTGCGGCCCAATCCGCAAGTGGTCGATCGCTTCGCCGAGCCGCACCGTGCGTTGTCCATTGCGCGCATCGAATGCCACTACTTCATGAACAACGCCTTTCTGGAAGACAACCAGCTGATTCGCGACATGCCGAAGATCGCGCACCTGCCGGCAATCATTGTCCACGGTCGTTACGATGTCATCTGTCCGCTGGACAATGCGTGGGAGCTGCACCAGAACTGGCCTGGCAGCGAGCTGCAGGTGATTCGCGAGGCCGGGCACTCGGCAGCCGAACCCGGTATCGCCGACGCACTGGTGCGGGCTGCTGCAGAGGTTGCGCGCAACCTGCTCGACCTGCCGCCCGAAGAAGCGTGACAGTGATCCGGTATTGGTTTTGAGTCTGGAAAGGCATCTATGAAAGGTTTGTTGCAGCGCGTGCGAAGTGCGCGCGTCGAAGTCGGCACTGAGGTCGTGGGTGCGATTGAACAGGGCCTACTGGTGTTGGTGGGAATAGAGCCTCAAGACACCCGCGCCAGTGCCGATAAGTTGCTGCACAAGTTGCTCAATTATCGAGTGTTCAGCGATGCCGAGGGCAAGATGAATCTGTCTTTGCGCGAGGTGAGTGGCGGCTTGTTGCTGGTTTCCCAGTTCACGCTGGCTGCAGACACCAAAAGCGGGTTGCGCGCGGGCTTCTCGAAAGCCGCGCCTCCAGCGCTGGGTGCCGAGTTGTTCGACTATCTGTTGAGCCAGGCCAGAATCGCGCATCCCACGGTAGCGGCGGGCCAGTTTGGTGCAGACATGCAGGTGCACCTGATAAATGATGGCCCCGTGACATTTTTGTTTGATACATAAGCTACGATTTCACTTTGTCCCCCTGAATTCATCTGTCTTGCGGGAATAAATTTCTTTGTCATACCTGATGCGTTGTGGCGCGTGCTACTGGATAATCGCGCGCTACGGGGATCGACACTGTTGGTCCATTTGGTATGACAAAAGCGGTTCTGACACCGGGTTGGGGAATCATTAAGCCCATTCGGAGTCGGAACAATGCTCGCCAACCCGGCATTGATAGCTGGCCGTTGGTTTTTTCATCTGTTTTTCGGCGAGGGTTGCTCGTGATTGTTAGTCCCTGTGATGCTCCAAAGACACCTGTCAAGCGGTTGCGTAGTGCACTTCTGGCAAGCTCGGCCCTTGTATGCCTGTTCAGTGCAGGTCAGCTGTGGGCGTTCAACCTTGATGATGTAGCGGCGAAGGCCAAAGAAATGGCCGGGCAGAAGTTCGAGGCTCCGAGGAGCAATCTGCCGAACGAGCTGCGCGACATGAAGTTCGCCGATTATCAGAAGATCCGCTTCCGTGATGACAAGGCCGAATGGGCGGGCGAAAAGACTCCGTTCAAAGTGTCTTTCTACCACCAGGGCATGCACTTCGACACGCCGGTCAAGATCAACGAAGTGACCGCGACCAGCGTCGACGAGATCAAATACGACCCGAGTCGTTTTGACTTCGGCGATCTGAAGATCGACCCAAAATCCACCGAGAAACTGGGTTATGCCGGTTTCCGTGTCCTGTATCCGATCAACAAGGATGACAAGCAGGACGAAATCATGACCATGCTGGGCGCGAGCTACTTCCGCGTGATCGGCAAGGGTCAGGTTTATGGCCTGTCCGCGCGCGGCATGGCGATCGACACTGCCTCGCCGTCCGGTGAAGAATTTCCGCGCTTCAAGGAATTCTGGATCGAGAAGCCGGGCCCGGATGACAACCATCTGGTGATCTTCGCACTGCTCGACTCGCCGCGTGCCACTGGCGCCTATCAGCTGACCCTGCGTCCGGGTACCAACACCCTGGTTGACGTGAAGTCGCGCATGTTCCTGCGTGACAAGGTCAACAAGCTGGGCGTTGCTCCGCTGACCAGTATGTTCCTGTTCGGCGCCAACCAGCCTTCGCGTGTGCCTAACTACCGTCGTGAACTGCACGATTCCAGCGGTCTGTCGATCCAGGCGGCCAACGGTGAGTGGCTGTGGCGTCCGCTGAACAACCCTAAACATCTGTCCATCAGCAGCTTCTCGGTCGAGAACCCGCGTGGTTTTGGTCTGCTGCAACGCGGCCGCGACTTCAGCCAGTACGAAGACCTGGATGACCGCTACGACAAGCGCCCAAGTGCCTGGATCGAGCCGAAGGGCGATTGGGGTAAAGGGACTGTCGAGCTGGTCGAAATCCCGACTGCCGACGAGACCAACGACAACATCGTGGCCTACTGGAAGCCTGAAACTCTGGCAGAACCTGGCCAGGAAATGGCGTTCGACTACCGTTTGCACTGGACCATGCAGGAAAACTCGATCCACTCGCCGGATCTGGGCTGGGTCAAGCAGACCCAACGCTCCATCGGTGACGTGCGTCAGTCCAACCTGATCCGTCAGCCGGACGGCAGCCTTGCCTTCCTGGTCGACTTCGTGGGCCCGGTTCTCGCCGCACTGCCGGAAGACAAGACCATTCGCAGCCAGGTGACCACTGACGACAACGTCGAACTGGTGGAAAACAACCTGCGCTACAACCCGGTCACCAAAGGCTACCGCCTGACCCTGCGGGTGAAGGTCAAGGACTCCAGCAAGCCGACCGAAATGCGCGCCTACCTGTTGCGTGAAATCCCTGCCGAGCCAGGCAAGGAGCCTGCGCTGCTCGTGGCTGACAAGGCCGAAGAGAAGAAGGCTGCCGCCAAGGAAGCTGCCAAGCCGGCAGTCGCCAAGGAGTCCGCCAACGACCAGGTAGAAATCGCCAAGGCCGATGCGCCGAAGGCCGAAGCTGCCAAGCCTGAGACTGCCAAGTCTGAAGCTGGCAAGGCTGACGCAGCAAAAGCTGACGCAGCCAAAGGCAAAGGCGAAGTCGCCAAGGCCGACGCAAGCAAAGCCGACGCATCCAAGGCTGAAGTAGCCAAGGATAAAGACGGTAAAGAAATTCAGCAGCCTGAAACCGAGGCAGCGCCCACCCATCCGGAACCGGCCAAGACGTTGCAAGTCATGACCGAGACCTGGAGCTATCAGTTGCCGAGCGATGAGTAATTCTCTACCGGTGCCAATGTCTCTGAACGAGTACCTGGCGCATTTACCGATGAGCGACGAGCAGCGGGCAGAACTTGCCAGCTGCACGACCTTCGCCGAATTGCATGAGCGACTTTCCGCGCAGCCGGTCACTGACCCTGCCGAGGCCGCTCAGGCTTCGGTGGGTCGCCGTCTGACGCTGACCACTGCAGATCAGTTGGAGGACGCTGAGATGCTCGGCGTCGATGCCAGCGGTCGCCTGTGCCTCAAGGCGACACCGCCGATTCGCCGGACCAAGGTCGTGCCAGAGCCATGGCGCACCAACATTCTGGTGCGCGGCTGGCGTCGCCTGACCGGCAAGACCAACCCGCCCAAGCCCGCGCATGATGATCTGCCGCGGGATCTGCCGAAGGCGCGCTGGCGCACCGTCGGTTCGATCCGTCGCTACATCCTGCTGATCCTCATGCTGGGCCAGACGATCGTGGCTGGCTGGTACATGAAGGGCATCCTGCCGTATCAGGGCTGGTCGCTGGTTTCGCTCGACGAAATCACCCGTCAGACCTTCGTGCAGACCGCCTTGCAGGTCATGCCTTATGCCTTGCAGACCAGTATCCTGTTGCTGTTCGGGATTTTGTTCTGCTGGGTATCGGCCGGTTTCTGGACCGCGCTGATGGGTTTCCTTGAGCTGCTCACCGGTCGCGACAAATATCGCATCTCGGGTGCCAGTGCTGGCAACGAGCCGATCGAAAAGGGCGCACGTACTGCGCTGGTCATGCCGATCTGCAACGAGGACGTGCCTCGGGTTTTCGCCGGTCTGCGCGCTACGTTCGAGTCGGTAGCTGCCACGGGTGACCTGGATCGTTTCGATTTCTTCGTGCTCAGCGACACCAACGAAACCGACATCGCCGTTGCCGAGCAACAGGCGTGGCTGGACGTGTGCCGCGAGACCAAAGGTTTCGGCAAGATCTTCTATCGTCGCCGTCGCCGCCGCGTAAAACGCAAAAGCGGCAACCTCGACGACTTCTGCCGTCGCTGGGGCGGTGAATACCGCTACATGGTCGTGCTGGACGCCGATAGCGTCATGAGCGGTGAGTGTCTGACCAGTCTGGTTCGCCTGATGGAAGCCACGCCGGACGCCGGTATTATCCAGACCGCGCCACGTGCGTCGGGTATGGACACGCTGTATGCACGCATGCAGCAGTTCGCTACCCGGGTCTATGGCCCGCTGTTCACCGCCGGTCTGCACTTCTGGCAGTTGGGTGAATCCCACTATTGGGGTCACAACGCGATCATCCGCATGAAACCCTTCATCGAGCACTGCGCCCTGGCGCCGTTGCCCGGCAAGGGCGCGTTCGCCGGTGCGATCCTCTCCCACGACTTCGTCGAAGCTGCGCTGATGCGCCGTGCCGGCTGGGGCGTGTGGATTGCGTACGACCTGCCAGGCAGTTACGAAGAGTTGCCGCCCAACCTGCTGGACGAACTCAAGCGTGACCGTCGCTGGTGCCACGGCAACCTGATGAACTTCAGGCTGTTCCTGGTCAAGGGCATGCATCCGGTTCACCGTGCGGTGTTCCTGACCGGTGTGATGTCTTATCTGTCGGCACCGTTGTGGTTCTTCTTCCTCGTGCTGTCCACGGCCCTGCTGGCGGTGAACACGCTGATGGAGCCGACCTACTTCCTTGAACCGCGTCAGCTGTATCCGCTGTGGCCACAATGGCACCCGGAAAAAGCCGTCGCGTTGTTCTCGACGACCATCGTCCTGCTGTTCCTGCCTAAACTGCTCAGCGTCATTCTGATCTGGGCCAAGGGCGCGAAAGGCTTCGGTGGCAAGTTCAAGGTCACTGTTTCGATGCTGCTGGAAATGCTCTTCTCGGTGCTGTTGGCTCCGGTGCGCATGCTGTTCCACACCCGCTTCGTACTGGCCGCTTTCCTGGGCTGGGCCGCGACCTGGAACTCGCCGCAACGCGACGATGACTCCACGCCGTGGATCGAGGCTGTGAAGCGCCACGGTCCGCAAACCCTGTTGGGCGCGTGCTGGGCCTTGCTGGTGTTCTGGTTGAACCCAAGCTTCCTGTGGTGGCTTGCGCCGATCGTGGTGTCGTTGATGCTGTCGATTCCGGTGTCGGTGATTTCCAGCCGTACCAATCTGGGCGTCAAGGCGCGTGACGAGAAGTTCTTCCTGATTCCTGAAGAGTTCGAGCCGCCGCAAGAGCTGATCTCGACGGATCAGTACACCTACGAGAACCGCTGGCATGCGCTGAAGCAGGGCTTCATTCGGGCTGTGGTCGACCCGCGACAGAACGCTTTGGCTTGCGCCCTGGCAACGTCGCGTCACCGTCAGGCTCAGCCGATTGAAGTGGTGCGTATGGAACGTGTTGATCAGGCACTCAAGGTCGGCCCGGCAAAACTCGGCAATCAGGAACGCCTGATGCTGCTGAGCGACCCGGTCGCCCTTGGCCGCTTGCACGAGCGCGTCTGGAGCGAAGGTCACGAAGAGTGGCTGGCCGCGTGGAGAGCTTCCATCGAAGCCGATCCGCATGCGCCTTTGCTGCCTTTGCAGCCTGTAGGTAAAGCATCGGAGCCGGTCCCGGTCTAAAACCGCCCGGCTACGAAAAGAGCCCCTGACGCCTAACGCGTCGGGGGCTTTTTTATTGGGCTTTGTGGCACATACATGCACAGGACATGGTCAAGACGTGTTCTCCAGAACCCCGATCGTTCCTCACGCTCCAGCGTGGGAATGCGGTTCACGAAGCTCCGCGTCGCAAGAGGACGCAGAGCGTCCAGACCGGCATACCCACGCGGAGCATGGGTACGATAGTGTTATTCCTGCCGACGATCGTTCCTCACGCTCCAGCGTGGGAATGCAGTTCACGACGCATCGCGTCGCAAGAGGACGCAGAGCGTCCAGACCGGCATGCCCACGCTGGAGCCTGGGCACGATGGTGTTATCCCTGCCGACGATCGTTCCTCACGCTCCAGCGTGGGAATGCAGTTCACGACGCTCTGCGTCGCAAGAGGACGTGGAGCGCCCAGACCGGCGTACCCACGCGGAGCATGGGTACGATAGTGTTATTCCTGCCGACGATCGTTCCTCACGCTCCGGCGTGGGAATGCAGTTCACGACGCTCTGCGTCGCAAGAGGACGTGGAGCGCCGAGACCGGCATGCCCACGCTGGAGCATGGGCACGATGGCGTTGTCCGGACGTCTACCGGCGTGATGGCATGGGTTCAACCCACCCTGAATCGCCCCACCAGTGCCTGCAGGTGCGTTCCCAGTCTGGCGAGTTCGACGCTGGAGGTTGCGGTTTGCTCGCTGGCTGCAGCGGTCTGTTCGGAGATGTCGCGTACGCTGATGACGTTACGGTTGATCTGTTCGGCGACTACGCTCTGTTCCTCGCTGGCGGTAGCGATCTGTTCGTTCATGTGCTGGATCGTCGCCACGGTGCGGGTGATCTGCTCCAGTGCGCCACCCGCACGACGGCTCAGCTCAACCGTGTTGTCGGTCAGGGTGCGGCTGTTATCCAGGGTGGTTGCGACTTGTTGGGTGCCGGTTTGCAGGGCGGCGATCAGCTCTTCGATTTCCTCGGTGGACTTTTGCGTGCGTTGCGCCAGACCACGGACTTCATCGGCAACCACCGCGAAGCCGCGCCCGGCCTCTCCCGCGCGGGCTGCCTCGATGGCCGCATTGAGGGCCAACAGGTTGGTCTGCTGTGAAACAGACTTGATCACATCCAGAACGCCAACGATCTTGTTGCTTTCCTGCTTGAGCGCGCTCATCGACTGCGTGGAGTTCAGCACCTCAAGAGCCAGTTGCTCGATCTGACTGATCGCCTGCCCGACCACTTCATCGCCAGTGCGCGCCTGTTGATCCGCCTGAGCGGCCGCCTGCGACGCTTCCTGCGCATTGCGCGCGACTTCCTGCACGGTTGCGGCCATTTCATTCATGGCCGTGGCCACCTGATCGGTTTCGTCTTTCTGACTGGTGACCCCGATGCAGGTTTGCCTGGTCACTGCTGACAACTGCTCGGCCGCGCTGGCGATCTGCGATACGCCCTCGCTGATGCCGCCAACCAGTTCGCGCAGGCTAATGGTCATGGTGTGCATGCTGCCTTGCAACTGACCCATTTCGTCACGGCGTGTGACCGATATGTCCCGACTCAGGTCGCCCTGAGCGATGCGTGCTGCGGCGATGAGTGTTTGCTGCAACGGTACGGTGATCTGCCGGGTCATGATCCAGGCGGCAAGCAATCCGATCAGCAATGCCAGGCCTGCAACACTGCTCAGCATGGCGCTGGAGTTGGCCGCCTCGCTGTCACGCTGGGCAGTCTGCAGGCGGTTCAGCGCCGCGACGGAGTCCAGCAGCGTTTCGCCAAGACCTTCCATGATTTCCTGATCCGCTTCGGCCTTGGTCTGTATCTGCTTGAACTCGCCAAGCCGTTCCCGATAACTCTGCAAGGCGGCGGTCGCCGGGGTCAGGCCCTGAAGGCTTTCATTGCCCTGATCCTGAGCGATCTGCCCGATCTCCTTGAGCGCTTCGTCGATGGCCGCAATGGCTGCGTGCTCATCCGCGTCGCGGGTGGTGAAGGTATACGCCTGCACCTGATAACGAGCGGTCTGCACCTGCTGCCTCAGTTGGGAAATGTTGGTGAACTCCTCCATCCGCTCGCTGCTGTCCTGTTCCTGGCTGACGCTTTTGAGTACCTCTACCTCAACCTGCGCGATGGCCTGCAAGGCCTGTTCGGACGTCTGCTCCAGGCGCGCGCGTATCTGGTTGCGGGTTTGTCGGTTGGTGCGAACGTCCGCGAAGGTCTTTTCCAGCCTGTTCAGCATCTCGAACTGGCCGTTTAGCAGCTTGATGGTTGCCTCCTCCTCACTCTGTGTGTGCAGCAGGGTGAGTTGGGCTTTCATTTCATTGAGCTTTTCTGTGACCAGCGCGGTGCTCTCCGGCGTTTTTTCGACGCGGTCGGTGATTCGCTCGGCGCGCAGGTCTTTGGTCAGACCGTTGAGCTGGGCGATGTCCGAGAGCGACTCCGAGCGGTCGATCATGGTGTACAGGCCATGCCAGCCGGTCAGTGTGATGATCAGCGTCAATAGCAGCACCAGGCCGAAACCCAGGGACAGCTTGAATCTGACGTTCATGTTGCCGAGCGCTTGATTGATCAGTCGGAACATTGGAATCTCCTGCAATGAGCGAACAAAAGCACGTTCCGAACCCGTCGGGACGTGCGTTGTGAGCGCATCGGCGTGGTGACTCATTGCGTGACCTGAGAAGGTCGTAGGAGATTTCCGAGTACGAAGGAGGGGTGAACGCTGTCACATTTAGTTGGGGAAAATGGCCCGCGCCGAGTGCGGGCGCGGGCTGTGTGCTGACAGGTCAGACGGTGAAGCGGCTCACCAGCACCTGAAGGTGGTTGCCCAGTCTTGCGAGTTCTACGCTGGAAGCTGCGGTTTCTTCACTGGCCGCCGATGTCTGCTCGGACACGTCGCGGACGTTGATGATGCTGCGGTTGATCTCTTCGGCGGTGGCGCTCTGTTCTTCGGCGGCGGCGGCGATCTGCTGATTCATCGCCTGGATCGCCGAGACGGTTTTGGTGATGCTTTCCAGCGATCCTCCGGCCCGACGTGTCAGTTCCACGCTGCTGGTGCTCAGCTCGCGACTGCTGTCCATGACGGTTGTGGCCTGCTGTGTGCCGCTTTGCAGGCCGGCAATCAGTGCTTCGATCTCTTCGGTGGATTTCTGCGTGCGCTGCGCCAGACTGCGCACCTCATCGGCAACCACAGCAAAGCCCCGACCGGCCTCACCGGCGCGGGCTGCCTCGATAGCGGCGTTCAATGCCAGCAGGTTGGTCTGTTCGGCGACCGATTTGATGACGTCCAGCACGCTGCCGATCTTGTCGCTTTCCTGTTTCAGCGCGCCCATCGCTTCGCTGGAGTTGCCCACCGCGGAGGCAAGACGTTCGATTTGCGCAATGGCCTCGTTGACCACTCGTTCGCCATCACGGGCCTGACGGTCTGCCGCCACTGCTGCTTCCGAGGCTTCCTCGGCGTTGCGCGCAACCTCCTGAACCGTTGCCGTCATTTCATGCATGGCGGTGGCGACCTGATCGGTTTCGACCTTCTGGCTGTTGACTCCGGCGCTGGTCTGCTCGGTGACCGCTGACAGCTCTTCCGCCGCGCTGGCGATCTGGGTGACGCCATCGCGAATCCCGCCGACCAGCTCACGCAGGCTCACCGTCATACGTTGAATCGTGGCCTGCAGTTTGCCCAGTTCGTCCTTGCGATCAACCTTGAGGTTGCGACTCAGGTCGCCCGAGGCCACCCGCTCCACTACTTCGAGGGTCTCCTGCAACGGGGTGGTGATCTGGCGAGTGATGACCCACGCCGCGAGAATGCTCAGCATCAGCGCCAACGCCGTAGCGGCAGCGATCATCGTGACCGACTTGGCGCTGTCTGCGTCACGGCTCTTGTTCTGCCGGATGATCAGGTCGTTGCTGGTGTCTAGCATGCTGACGCCCAACGTGGTCATTTTATCCAGTGCGGCCTTGGAGGCGGCCTGGGCATCGCGGTAGCGGCCCACGGCCGCGCGGTAGCCATTGAGCCCGGCGATGGCCTGTTGCAGCATGGGCGAATAAGTGGAAGAAATGTCGCCAGCCAGCGTGTTGATCCCGGTCACCGCGTCATCGATGGCCTTATTGGCGTCCTTTTCGAAATCGGGACGGCCGCTGTAGGTGTAACCACGTACCTGAAAACGCGCCTGCTGAATCAGCTTGCTGACGCCGACGATGCCATTGAATGCCAGGATGTTATCTTCCTTGAGCAGTTCGGCTTCGATCCTGTCGGCCTGATCCACCGCTTTGTCGGCGTTTTCGCCCATCTGGCTGCGGCTCGCTTCGCGGGTTTCGATCGCCTTGCTCATGTCCTCAAACGACTGGCGATAGTCGCGGGTGGCCTGAATCTGGGCATCCAGCAACTGCAGGTTCTCGGGGGATCGCAGCAGGTTCCTGGCGCTTTGCAGCGCGGCGTCCAGCTGATCGAGTGTACTTCTGACCTTCGCTGCGGTCTCTGCGTTGTACAGCGCCTCGTAGCTCATACGGTTGATGCGCAACTGAAGGGTCAGCTCATTGATCTGCGCAATCGCAGTAACACGGTCCCCTCGATCGATCAGAGCCTGATTGCTGAACCAGCCGGTGGCCGAAATCATCAGCGTCATCAACAGCACCAGGCCAAAGCCGATCGCCAATTTCAGGCTGACACTCGCATTGGCGAGGCTTTTGGATAACCCACGAGACATGATCACTCCTTGACGTCTTTTGCTCTAAGTATGCAATTGCATCGGCCAGTTATCGGTTAACTGAAGCGATTGAGTCGACACTGACAGCTTAGAACAAGCGGGCGAGAAGGGCCGTTACAGCGGTTTCGACGCGCAGGATACGTTCGCCCAATTGCACGGGCTGCAAACCCGACTGACGCAACAGATCGATTTCGTAGGGTATCCAGCCCCCTTCAGGGCCGATGGCCAGCGTGACTTGCTCTGTGACCGCACGAGGGCAGGCGGGGAAATCACCGGGATGGCCAACCAGGCCCAGTGTGTCGAGCGCGATCTGCGGCAAGCGATCTTCAACGAAAGGCTTGAAGCGCTTTTCGATCACAATCTCAGGCAGCACCGAATCGCGCGCCTGTTCCAGGCCCAGAATCAGTTGCTCGCGGATGGCTTCAGGCTCTAGAAACGGCGTCTGCCAGAAGCTTTTTTCCACCCTGTAGCTGTTCAGCAGGATGACTTTCGGCACGCCCATGGTCGCGACGGTCTGAAACACCCGGCGTAACATCTTGGGACGTGGCAACGCCAGCAGCAGGGTGAGCGGCAGTTTTGCCGGCGGAGCACTCTGCAGTTCGACACGCAGCTCTGCCTCATGGGGTTCAAGGCGCAGCAGTTCGGCATTGCCCAGCAGGCCGTTGACGCGGCCCACCCGCACAGTGTCGCCGACCTCTGCGCGGTGCACCTCCTGCATGTGCTTCAGGCGGCGATCACGCAGGACCACCCGGTCAGCCGCAATGAAATCGGCTTCCTCAAGCAGCAGCAGGTTCACGGTGTGGTCGCGGGCGGCTGGTCCTGCTTGTCAGCGTCCTCGGTCTCGTCGTCCGGATGTTCGCCACGCTTCTTGATCATCGTGCTGCACAGTACGCCCAGCTCGAAGAGCAGCCACATTGGCACCGCCAGCAGCGTCTGCGAGAAGATGTCCGGCGGCGTCAGGATCATGCCGACCACGAAGCAGCCGATGATCACGTAAGGGCGGATCTTCTTCAGGTATTTGACGTCGACGATGCCGATCCACACCAGCAACACCACGGCCACCGGGATTTCGAAGGCCACGCCAAAGGCGAAGAACAACGTCATCACGAAGTCCAGGTAACTGGCGATGTCGGTCATCATCGAAACGCCTTCCGGCGTCACGCTGGCGAAGAAGTGGAAAATCAGCGGGAAGACCAGAAAGTAGGCAAACGCCATGCCTGCGTAGAACAGGATGATACTCGACACCAGCAGGGGCACCGCGACGCGCTTCTCGTGCTTGTACAGGCCTGGCGCGATAAAGCCCCAGATCTGATGCAGGATGACCGGCATGGACAGAAACAGCGCGACCATCATGGTCAGCTTGAACGGCGTGATGAACGGCGAGGCCACATCGGTGGCGATCATCGTTGCGCCTTCAGGCAGATAGACTCGCAGCGGTGCCGAGACCAGTGTGTAGATCTTCTGCGTGAAGTAGAACAGGCCGGCAAAAATCAGGAACACTGCCGCAACACAACGCAACAGACGTGTACGCAACTCGGTGAGGTGCGAGATCAGCGGCATTTGCTGATCGTTTTCCGGGATATCAGCGCTCATGGTGCTCGCGGTGGCAATGACGAATCGTGGGCGGGAGGCGTCGGGACCGGTGTGCCGGCGTCAGCCGGTTTCGCGGTTTTCTCCAGCGACAGCTCGGTCTTCGGCGCCGCAGGTTGTGCCGGGCCGATTTCGTGGTGTGCGGCTTCATCGTGCGCGGGGCTTGCCGCTTCGGCTGCTGCCGGTGCGGGCGACGGGTTTACCGGCTCGGAGCCGTTCTCGGGCGGCTGATTGGGCGCGAACATTTTGCGCGCTTCGTCTTCCAGCGAAAGAATGTGCTCGTTGTGCAACTGCCGACGAATCTCGTCAGCCCCGATTTCACGTTCAACTTCCTGTTTGATCGCATTGAAGCTGCGCTTCAACCGACCGATCCATAAGCCTGCGGTGCGTGCAGCACCCGGCAGGCGCTCGGGACCCAGTACCAGCAAGGCAACCAGGCCAACGAGCAGCAGTTCAGAGAAGCTGATACCGAACATGGGCTTAAACCTGGTCTTTGCGGATCGGCTCGTCGACTTTGTGCGCCTGAGCGTCAATAGTGTGCGGCTGATTCAGCGGCGAGCCCTGTGGCGCTGGCTGGGCCTGCTGGGGTTGAGGTGCAGGCTGTTCGGCTGGCTTGTCGTCGTCATTCATCGCCTTGCGAAAGCCCTTGATCGATTCGCCGACGTCGCTGCCCAGGCCCTTGAGTTTCTTGGTCCCGAAAACCAGTACAACGACGATCAGGATGACGATCCAGTGTTTCCAGTCAAAAATACCCATGAAACAGTCCTCGTAAAAGATTTCAAGCTTGAAAGGGGAGAGCGTTACTCTGCCGTGCGAGCGGCTTTTTCCGCGTGGCCGGACAAGCCGAATCGGCGGTCCAGTTCATCGAGCACGGCCTGCGGGTGCTGACCCAGCGCGGCGAGCATCACCATGCTGTGGAACCACAGGTCAGCGGTTTCGTAAATCACGTCACTGCAATCACCGCTGACCGCAGCGTCCTTGGCAGCGATGATGGTCTCGATCGACTCTTCGCCGAGCTTTTCCAGAATCTTGTTCAGGCCCTTGTGATACAGGCTTGCGACATAGGAGCTGTCGGCAGCGGCGTCCTTGCGTGATTCCAGCACTTCGGCCAGACGGGACAACGTATCAGTCATGTTCAATGGCCTGCCTGGTAAATAGCATCAGGATCTTTCAGAACCGGGTCTACGGTCTTCCAGCCTGAATTTTCATACACTCGGTAGAAGCAACTTTCGCGGCCGGTATGGCAAGCGATGCCACCGATCTGCTCGACCATCAGGATAATGACGTCGGCGTCACAGTCCAGGCGCAGTTCATGCAGCTTTTGCACATGACCCGATTCTTCACCTTTGCGCCAGAGTTTGCCACGCGAACGCGACCAATAGATGGCACGGTTCTCGGACGCCGTCAGGCTCAGGGCCTCGCGGTTCATCCATGCCATCATCAATACCCGGCCGGTCTTGTGATCCTGAGCAATTGCAGGCACCAGACCGTCGCTGTTCCAGTGAATCTCGTCCAGCCAGTCTTTCATATCTACTCCGGCAGCCGGCGTTCATGCCCGGCGGATTGAACAGTGTGCCAGCGCCATCCGCTGCTGGCTATCGGCGAACGATCAGATACAGCCCGGCGATGAGCATGATCGCCGCCGGCCACGCGGTGAGCGTCAGCAACTGGGTAGCGGCCTCGCTCATCACCCAGCCCTGTATCGCGCCGCCGACCAGCAATGCCGCGCCGATCAGCCGCAGGACCGGCTCGTCCTTGCGATCGTGCCACGGGCGCGGCGGATCCGAGGCGTGCGGGCGGGACATGCGCTCCAGCAGGTCACGGGTCATGCCCGCGATGTGCGGCAGTTGCTCGACCTGTGATTGCAGATTGCCCAGCAGGGTCTTCGGGCTGACCCGTTCACGCATCCAGCGCTCCAGATAAGGCTGCGCGGTGCTCCACAGGTCCAGATCAGGGTACAACTGACGACCCAAGCCTTCGATGTTGAGCAGGGTCTTTTGCAGCAGAACCAGTTGCGGCTGGACTTCCATATTGAAGCGGCGCGCGGTCTGGAACAGACGCATCAGCACCTGGCCGAAGGAAATATCCTTGAGCGGCTTCTCGAAAATCGGCTCGCAGACCGTGCGGATGGCCGCTTCGAATTCATTGAGCTTGGTCTCTGCCGGCACCCAGCCCGAATCGATGTGCAGTTGCGCAACGCGACGATAATCTCGTTTGAAAAAGGCAAACAGGTTACGCGCCAGATAATCCTGATCTTCCGGGGTCAGACTGCCGACGATACCGCAGTCGATGGCAATGTACTTCGGCGCCCACGGGTTGACCGTGCTGACGAAAATGTTGCCAGGGTGCATGTCGGCGTGGAAGAAACTGTCGCGAAATATCTGCGTGAAGAAAATCTCCACACCGCGCTCGGCGAGCAGTTTCATGTCGGTGCGCTGATCGGCCAGCGCGGCCAGATCGGTTACCTGAAGCCCGTAGATGCGCTCCATGACCAGTACTTTCGGGCGGCACCAGTCCCAGTAGACTTGTGGCACGTAAAGCAGGTCGGAGCCTTCGAAGTTGCGTCGCAACTGGCTGGCGTTGGCCGCTTCACGCAGCAGGTCGAGCTCGTCGTAGATGGTCTTTTCATAATCCATCACCACCTGCACCGGGTGCAGCAGGCGGGCATCGGCGGAGACGCGCTCGGCGGTGCGGGCGAGAATGAACAGCCACGCCAGATCCTGGCCGATGATCGGCTTGAGGCCGGGGCGTACCACCTTGACCACGACTTCTTCGCCGGTCTTCAGGCAGGCGGCATGCACCTGAGCGACCGAAGCGGATGCCAAAGGCTTCTCGTCAAAGCGGCTGAACACGTCACAGATGCGCGCGCCGAGCTGTTCTTCGATCAGCTTGATCGCCAGTTGCTGATCGAACGGCGGCACGCGGTCCTGCAGCAGCATCAGTTCGTCGGCGATGTCCTCGGGCAACAGGTCGCGCCGGGTGGACAGCAATTGCCCGAACTTGATGAAAATAGGCCCCAGGTCCTGCAGCGCCAGACGAAAGCGTACTCCCCGGCTCAGCTCGGATTTGCGCCGTGGCAGCCAGCGCCAGGGCAGCACGAAACGCAGCGCGAGCATCCACCACGGCAGGGGCAGGGCGAACAACAGGTCATCGAGGCGATAGCGGATAACGACACGTTGAATGCGAAACAGACGGCGGACGGCAAGCAGCTTCATGCGTTATCGCTGGTATTGAGGGAGTGGGCAAGGCGGGCAAAGCGCGCCTCGAGGCGTTCCAGATCGAGCTTGATCTGGTCGAGTTCGGCGAATCGTGCTTCGGCTTCGTGTTTGCCCACCAGCGTGCGCGATTCTTCGCTGAGGTAGTCGGCAACGTTCTGGCTGAGGCTGTTGAAGCTTTCCCGCGTCCAGCGCCCACTGTTGCGCAGGTGGCTGCTGAACAACTGGCTGGCCACCGGGCCGATCCAGTTGGACAGTTCGTGTTCCCAGTCCAGCTCCAGGTCCTGAAGAATGCCGACCAGTTCCAGCAGCGCGCCGCTGTCACCGTCGAGCTCTACGTCCGGGCCGTGCAACACAGCGGTTTTGTCTTTGCTCAGGGCCAGGCGCACCAGACTGGAAGCCGGCGCGCGCAGGGTGCAGTCAGCCTCGGCAGCCCAGTCAGCGGCGAGCAGCAAGCCTTCGTCGCTGGGCAGGATGAACAGCTTCAGGGACGGATCGCGACAGTCCACCGCAATGACACGTCCGGACAGACGCGCCATGCGTGGCAGCGCGGTGCTGTCCAGGCGCAGCACCCGATTGATGCCGTGCTCGATGCTTGCGAGCAGCCCCCGGAGCAACATCAGGGTTTGATACCGCGATGCAGGGCCACGACGCCGGCAGTCATGTTGTGATACGTCACGCGGTCAAAACCGGCTTCTACCATCATCGACTTGAGGGTTTCCTGGTTGGGGTGCATGCGGATCGATTCGGCCAGATAACGGTAGCTTTCCGAGTCATTGGTGACCAGCTTGCCCATCAACGGCATGAACGCGAACGAGTAGGCGTCGTAGGCCTTGGACATCAGCTTGTTGGTCGGCTTGGAAAACTCCAGTACCAGCAGACGACCACCCGGCTTGAGCACGCGCAGCATGGAACGCAGGGCGTCTTCCTTGTGCGTCACGTTGCGCAGGCCGAACGCGATGGTCACGCAGTCGAAATGGTTGTCCGGGAATGGCAGCTTTTCGGCGTCTGCCTGGACGAACTCGACGTTGCCCGACACACCCAGGTCCAGCAGGCGGTCACGGCCGACCTTGAGCATGGAGGCGTTGATATCAGCCAGTACCACCTGGCCGGTCGGACCGACCAGGTTGGAGAATTTGCGGGTCAGGTCGCCCGTACCGCCAGCAATATCCAGCACGCGGTTGCCGGTGCGGACGCCGGACAGCTCGATTGCGAAACGCTTCCACAGGCGATGCATACCGCCGGACAGCAGGTCGTTCATCAGGTCGTACTTGGCCGCTACCGAATGGAAAACCTCAGCGACTTTTTCTGCCTTCTGGCTTTCCGGTACATTTTTGTAACCGAAGTGAGTCGTAGGTTCGGCATCGCTGCCTTTGCGCTGATCGTTCATATCGCTTCACCGGAATAGAGTGCGGGTCATTCTAATCGCCAAGGCCGGCTTTGTCTTGACAAGGCTCACCTGCAACGCTTTCTTGGATGCGGGCGGGTGTATATAGTTGCGCCGCATTTCATATGACGATCAAGGAAGCCTCCGATGGCCAAGATAACCGTTGAACGCCCGCACGCCCTGGGCCTTGAGAAGGCTCGCGAAAAGGCCGAGCAACTGGTCGAGAAGCTGTCCACCCGATACGGACTGGCTCACGAATGGGCTGGCGATACCGTAAAACTGGAGGGCAAGGGAGCCAAGGGTGAGGTCGAGGTCGAAGAGGCTTTGATCCGCGTCAACATCGAGCTGAACTTCATCCTGTCGGCCATGAGCGGTTCGATCAAGACAGAAGTCGAGCGCGTTCTGGACAAGGCGCTCGCTGCCTGAGCGTTGTACGCAGCCCATTTTTTTCTTCGCCGCCGTATGCCCATGCGCTCTTTTGTGAGCGCAAATCGACAGAATCGAGCGTGCTTTCGACCTTAGAGTCGCAAAGGCCTTGAACCGGGTCGGTATCCCGTCTAAACATGATGTAGACACGCTCTTTGCCAGGCTCGATGAGCTGACGGCATTGCTCGAGCGTGTCGGGCCGATAAAAGCTCGAACGCTGCGTGCCGAAACGACTCGGGTGTTCCAAGTCTGGACGATAAGGAGAACAGGATGGCTGGCAAGAAAAAAACCGACAAAGATGGCAGCTCCTGGATGGGCGAGGTTGAGAAGTACTCTCGTCAGATCTGGCTGGCTGGTTTGGGCGCGTATTCCAAGATCAGCAATGATGGCAGCAAGCTTTTCGAGACCCTGGTGAAGGACGGCGAAAAAGCCGAGAAGCTGACCAAGGCAGAAGCGCAGAAGCAGCTCGATGACGTCAAGAGCACCAGCAAGTCGGCCAAGTCCCGTGTGGACGACGTGAAAGACCTTGCGGTTGGCAAGTGGAACGAGCTGGAAGAGGCTTTCGACAAGCGCCTGAATGGCGCGATTTCACGCTTGGGTGTGCCGAGTCGCACTGAGGTGCAGGCGCTGCACAGCAAGGTCGACCAGCTGAGCCGACAGATCGAGCTATTGGTGGGCGCGAAAGCCAAACCGGCTGCCTCGCGCACTGTGGTGGCCAAACCGGCAGCGGCGAAGAGCGCGGCAAAACCGTTGGTCAAGGCTGCTGCCAAACCTGTCGCCAAAGTGGCGGACAAGAATGTAGCGGCCAAGCCAGCCGTCAAGAAAGTAACGGCCAAGCCCGTCGAGGCTGCCAAAAAGCCTGCCGCAGCGAAAAAACCAGCGGTAAGAAAGCCAGCCGCCAAACCTGCGGCCAAGCCTTCTACGCCGGCCGCATCGGAAAAACCCGCGATTCAGTCCTGATACCCGGCTGCAACAAAGAAGACCGGACGCAGAGCGTCCAGAACGGCATACCCACGCGGAGCATGGG